>JBAPOM010000282.1:0-25726 GCA_049279635.1 Candidatus Acidiferrales bacterium
GTCCAGCAAAAATTCCTCGCCTTCGGTTCTAGATCCGGCGATGGAAAAACCCGGGCCCGTCCCATAAAGTGTGGTCGTTCCGCCGCCTGTGGGCGTGATACCGGTCGCGAGAGTGAGCAACTGCTCGAAGTTGCGCCCGTTCAGAGGCAGTTCCGTCATCTGCGTCTGATCTACGAGCGAAGAGATTGCGGTCGATTGCGTTTCGACCTGAGAGACAGCCGTTTCGACCGTGACGGTTTCCTGGACTCGGCCGACCGGCAGCGAGAGATTGACCACGAGCTGACTGCCGACCGTGAGGGTGACATTCGCCTGCACGACCGTCTGAAAGCCTACCTTGGTGGCCTGCACCTGATACGTGCCGACGATGAGGTCGGGCGCGTTATACCGGCCTTGATCGTTCGAGGTAGTCGTGAGGGCAACGCCCGTGCCCGTATTTGTCACAACTACCTGGGCGCCGACGATCGCGGCGCCGCTGGCGTCCGTCACCGTTCCGGAAATATTTCCGGCGACCGCCTGCGCGTGAGCCAGCGAGGCGCACAGAAACAGCCCCACCAAGGAAACGAAAAGCGAGCCCACAAACTTTCGTGCTGCGAACCGTGTGTCCATGACGCCCCCCGCCCGATTTGTTTTGATTGCTGGACTTGGCCGTGTTACGGCAACGCAGAGCCCACTAATCGCTGGAATTAAATGCGTACCCCGCACTGTTTTTGGCCTGAGACCGGTAACCGACCCCCGGCGAATGGACACACTAATTACCGAATTGGGCCAGCTTGTCCATTGCTTATTTGATTGCTTCTGTTACCGATTCGGAATATAAGGTTCCCCAAAGGGTGGTGGTCCAATGGAACTGCGTCAATTGCGATATTTCATCGCGGTTGCCGAGCGCCTTAGTTTTTCGAAGGCAGCCGAGCACCTGCATGTCACCGTGCCGCCTCTCAGCCGGCAGATCCGCCAATTGGAAGAAGAACTCGACGTTCAACTGTTCGTTCGTGACCGCCGTCACGTGGTGCTAACCGACGCCGGCCAGTTGCTCTTGCGCGAGGCGAAAGTTCTGGTAGCTCAGACTTCGCATGCGTGCGACAGCGTCCGCCTCGCCAAGAAGGGCGAAGCCGGCGTGGTCAAGATCGGTGTCGGCTTGGGTTTGGGCGAAAAGATCAGTCGCGTCTTGGTCGAGCACTCCAACCGCTTTCCTGCGGTCGAAGTTTCGTCCAGCGCCGTTTATTCAGTTTTTCAGAGCGAGGCGCTGCTCGAAGGAACCATTGACGTCGGGTTCTTGCGGCCGCCGGTTCGGTCTGAATTGATTTCCGAGCCCTTGTTTGAGGAAAGGTTCGTCATCCATGTGAGTAAGGACAGCCCGCTGGCAAAACATAAGGCTATCCGAGTGAGAGACCTTGCCGGGGAATCATTGCTGGTCCCTGACTGCCGCCCCCCCGTCGGGATATACGATAAGACGATCGAGTTGTGCGCCAAGGCGGGCGTCCTCGTGAAGATCATTCATGTATCGACCGATCCTGCGCCTCACAACGACATCCAGACGCTTCTCGTGGCATCGCGCAAGGGAATTTCCATCATGCCCGACGAGCCTTGCTGCTCTCCGGCAGCCGACAGCCAAGTGGTGGCAATCCCGTTCGACGAGCCCGATGCAAAAGTCGAGGTGCACGTCGCGCGGCGCAGGAACGAAAGGTCGCCCGCAGTCCTCGCTTTCCTCGATACGGTGAGAAGGGTCTTCCATTGCTCGGTGGCCGCAGCGATTTCGCCTTGTGTCGAACGAGGGCTCGATCCTCGCATCAGTTTTCGAATCGCCAAGGCGGGTCCTTACCAAACCAGCTAGAACTCCCGCTGCGTCTCGTTATAATCTGCGGGCGTCTGCCCGGCGAATCGCGCGGACCACAAAAAGCATGAATCGAGGTGCTCGCACATGAGTATGGTCACGGGTGGGGAACTTCTCGTTCGCACTTTAATGCGAGCGAACGTCACGAATATTTTTGGCCTGCACGGCGCGCATCTCGAAACGATTTTTCAATCGTGCCGCGATCATCACATTCCAATCACCGACACTCGCCATGAAGTAGCAGCCGGCCATGCAGCCGAAGGTTATGCGCGCTCGACGCGGGGCCTCGGCGTGGCCATGGTGACGGCGGGTCCCGGATTTACGAACGTCATCACCTCGATCGCGAATGCCTATCTCGACCGCACGCCCGTCCTCTATCTCAGCGGTTCGGCGGGCCTGCGCGACGCGGAAACCAACACGCTCCAGGCTGGTCTCGATCAGGTGGGCGTCGCGACGCCCATCACCAAGTGGGCGCACCGAATCACTGTCACCCAGGACATTCCGCGCCTCGTCGCCGAAGCGATCCGCCTCGCCACGTCAGGACCTACGGGTCCCGTGCTTCTCGACCTGCCCGCCGACGTGCTGGGCGCCCAGGTTGATGAAACGTCCGTCGCCATTCCCGACAAAGTCCTTCTCGATCCTTCGTCGATCTCCGCGCCGCAGAGCAAAGCGATCGAAGAAGCCATCAGCCTGCTCGCAAGCGCTTCGCGTCCCGTGATCATGGCGGGCGCAGGCGCGTACATGTCCGGCGTGAGCCAGCAGGAGCTTCGCGATTTCGTCGAGACCACTGGCATTCCCGTTTTTTCGGATTTCCAGGCGCACGGTTTGCTGCCCAGCAATCATCCGCTCTATGGCGGCACGTTCCACAAGATGGCCGACTTATCCGCGCCCGATCAGCGGCCGGACGTGGTCCTCGCTCTCGGCGTGCGCTTTGGCCTTTTCACGCTTGGCGCGAGCGACGTGCTCGTCCCAACGGCTGCGAAGATCATTCACGTCGAAATCGATCCGAAAGAGATCGGCCGCTTAAGACAGGTCGCGGTCCCGATCGTCGCCGACCCGCGCGAAACGTTGCGCGCGCTCAACGTACAGGCAAAGGCGCAGCGCTGGCCCGATCACAAGAAATGGCAACAGACGATTCGCGACGCCAAAACGGAACGCTGCAAGAGCCTGCAGAAAGATATGGACCGTCCGGCGCCTCCGATCCATCCGTTACAGGCCGTCTCGGCGATCGTCGGAAACATCAGCGAGGATACCATCATCGTCGGCGACGGTGCCGAGGCTTATCACTGGATGAACGAAGTGATTCACCAGAATCGCCCGGGCGGCTACATCACTCACGGTTTTCTTGGCGCAGTCGGCTTCGGCCTGGGTCTCGCGCTCGGCGCCCAGGTCGCTAATCCGAAGCGGCCCGTGTTGTGCCTCGTCGGCGATGGCGCCATCGGCTTCACCATCGCGGAATTCGACACGATGGTCCGTCACAAACTCCCCATCGTCGCGGTTGTCATGAACAACCACAGCTGGGCGGCCTCGCAGCACTTCCAGGAAATTGTTTCTGGGCCGAGCCGTCTGATCGGCACGGAGCTTCGCGACGCGAATTATCACGAAGTGGCCGCCGCATTCGGATGCCACGCCCAGCGCGTCACCGAAATCAAGGACCTCGGCCCTGCGATCAAGGCCGCATTCGCGAGCGGCAAGCCGGCGTGCGTCAACGTGTCGATCGATGTCGTGCCGATTCCGCCCGAGCTTCATCTGCTCATGAGGCGGTAACACCGAACCGAATTCGGCGACCCGGAGAAAGAGCATGCCTATCGAAACGCGGCAACTAGGACGAAGCGGTCCGATCGTGTCCGCGATCGGCCTCGGTTGCATGGGTATGTCGGGAACGTACGGCGTCGCGGATGAAAAAGAGAGCATCGCGACGGTCCACGCCGCTCTTGATGCGGGCGTCACCATGCTCGATACCGCTGATTTCTACGGCATGGGGCACAATGAACTTCTCCTGCAGAAGGCGCTCGCTGGCCGCCAGCGCGAAAGTTACTTTCTCGCGGTCAAGTTCGGCGCCATGCGCGCTCCACAAGGCAATTTCGTTGGCATCGACACGCGCCCCGCCGCTGTGAAGAATTTCCTCGCCTACACGCTGAAACGCCTCGGCACCGATTACGTCGATCTCTATCAGCCGACGCGCGTCGATCCCAATGTCCCGATCGAAGACACGATTGGCGCGGTCGCCGAAATGGTGAAGGCCGGATACGTCCGCCATATCGGAATCTCCGAGGCGTCTTCGGCGACGATCCGCCGAGCCCACGCAGTCCATCCGATCACGGCTTTGCAGATCGAGTACGCAATCGTCTCGCGTGCTGTCGAAGCGGACATCCTGCCGACGCTGCGCGAACTCGGCATCAGCCTCGTGGCCTACGGCGTCTTCTCGCGCGGCCTGCTCACCGGACACGCGCCAAATCCCGAAAGCGCCGAGCATGGCGACATTCGCGCCCACTTCCCGCGCTTTCAAGGCGAAAATCTGCTCGCCAATCAGGCGCTCGTCGGGCGTTTGCGCGCTATCGCCCAGCAGAAGGGAATCAGCGTCGCTCAACTTGCGGTCGCGTGGGTTCTCTCTCGGGGTAAGGACGTCATTCCGCTGGTAGGCGCGCGTCGGCGGGACCAACTGAGCGAGGCGCTAGGGGCTCTCGAAGTTTCGTTCTCGGCGGACGAACTTGCCGCGATCGAAAAGGCCGCGCCAATCGGTTCGGTCGCCGGCGACCGCTATGGCGCCGAGCAGATGGCTGTCCTCGATAGCGAACGCCCTGCCACGAAATCCTCAACAGCGCGCAACGCCTGAAACCGCCGCAAGAGCCTAAGCCGCCTTCGAGTACGCGCTGGCCTCGTCGAGCAGCCGCACTGCCTCCGGGCTCAGCGTCAACGCCGTTCCGTCGACGATCTCTTTCAATTGATCGAGATTCGTGGCGCTGGCGATCGGCGCCGCCATGCCCTTCGCGACGAGCCACGCCAGCGACACCTGCGCAGGCGTCGCTCCAATTTCTGCCGAGACCGTGTCGAGACCCTTCAGAATCCGGAATCCCCGTTCGTTCATCATGTCCTTCACTCGATACGCGCGCGCCCGCCCTGCCAGATCTTTCTCCGAGCGGTACTTCCCCGTAAGGAATCCGCTCGCCAGCGAAAAGTAGGGAATCACGGCAATATTCTCGCGTTTGCACAGGTCGGCCAGCGCGCCCTCAAAGTCCGGTCGATCGTAGAGGTTGTACCATGGCTGCAGCGTCTCGTACCGCGGCAGGCCCTTCGTCGCGCTCACTTTCAGCGATTCCGCGAGGCGGTCCGCCTTGTAATTCGACGCCCCAATCGCCCTCACTTTCCCGGCCTTGATCAGTCCCGCATACGCCTCGAGCGTCTCCTCGAGCGGCGTTTCTGCGTCGTCCCGGTGCGATTGATAGAGGTCGATGTAGTCCGTCTTCAGCCGTCTGAGCGAGCGCTCCACCTCCCGCAAGATATACGCCTTCGAGAGGCCGGTCTCCCCGGGCCCCATCTCCACGCCCACCTTGGTCGCGATCAGCACCTTGTCGCGTCCGCCTCTTTTTTCGAGCCAATTGCCGATCACCGTCTCGGATTCTCCGCCCTTGTTTCCCGGTATCCATTTCGAGTACACGTCCGCCGTGTCGATCAGATTCAGCCCCGACGCCACAAAGGCATCGAGCAGCTTGAAGGATGTAGGCTCGTCGGCCGTCCACCCGAAGACGTTCCCGCCCAACGCGAGCGGTCCCACTTCCAATCCCGTGTTTCCGAGTTTGCGCTTCGTCACGTCGTTTCTCCTCTTCGCAGTTCGCTCTCCTATGCCGCGATGATCTTAGTTGAGACTCGATAGCAACCGCAACTCCGTCGGCCGTGACCCACCCACCCCCAAAATCGGTGTACCGCTGCTGCCCCTCGCGCCCGTCTATTCGTATATATGGATGCGCGACAAAACGCCGCGCCCGTTGTTATCATTGGACTGGAAGACCCGCAGCTTGCATCTAACTACTCGTAGCCAAGGGGACCGGAATCTTATGAAATTGGGACGCGATCAGATTTCGTCGAAGAGCAAAGGTTTCGCCGCACGTAGCTTCCTTATTTCCGGACTCGCGCCGGCGGCACTCATAATCGCCTATGCGGGCGCATCGATTCGTTCCACGCAAGCTGACGCTCCCAAGCCCCCCACGACAACCGCGGAAGGCGCCTATACGGATGCGCAGGCCAAACAGGGCAAGGACGTGTACAGCGAGACTTGCGCCAGTTGCCACCTCGACGACCTCAGCGGAAGCGGCCAGGCACTGCCCCTCGCGGGCGATGCGTTCATGCAATCGTGGGAGGGCCAGACCGTCGGCGATCTCTACGAAGTGATCCACGATACGATGCCCCAGGATAAGCCTGGCACCCTCACGCCGGACCAATCCGTTCAGGTGATTTCTTACATTTTGAAGTTTAATAAGTTCCCGGCGGGCCAGACGGAACTCCCGAGCGATCCAGCCGCCATGAAGACTATCCTCATCACCACGAAGAAGCCCGCCGGTGCGCCGCCCGCGCAGCAGGGCAGCGGCCATTAATCGAGGATTTCAAACCGGAATTCTTCAATCACGGGGTTCGTGAGGACGTCCTTCGCGATGCGCTCCACCTCAGCCTTCGCTTCGTCGCGCCCCATGCCATCCAGCTCGAGCACGAAAAACTTCCCCTGCCGCACGCTCTGCACCTTCGCGTGACCCAGCGACGAAAGCGCCCGCTGGATGGTCTGTCCCTGCGGATCGAGTACTGTCGACTTCAGCATGACCCAGACGTGTGCTTTCATTCTTTCCCCGTGTGAAGCGCGATTATAGCAGCCCGGCCGATTTCGCCGCCGACTGAAAATCGTCGAGAAGCTTCCGTTTGTCCCCCGGCGGCAGAAATGCCGCACTGAAACTCTGCTGCGCCAGCTGGACGAGCTGCGCATTCGAGAGCCCCAGCGCCGCCGCGTGTGAATACTCCGTCAGCAAGTCCGTGTGGAATATTCCCGGATCGTCCGTTGAAAGCGTCACAAGCGAGCCGCTCGCCAGCAGCTTCGCGAGCGGGTGATCGGCAAACGACGCGTTCGGCTTGCCGGTTTGCTTCGCCAGCGCGCCCGTCGCTACGTTGCTCGCTATGCAAGTCTCGAGCACCACGCGCCGCGTCGCCAGCGAGTCCGCCATTGCCGCGTCGTTCATCACCGCGATTCCGTGTCCCACGCGCTCGGCGCCCAGAATTTCCACCGCATCGCGCACCGATTCCGGCCCGCCGATTTCGCCCGCGTGGCAAACGATGTGCAGCCCGCCTTCCCGCGCCAGATCGAAGGCGTGCCGAAAATTCACCGCCGGAAATGCGAGTTCGTCGCCGCCCATCCCAAACGCGACCACGCCCTCCCGCTCCAACTTCGCCGCCACCCTCGCCACTTCCAGCGCCGCATCCGGCCCGAACTGCCGCGTCGAATCGAAAATCCACGCCGTACGAAGGCGGTTGAAAATCACGCTTCCCGCAGTTTCGCGGATCGCCGCGAAATTTGCTTCCACATTCTGCATGCGGCGCAGCATCACGCCTGCCGAAATCGTGATCTCGGCATACACCACGTTCTGCCGCCCGAGATCCTTGAGCGCGCTGCGCGTGATGAGCGCGTAGTCCTCAGGTTCCCGCAAAAACGACGTCACCCATTTGAACGTTTCGATGAATCCCGCGAAATTCGAAAAGCGGTAGCGCGCCTGCGCTTCTTCGGGTTTTACTTCCACATCGTGGCGCGCGGCCAGCTCGACGGCCGTTTCCGGCCGGATCGTTCCTTCGAGGTGAAGGTGCAACTCGCCCTTGGGAAGGGTGTCGACAATCGTCGCTTGCCGCGTCTTCGCTTCGCTCACAACATGCTCAGTTCGCCGGCAGCGGCGGCCGCCCCGCGTTGATCCACGCCGTCATCCAATACGATCCCACATCGGTTGAAGCGTCGGAAAGCTGCCGGATCAGGATGGCCCCGGCCTGCGCGTAAAATCGGTCGTAATATTGGTCGCCGTAAGCCGAAAGTCCGGCATGAGCGCGCCGGTCCGCCAGCAGAATATTTTCGAGCCACGAATGCGCGCCGAGCGCCATCTCGAATCCTTCATCGGTTGGATCGCGAACGAAAGCCGCTTCGTTCGGCTTCACAAAGAAGAACAGTTGATACCGGTCCACCAGCCCGTCGCTGAATCGCTCGTTCACTCCCATCTGGTCGGAAAGCGTGCCGTCGCCGTTCACGGTCGTGTTGAACGGATCGTGCGCCGCCGCCACGTAGTGCGCGAGCAACGCCGCGTTCACCCGGGCTTCGGTCCAGTTGTGGTCGCGCAGCGCTTCCGTCAGTCTCTGGCTGTACAGGCCGATCTGCCAGGGAAGCAGCCCGTATCTATCGATCGCCCGTCGCCCGTACTTCGCCACCGCCGCGGTGTACGAGCGGGGAAGCGTGCTGAAAGGGAACTGCCCGTAGTGATCGAGCTCGATGAAATTGTTGTGCAGGTCCGCGGGGGTTTTCGCGCTTCCCTCGTCCGGGTCCGTCACATGCTGGACGAAGAATTGCCGGTTCGCCCCGAAATATCCCACCATCTCATCCGGCAGCGTGTCCACGGCCTTATTTGTGATCAGCCGCTCGGCATTCTCTCCCCAGCCGAAAGATGCGGGCGACACTACCAGCAGCGCCAACACGACCGGCGCCACCCCGGCGTAAGCCCTTCGGCGCACTCGGCGGCGCATCAGAGAACTCCGTCTTTCGTGCCGGCCGTCTCGAACTTTCCCGTCGCCAGTCCGCTATGCTTTCGCCCATAGAAGTGATACACGACCAGACCGATCACCAGCCATACGAAGAACCGGAGCCAATTTTCAACCGTCAAGCTCGCCATTAGCACAAAGCAGAAGACCACCGATGCGATCGGAATCCAGGGGTTCCACGGGACGCGAAATCCGCGCGAGCGTTCCGGCTGTCGCTTTCGCAGAATCAGCACCGCGATCGACACGAGAATGAACGCAAAAAGCGTACCGATATTCGAGAGGTCAGCCAGCGTGCCGATGTCGAAAATTCCCGCGGGAATCGCCACCACCACGCCCGCGACCCACGTGGCCACGTCGGGCGTGCGAAATCTCTTATGGACGCGAGAAAACGCTCCTGGCAGCAGCCCGTCCCGCGACATGGCAAACCACACGCGCGCCTGCCCCAGCTGAAATACCAGGATCGACGAAATCATTCCCATCAGCGCCCCGGCCGTCACCCAACGGTTCACGCCGTTGAGGCCGATCGCTTCGAGCGCGTGCGCTACGGGCGCGGCGTTGTCGAGCGTGCTCCAGTGTTGGATGCCTGTCAGCACGAGCGCCACTGCAATGTAAAAAAACGAGCAGACGAAAAGCGATATCAAAATCCCGATCGGAAGATCGCGCTTCGGATTCTTGCACTCTTCGGCGGCCGTCGACACGGAGTCGAATCCGATATACGTGAAGAAAACGATCGCGCCGCCGGTCAGCACTCCCTGAAATCCGTTGGGCGCGAAAGGCTTCCAGTTGGACGGGTGAATGTACTTGCTGGCCGCGATACAAAACACCACGATTGCAAGCAGTTTGATTCCGACCATCAGATTGTTCGCGCCCGAGGATTCACGGATGCCCACTACCAGCAGCACCGTCAAAATCATCACGATCACGAAGCCCATAATGTTGAAATGCGCCGCCCACCCCGTCTCGGGCGAATACGCGGGAGTGCTAAGCCAGTCCGGAATGTGCATGCCGAACGAATCGAGCAGGCTGTTGATGTAGGCGGAGAATCCGACGGCCACCGCCATGTTCGACACGGCGTATTCGAGGATCAGGTCCCAGCCAATGATCCATGCGACAAGCTCGCCCATCGTCGCGTACGTGTACGTGTAAGCGCTTCCGGCGATGGGTATCATCGACGCGAGCTCCGCGTAGCAAAGCCCCGCAAGCCCGCAAACCACCGCGACCATGAAAAAAGAAATCGCGATGGCCGGCCCCGCGCCCGGGCGTCCGCTGATGCCGAGCGCATGCCGGCCATGCATGAGCACGTCGAGCAGCGGGGCTTTGAATATTGAGGGGAATTCAACTGATTCGCCCGCAGCCGCGGTTCCCGTTAGAACGAAAATTCCGCTGCCGATGATCGCACCGATTCCGAGCGCTGTGAGGCTCAGCCAGCCGAGGGATTTCTTGAGCCGCTTTTCCGGCCTGTCGGCGTCCGAGATGAGCTGGTCGATGCTCTTGGTGCGGAAAAGCTGCGGATCCAATCGTCACCTTCCGTGCGACCGGAAAAACTCTACCTTGCGCCGTCCCTCCGCGCAACCTGTCCTTCGGGGCAAATCACGCGATTTGCAAATTCGCATATCGCTCGACCAGTTTCTTCGGGCCGTAATCCTGGAAGCTGACGGTCAGCTTCCGCTCCTCGCCTTCGCCCTCGACCTCGATGATTGTCCCGATTCCGTATTTCGAATGGCGCACGCGCGTCCCGATCAATGGATCCCTCGATGAACGCGCCGAGCCCGCTGCCGATCCCGCGCGTCCCGCCGGAGACCGCCCATACGACGAACGCCCGTAGCTTCCCTTGCCGTAACTCGTCTGCGGATAGGAAGGCCGCGCCTTCCGGTAAGAGTAGCCCTCCGAAAACTCCGGATCGGGTTCGTAGCGCCGCGTCTCTCCGGGCTCGGATTGGGATCCATCGGCCGCCTCAATCAAATCTCCCGGCACCTCGGCGAGAAATCGCGAGGGGAGGGAAGCGCGCAGGCGGTCTTCGCCGTAGCTGCGCCGGTAGACCGCCCGCGAAAGCGCGAGCGACTTCTTCGCCCGCGTCATGCCCACATAAAACAGCCGCCGCTCTTCCTCGATCTCCGCATTCGTATCGATCGACCGGCTGTGAGGCAAGATCCCTTCTTCGAGCCCCGCCAAAAACACCGCATCGAACTCGAGTCCCTTCGCGCTATGCAGCGTCATCAGCGACACAGGAACAGACTCGTCGTATTCATCCGAATCCGCCACCAGCGCGGCCCGGTCGAGCATGTCTTCGAGCGTCTGTCCCTGTTCGGTCGCCTCCGCCATCGCGTTCGAAAGTTCCCGCAGATTTTCGGCGCGTGTGGTGTGCTCGAGATTGTCTTCCTGCTCCACCCAGCCGAGATATCCGCTCTTGTCGAGGACGCGCTCGATCAGTTGCGCGGGCGCTAGTTCGCGGCACTCTTCCCGCAAATCCTCGATCATCCCGCGAAAATAACGCAGCGCTCCCGCTGCCCGCTTGCCCTCGAGGAACGCACCGTCGCCGATCGTTTCCCACAGCGATTTGCCGGTCTCTTTCGCGCGCGCCTCGATCGCCGCCAACGTCGTCGCCCCGATCCCTCGCGGCGGCACGTTCAGCACACGCAGCAGTGCCACATCGTCCTCGGGATGAAACAGCAGTCGCACGTACGCGAGCGCGTTCCGCACTTCGGCGCGCTCGTAAAAGCTGAACCCGCCCACCACGCGATGCCGCACCGCAAGCCTGCGCAGAACCTCCTCGAACGATCGCGATTGCGCGCCCGTGCGATACAGCACGGCCACGTGCGCGTCCGGATCGTTGCGGATGATCGTCGAAATCTCGCCGCAGATGAACTCGGCCTCAGCCGTCGAATCGGGCGCCTCGAAAAACTGCAGCTTCTCGCCCGTCCCCAGCGTCGCCTGCAGATTCTTGCCGAGCCGGTTGCTATTGTTTTTCACCACCGCCGCGGCCGCGTCCAGAATCGTCTGCGTCGAGCGATAGTTTTCCTCGAGGCGGATGATCTTCGCGTCCGGAAAATCCTCGGTGAAGCATTTCAGATTCCCCGCCCGCGCCCCGCGCCATCCATAAATCGACTGATCTTCGTCACCGACGACGCACACATTCTTGCGCGTCCCGGCGAGCAGCCGCACCAGCTCTTCCTGCGCTGCGTTCGTGTCCTGAAATTCGTCGACCATCACATATTCGAACCGCCCGCTCCACATCGTGCGTACTTCCGGATGCTCCCGCAGAATCTCGACCGCCTTCAGCAGCAGATCGTCGAAATCGACGGCCGCGGCTTTATCCAAAATCTCGTTGTACGCGCCAAAAATCTTGGCCACGTCCTTCCGCTCGCGGTCCTGCATCTGCGCGGCCTGCGATTCCATCTCATCCGGCGTGATGCCGTGATTTTTCCCGTGGCTGATTTGCGCTCGCACACTCCGCGGCGGGTAATCCTCGGTGGAAAGATCGAGCTGGACGAGCGCGCGCTTCACGGCCGCCACCTGATCGTCGTCGTCGTAAATCGCGAAATCGCGGGGCAGCCCCGCATGCCGCGCCTCGCGTCGTAGCAGCCGCGCGCAAAAGGAATGAAACGTCGAGACCCACACGTCGGAACCGTCGCGTCCGCTCGCGCGCAAAAGGTCGCTGATGCGGTCCTTCATCACTCCCGCGGCCTTGTTTGTGAACGTCACCGCGAGGATCGCACTGGGCGGCACGCCCTGTTCGATCAGATGCGCCACGCGATACGTGATCACGCGCGTCTTGCCCGTCCCGGCACCCGCGAGAACGAGCACGGGGCCTTTGGTTGCGAGCACAGCTTCGCGTTGCTGCGGGTTGAGTCCGTCGAGGAGTGTCATTGCGTGCGGGGAATTGCTCAAGCACGAATTGTATCCGACGAGCATCGATTCGGCAATTTGCGTTCCGCGCCTTCTTTTTTGCGAATTCACCTTCACGGGGCGATCACGCAAACTCTGCTACAATTACGCGCCTTCATTCGGGACCATTCGAGCATGAATCACCTCAAGCTGCCGCACTGGCTGGCCAAAATCGTAGCGGGAATGGGTGGCGGAGGAATATTCCTCGTCGCTTTTTTCGATTCCTCGGTGCTCAGCTTCCCGTTCATCCCCGATGCTCTCGTGATCAGCCTCTCGGCGCAAAGGCCCGCGCACATGCCTTACTACGCGGCGATGGCCGCGCTGGGGTCGCTCGCCGGGTGCATCTGGCTCTACCTGCTCGCGAAAAAAGGCGGCGAGGCATATTTCCATCGCCACGGAGGCAAGGCGGCTCTGAAGGCGAAGGAGTGGGTCGACAGCAACGCGTTCCTCAGCGTGTTCGTTCCGGGAATTCTTCCGCCGCCGTTTCCGTTCAAAGTGTTCGTCCTCGCGGCCGGCGTATTTCAAGTTCCGCTCCGGACATTCATCGTGGCGCTTCTTCTCGCGCGCGGGCTGCACTACGCCGTCGAAGGAATTCTCGCCGTCCGCTACGGCAACGCGGTGCTCTTTTTCCTCACCGCGCACAAAGCGGCCTTCATCCTGATCGTGCTCGGCACGCTCGCGCTTCTCTATGGCATCACTCATTGGCTCTTCCGCGGCGGCTCGCATCCGCCCTCCTGATTTTCCGCGACATCGACAGACTCAATTGCGTTGCCTTCCGCCATCACGTATCATGCGCGTCATCCGGAACGGCCCCGATCGTGCGGCCGCATCTTTTCGCCGCATCGGACAAGGAAGCGAAAAATTCACTTTCCCTTCTATCTGCGCGTCGGGCCGTTCTCGGTCCATCCTCATTTGCCGCTCGAGATTCTCGCCTACGTCGCCGGCTTCCTCATCTATCTCGGGCTGCGCCGCGGCCACGGCGATTCCGTTTCGGACGCGTCGCGCTGGACCGTCATCACCGCGGCGGTGGCCGGCGCCGCGCTCGGCAGCCGCGTTCTCTACTGGTTCGAGGATCCCGGACTCACTTTCGCGCGCTGGCACGATCCGGTTTACTTGCTCGGCGGCAAGACGATCGTCGGCGCGCTGATCGGCGGCTTGTTCGCCGTCGAATGGGCCAAGCGCCGCACCGGCGAAACGCGCTCGACGGGCGATCTCTTCGCCGCTCCGCTCGCGATGGGCATCGCCATCGGCCGCATCGGCTGCTTCCTCACCGGACTCAGCGACGACACCTACGGCGTCGCCACGTCGTTACCTTGGGGCGTCGATTTTGGTGATGGAATTCGGCGCCATCCGACGCAACTCTACGAATCCGTCTTCGCGGTCGCACTTTTCTTTTTCCTCCTGCGTTTGCTGAAACGGCCGCATCGCGAGGGCGACGTTTTCAAGGCATTCATGGTTGCTTATCTCGGCTGGCGGCTCGCGATCGATTTCCTGAAGCCCGAAGTGCGCATCGCCGGCTTAGGCGGCATCCAGTGGGCCTGCGCCGCGATGTTGGTCTACTACGGACGCGACATTTGGAGATGGCTGCCATTCCGAAAGGCACGCGCGACGCACCCGAATCTCGAAACGCTCTCGAACGCAACCTCGCATGACGTGAGGCAAACTTGATGGCTTCCGGAAGACAGCGATTCCCGACATGGTGGCAGGCGCTCATCATTATTGCGGGCGGGATCGTGCTCGGCCTGTCCTCCTGTGTGGGCTTCCTGAGCACCATCAATTTCAACCACAGTACCAACGCCGGCCAGATCCTGCCGGGGCTGCTGACCGTAGGCTTCTTCGGCGGAATTTTCATCGCTTTCGTCGGCGTCATTTTGTTGCTGATTGCCGTGGCCCGCGCCGTCGTCAACTCCTTCGCTCAACCCGCCATCGATCCGGGGATCTCGATGGCCCCTTCCACGGTAAGCGTCGCGGCCGCCGGCCCACCTTCGGCGTTAAGCGCTTCCGCGCGTCCGGAGGCGCAGGCACTCCGCCAGTTCCAGATAACGCTCATCGTCATGATGCTGCTTCCGGCGGGGAGCGTCGCGACGACAGTTCTGGTCTTCATCAATCGCTATCGCGCAGGGCCCAGCATCGCCCTGATCGTTGTCAGTTACGTCCTTTCCCAAGGGCCTTATGCGCTTGCATTCGCCCGCACGCGCCGCGGTCCCGACCGCCTCGGCATCGCCATTGCGTTTGCCGCAAGCTGCGTCTTTTTCGTAGAGGGCTTATTGCCTCTGTTCCGCGCGCCCGGCATGTTTCGATATGGCCCTGCCGCTGGGATCTTTGTCTGGCCCGGACTGTTTCTGATCGGCCACATTGTGGTAGCCGTGTTCGCATGGCGCGCGGGGCGTCTGGCCCCACCCGAGGAAGGCGACCTCGGATTGATCCTTACGAGTTTTGCCGGCGTTATTCTCTATCTCGTCGTGGTGCGATTTATCGAAGTTCATTTCTTGCCGCTTTTGCTGCGCTGAGGGATTTCAGATGACGGCTCGCGTCCGGCCCTACCTTTTCTACGATGTCGCGATATCCATCTGCTCGACGTGCTACCGCAAGGTCGAGGGGAAAATCGTCTTCGAGGACGGGCGCGTCCTAATGCTGAAGCGGTGCCCCGAGCATGGCAATGAGCGCATCCTGATCGCCGACGACATCGACTACTACCGACGCTGTCGCGAAGTCTTCATCAAGCCACCGGAAATGCCGCGCGCTTTCAACACGCCCGTGAAGTGGGGCTGCCCCTACGATTGTGGGCTCTGCGCCGATCACCAGCAGCACTCCTGCCTGTCGCTCGTCGAGATTTGCGACTACTGCAATCTCCAGTGCCCGGTCTGCTACGCCGAAAGCAGCCCCGCGCGCCAGGAATTCCGCTCGCTCGAAACGATCGAACGCATGCTTGATGCGGTCGTGCGCAACGAAGGCGAGCCCGACGTGGTGCAAATCTCGGGCGGCGAGCCGACGCTCCACCCCGATTTCTTTCGCGTGCTCGATATGGCGAAGGCGCGCCCCATTCGCCACCTCATGGTCAACACCAACGGCTTGCGTATCGCCCGCGATCCTGCGTTCGTCGACCGACTCGCACGCTACATGCCGGATTTCGAGGTGTATCTCCAGTTCGATTCGTTCGAACGCGATGCGCTCGTCGCCCTGCGCGGCGCAGATCTTCTCTCCGTGCGCGAGCGCGCTCTCGAGCAGCTCAATCAGCGCGACATTTCGACCACGCTCGTAGTCACGCTCAAGAAAGGCCTCAACGATCACGAACTCGGCCGCATCATCGACTTTGCCCTCACCCAAAAATGCGTTCGCGGCGTCACGTTTCAGCCGGTGCAGGTGGCTGGCCGCCTCGAAAATTTCGATCCTGCCACCGACCGCCTCACGCTCACTGAAGTTCGCCGCCGAATTCTCGAGCAGACCGCCGTGTTCCGTCCCGAGGATCTGATCCCCGTGCCGTGCCATCCCGATAGCCTTGCGATGGCCTACGCGTTGAAGCTCGATGGACGTGTGGTCCCTCTGACCGGAATGATCGATCCGCAAGTGTTGATCAACGGCGGGACCAATACGATTCTCTACGAGCAGGACCAGGCCGTGCGCGACGGCGTCTTCAAGCTTTTCGCTACGAATCATTCGCCTGAATCCGGCGTCCGCACGCTGCGCGACCTGCTCTGCTGCCTCCCGCGCGTGTCGGTTCCCGAGGAGCTGGGCTACGCGAATATTTTTCGCATCCTCATCGTTCAGTTCATCGATGCCTACTCGTTCGACGTCCGCTCGGTGAAGAAAACCTGCATCCACATCGTGCATCCTGACGGCCGCCTCATCCCGTTCGACACCTACAACCTCTTTTATCGCGACGCCCTCGAGCAAACCCGCCTCGCCCCGCTCCGCCGCCGGGCGGCTGAGCTCGACGCCCCGCTCACCGCCGCTGTTCCGAGAGGCACTGCGGCCATTCCATGAACATGCTCACGTACCCCGGCAAAGAACGCCCCTGGCTGCAGCGCCTCAAAGGGGCAGCGGCAACGCTGATCATCGATTCTGTACTTTGGGTGCTCTTCATCTTGTTGGCCGTCGGCGGTGGTCTTGGCCACTCCGGCGCTTTCTTCGTCGTGGCGATGACTGGCGGCTTTCTTGCTGTGGGACTCTTCTTCGGTCTCTACGCGAAGAAACAAAACGACAGGGAGCTTCTCCAGGGAGTGGTCATAGGAACATCGCTGGTGCTGTTGCTCGACATAACTTGCTGGAGTTGGGCGGGACTATCCTAGACGGTTAGAGAGTTTTTTCGCACTCGCTTACCCCTCGTTAGCGTGTCGATTAGAAGTGGTACCCGACGAGTGTTTGCAATGGGTTGCGGGCGTTTCTAATCGCCGATTGTCGATTAGAAATCGTAACTAGTGAGTGGTGGTTGGTGAGTAGTGGGAGCGTGGGGCGGCCGCGATTCGCAGCTTGCGGGCGCCTTTTGTCACTCCGGGGCCGTGACCTCGACGACATGATGCGGGCTGCGCACCCTTCTTTCATCAGGGCGAAGCGGTAGGCTCGCTGCGCTCGCGTCTTTTGGCTCCGAGTTTTCAAGGAGCATTCGGCTCTCATCGAGAGAGCGGACGATCTTTCATCGTCTCAACCACGCTGCCAGATCGCGCCGCGCGCTTCAAGCTGTACGCAAGTACAGTTTTGGCACAGGCCGGCGGAGCGGTCCGCGGATGATCTTGCGATGATTCCGTAGCGGCATACGAGGCCGCGCACCCTTCAAAACCGGAAGGGTGCGGCACACACGCTTCGGTCAGCGGCCTCATCGCAAATGGTGTGGTATGCTGCGCCTTCGGACGGATGTCGATGCGCGAAACCACTGCTAAACGGAATCTTCGAACGCGCTGATCCAGCTTTCTCTGACGCAGCGCCGGATGTATAAACATATCCTACGGGAGACGGAAACGATGAGATCACCGGGAACAAATTCAACTATTTCCTTCGGAGCAATTTTGCTGGCCGCCGTGTTGCTGTGGCCCTCGATTTCGCTTGCGCAAGGTACCAACCTTCCATCTAGCAACCCATTGAGTCAGATGAATGCGGACCAGGCCAATCACGATTTCAATGAAAAATATCTGCAGCAAAATTTGGGCGACCCGAAAGAGGAAGCAGCCTACCAGGCTTTTCACAAGGTTGCCATGCAGGACGCGGACAAGAAAATCAAGCTTGGGCAGGCGTTCATCAATAAATATCCGTCGGATCGCTACACGCAGACGGTCTACGACGAGGTCGCACAAACCTACTACGCAGAGCAGGATCTGAACGGTTTCTATGACTGGTCGGCTAAAGGCTTGTCGCGTTTCCCCGACGATATAAGTCTGCTGGCGCTGACTGGATGGGTGATTCCGCGAGCCTATCAACCGAATGAGCCTGACGGGGACAAGAAGCTCGACCAGGCCGAAGCCGAGGAAAAGCGCGCGATACAAGAGCTCGACGGGCTCGCGAAGCCTACGGGCTTGAACGATCAAGCGTTCTCCCAATACAAGGCGCTGGAAGCTTCGGTTGCGCATAGCGCGCTGGGCCTGATTTACTTCCGGCGCGAGCAATACGAGGACTCGGCAAAGGAACTACAACAATCCATAGCAGGAGAAGCAACTCCAGACCCCACTGACCTTCTTGTTCTGGGGGGCGATTTTCAAAATTTGGGCCGCTTCAAGGAAGCAGCGGACGCTTTCAATCGTTGCGCGCAGGTGCCAGGCAATTTTCAGGTGACCTGCAAGCAGCAGGCGGCCAACTCGCTAAGGATGGCAGCAGACGCCAAGTAGGCAGCTCACTGACCAAAGGCCCTGCTCGGCGAAGGGCCAAACCCGCCCGCTACGAAGGCAAGCCGACCCCGGCGACGTGCCCTTTGACTCCGTTCAGGGCAAAAGGCCGTCGCTACGAAAGCCAGCCGTCGCGCGTCAGGCCTTGCCAAGGATCACGGATATGGAGACGAGGCGAAGCGGAAGCCTTGGCGGCGGATTTGCATTTCGCCGCTGACGTCGACACGCACGAAAATATTCGCAGGCTCTTTGTCGTCGGGCGGGAAGCGCAAGTCGTGGATTTCGACGCGGTAGTCGCCTTCGACCGGGCGGACGACAGCGAAGGGGAAGCGTGCGTAGGTGAGGAAGCGTGCGGCCGCGTCCGTTTTTTCTGCCGCGGCGAGTTCCGGAGACTCGCCGGGCTTGAAGTGGGTTTCGCTCATGTGCGGATCGAATTCACGCCCGGGGCCGAGCGGGACCTCCACTTCTTCCATCGTGTCGTCGGTGACGACGACTCCGTACCAATCGAGTGGCGCGGACGATTCGGGAAAGGCCCCGGCGGAAAGCGCGACGCGGCCATGGTATTCGCTCGCAAGCAGCATGTCAACCGCGCGAGCGTGCAGATTTGCGAGCCAGCCCAGATATCCCGCGACGAGGACGAGCGTGACGATGCCCGCGGCGCTGCTGCCGCGTCCTCGCTTGCGCGCGCCTACCTCTTCGTTGACCATGCGCAGCAGCAGGGGCAAAAGAAGTCCCAGGCCGAGCAGGACCAGAATCCACAGATCGAAATCGGTGACGAGGTCCCACGCCGACCAGTGGCCCCGAAACGGCCACAGGAGCTGCACGCCGATGCCGCTCGCGAGATCGAACAGGATGTGTCCCGCAACGCCGATCGCGCAGATCGCGAGCGCCGCGAGGAATGTGAGCGGGCGCGGCGCCTTCACCTGGATGTTTTTCTTTGGCGGCACACGCCGATCGGCGATGTAAAAAGCAGTGGCGACGGCGCTCGCCGTCACCGCGGCTCCTGCGAGCGAGTGCAGCGCGGTACGATGGAACCGCAGGAAGGCTTCGGGGCCGAAGATATAGGTCGCGTAATCGAGATCGGGGGCAATGCCAGACGCGATGAGCATCGCTGTGCCGAAACGCGGCAGGCGATCTTTCCCGGCCTGGGCGAGGGCGAGCGATGTAAATGCGTGTGTGAACGGTTCCACGGCTGCGCGATCTTACAGGAATTTCAGGCTCAGCGTGAGGCTGGTTCGATGATGGAAAGTGCGTCGGGCACGATCTTGAACGCGATCGGTAGCTGTCCAACCGGCTCGCCATCAACCTGCGCGAACACCGGATCGCTGCCGACCGGCTCCATGATCGTCTCCGCCGATTTCCAGGTTTCGATGCCGTCCATTTGGCGGAGCGTGCCCATCCAGATCGCAGGGAGGCAAGCGAGATACTCAAGACGGCTTTTCTTCGAATTGATCAAAAACTCGAACGTATTTTCGTAGAGATTCGCGCCCGTGGTGATTTTGAACGGGCCGCCGTAGTTGACCGTGCGGCCGGCGATCAGGATGGTCGCTTTGCGTTCTTGGCCGTTGGAGCGCACGCAAATTTCAGGGAAGCTGTAACCGAAAAGCTGGTGGATGCCTTCCCACCAGTAGGCGAGAATGCCAGCGTTGTCTTTGAGTCCCTTGTGCACGCCGTTGACGATCGCGCCGTCCGGGCCTGCACCACCGACCGAAAGAAAATAGCGGCCCGTGCGCGGCATCATTTCGGTAGCGTTGCCGTTCAGCGGGAATGCGATGCCGAGCGCGATGCGGCGGATCGTCCCGCCAGGAATCAGACGCGCGGCGTGCGGAATGTCCCATGGGATACGCAGCTCTTTCGCGAGAATATTGGCCGTGCCTGCGGGCAGCAGCGCCATTGGGACCTGGCTGCCCGCGAGCCCGTTGATGATTTCGTTGATCGTGCCGTCGCCGCCGCAGGCGATCACCATGCCGCGGCGCTTTTCGACCGCTTCGCGCGCAATGTGCGTGGCGCTATTCGGGCCTGTGGTCGGAGCGATTTCCGTCGCGATGCCCTGGTCTTTCAGGAGGCGCGCGGCCTGCTCGATTTCCACAAAGCGGCGATGGCGGCGACGACCGCTCGTCGGGTTGTAGATCAGAACCGCGTCTTTGATTCCATCGAGCATTCGTTCGTCCTAAAAAGCGACAACCAATCGCACATTGTATAATATCGCGGAGCTTTGACCGCTCTTAATCGCTGAGGTTTCCATGCCCAAGGCCGGAACCGCAAAGGCCCGCGAAGCCGCCAAAGAGATCGAACATCTCCGCGAGGAGATTCGCCGGAATGAGTACCTCTATTATGTCGCGGATGATCCGAAAATTTCCGACGCCGAGTTCGACCGGCTCATGGAGCGGCTCAAGAAGCTCGAGGCCGAAAATCCCAAATTGCGCACGCCCGATTCTCCCACGCAGCGGGTGGGCGGCGCGCCGCGCGAGGGATTCCAGGAAGTGCGGCACTCGGTGCCGATGGTCAGCCTCGACAACGCATTCTCGTTCGAGGCGCTCGGCGAATTCGACCGGCGCGTGCGCGAGCTGACCGGCCGCGAGAAAGTCGATTACATTGCCGAGCACAAATTCGACGGCCTGAGCCTTTCGCTGCTCTACGAAAAAGGTGCGCTGGTGCGCGGAGTAACGCGCGGCGACGGCACCACCGGCGAAGAAGTCACGCCGAACGTGAAAACGATTCGCTCGATTCCGCTGACCATCGATTCCGCGCTGCTGAAGAAGGCCGGAATACAGCACGGCACGTTTGAAGTGCGCGGCGAAGTGATTATGACGCGCAAGGCGTTCGAGGCGCTGAACGAGCAGCAGGCCGAGCAGGGAGGCAAGATTTTCGCGAACCCGCGCAATGCGGCAGCCGGCGCGGTTCGCATGCTCGACCCAAAAATCACGGAGTCGCGGAAGCTCGATTTTTTCGCGTACTACGTTTTGGTCGATGGGCGGGCGGCGAAGAAGCGTCTTTCGGGAGTGCTCGAAGCGCTTTCGGCGCTGCATTTCAAGGCGAGCGAAGATTGGAAGCTGTGCCATTCGCTCGAAGAAGTGGAGCGCTACATCAGCAGCTGGGAATCGAAGCGGGAGAAGCTGGCGTACGAGATCGACGGCATCGTCGTGAAGGTGGACGAGGTTTCGCTGCAAAATGAGCTTGGTTTTACGTCGAAAGCGCCACGCTGGGCGATCGCTTACAAATATCCCGCGCACCAGGAGACGACGCTGCTCAAGTCGATCGAGGTGAGTGTGGGCCGCACGGGCGTGCTGACGCCATTCGCTGTTTTCGAGCCGGTGCAGATCGGCGGCGTCACCGTGACGAAATCGACGCTGCACAATCTCGATGAGGTGCGGCGGCTCAACGTACACGCGGGCGACACGGTGCTGGTGGAACGCGCGGGCGAGGTGATTCCGCACGTCCTCAAGGTGGTGAAGCACGGCGAGGAAGAAAAAGAATTCGAGATGCCGAAGAAGTGCCCGGTGTGCGGCATGCGCGTGTATCACACCGAGGGAGAAGTGGCGTACCGCTGCGTGAATGCTTCGTGCCCGGCGCGCCGCCGCGAAATGATTTTGCATTTTGCCGGGCGCCACGCGATGAATATCGACGGGCTGGGCGACAAAATCGTCGAGCAGCTTCTGGAGCACGAACTTGTGAAGGATTTCGCCGACCTCTACAAGCTCGACCTCGAAACGCTTTCTGGGCTTGAGCGCATGGCCGAGAAATCCGCGCGGAATTTATTGGGTGAAATCGCTGCGAGCAAGAAAGCGAGCCTGGCGCGGCTGATTTATGGGATCGGGATTCCATTCGTCGGCGAGCGCACCGCGCAGCTGCTGGCCGCGCATTTCGGCTCGATGGAAAAGCTGCGCGACGCGACCGAAGAGGAATTGACGGAGGTCACGGAAGTAGGCCCGAAGATCGCAGAGGGCGTGCGCGAGTTTTTTGCCGAGTCCGCGAACCGCAAGCTGATCGATCACCTGCGCGCAGTGGGCGTAAACATGAAGGAAGAACGCGCGGCGCTGAAGGACACGCGCTTTGCCGGGATGACGTTCGTCTTCACGGGTACGCTCGCGAAGCGCTCGCGCGAGGAGGCCGAAGCGCTCGTCGCCGCGCACGGCGGCAAGGCCGGCTCGTCGGTGAGCAAAAAGACGAGCTACGTGGTCGTCGGCGCCGATCCCGGCTCGAAATTCGAGAAAGCGAAATCGCTAAAAGTTCCCATCCTTGACGAAGCGGGATTCGACAAACTTCTCTCCGCCTAAAAATTCGCGGCTCGCGCGCAGAAGAATTCACAATCGCGCGATCGCGGCCTCGCCATGTATTCGCCATGCAAAACCTGCTGTAACAGGGGACTGGAGCAGTCCCCTAGCGGGCGGTTAAACCGGCCCCAATTGGACGGATTTGGCGGGATTTGCCACCTTAACCGAAACGCGGCGTCTAGATCCGCGTACGACGGACGTAGTTGCGGTACTCCTCCCCAAATTTCGCCTCGAGGACGCGCGCCTCACTTGCATCCGAGCCGGGACTACCTATGCTGCTCCCGAATCTGCGGCCCGTCGACGGCGACGATATCGACGACGTGATTCTCGGAAACAATACAGTAGTGCTGGAAAGGCCCGGGATATTCGGCGGACGCAAACGTCGCTCTGGAAATAAAATCCAGGAAGTGCGACTTCGAATAGATGCGAAACTTTTCGCCGGCTGCAATCTCCTCGTTGTTGGTCGCGCCACAATACGACTCGTTTCGGACGCAGTAAGCGATGTAATGTTTCCAGAAAAGTTCGAAACGACGTCCCGTCGGTCGTATAGGGTATACATCGCTCATCCGTACGTTTCCGATCGTTCGCGTTTCGGACTCCGCAGCGGCGCGACCCTCTTCAAGCAGTAAGTAGAGAGCCTGCGGATCGAGTTCTCTGATTTCGCGGACATACAGATAGTCACACAAGTCGATCGCGGAGGAGGGCGGGGTGGTCGTCATATGCAAATGCTGTGATCGTAACACGTGACGCTGAACACGGATCGGTCGAGTATAATGGTTCTGGCGGATGAGCTGGGCGATCGCCGGTCCCTTGCGCGAGCGAGCGGACGGGAGGAAAGTCCGGACTCCGGCTGTGGTGAGCTCGGAAGAGTCGGCCACAGTAGGGCGACGCGCCTGGTAACGCCAGGGGGCTTACGAGCGTCCTTCGGAACTGCCGCTGGCAGTTTCTCAGGATCTTGCGAGCTACGGAAAGTGCCACAGAAAATTAAACCGCCGGTGAGTTCGTACCTCGGCGGCCGGCCTTCGGCAAAACCGGAGGCTGGCCTCTTTCGGTCGAGCGCATTTGGCAAGGGTGAAAAGGTGGGGTAAGAGCCCACCGCCTCGGTAGCAATGCCGGGGGCACGGAAAACCCCGCGTGGAGCAAGGCCAAATAGGAGGGGAGGGCTGGCCCAGCCCGTATGCACGCCGTTTGAAAGAGTGGCGCGCTCTGACCCTCGGGTAGGCTGCTTGAGTCCCGGAGCGATTCGGGACCTAGAGGAATGATCGCCGCGTGGCGCGGGTTGGCGGCTGACGCAAGTCAGCACGCGATTCGCGCGGCGGACAGAATCCGGCTTACAAGCTCATCCGCCAAAATTTTCTACGCCTCTGGGTTACTGTGGCCAGTTTACGTCGAAGGGCTGACGGCAGGCTGGGCACAAAAGCGACTGCAGTTGGCTGTAGATGCTGAACGCTATCCGGCAGTTCTCGTGTGGACATTGGATACGACACCCAGAGGGTCTTCGTTGAAAGGCCGCACCCCCGGCGATGGCACCGACTCCAATCCCTAAACCGCCCGAGATCAAACCCCCGACTAAACCTCCGAGAATTATTCCTGCCATCGTCGGACTCGGATCGTAAGAGTTCACAAGGTTCTTGATCGCTGCCAGCTGTTGTTGGCAGGTGGGATCGTAAAGAATGTAGTCCGTTACGTAGGGAACGGGAAAGTGGACCGGGGCCTGCCACTGTTCGTACACCCAAACGGGCTTTTTCATCGCGCATGCCAGTCCAACTTCATACGACACCCAATTCTGAGTGTAGGACGTGCGGTTGAGGTGCGGACTCAGTAACAAAAATACTGCGCTTGACTCTTGCACGTCCTTTGCGATTTTGGCCCATGGAGGGACCACGTAATTCTCAAATTCTTCGAACACGGCGCGAATCGTTGTTTGCGCAAAGGCCCGTGAGAAAGCGTTGATCGCAACCTCGTCATTCTTACTGTGCGAGATGAAAATGCTCGCCATCACAATTTCTCAGTATTAACTCTTCAGAGCTGTCGGAAGCTCAGGCCAATTTGCCGCAGAATTGTGGGACTGAAAATCCTTATCGCATTAAAATGTCCGCCAATCTCTGTGGCTCCGCCAGACTGCAGAATGCCTTGAACGGCGCGAAGCTGAAGATCAGGAAGGACCTGCTCCAGCGCAGACACGGCTTTTTCAAGGGAGTCATATCTCGCGTACATCCGCTGTAGATTGGTGACCGGAGACTGATTGTTGAACGACGGGGTCCCCACTAAAGTGAAACTGCGTGCCTCGCCCTGCTCCGAAGGCTCTGCGCTCACCATCAGGCGGTAGGCCTCGAACTCGCGAGGAGTTTCTGGACCTGCAAACATATTCGCCGCGACGCCCATGGGTCGCTCAGGATGTATTTCGGGCTCAACGTGCGGTTGTTCAAACCGCGCAAAGCTTTCGCTGCCGCTTACCTTTATAATCTCGCTTATTATCAGAGCTATAAGAGTCGACGTCCAAAGTTTTTGGTTCACCACGTTTCACCTCAATCCGCTCAGGTTCAAGAGTCACTCAAGTATAACATTGGCAGGCATATGGTATTCTCGCTCGCACCTGTTGCCTGAAAAACGAGGTGAGTCATGAAACTGTGCTGCCTCATTGTGGTATTCGCGAGCGTTCTGTGTTGTCCCGGCGCTCGATCTCAAGCCATCCGATAATTTTCCGACGGACGATGAAATTCGCTTGGTCATGACGCAAACGGATCGAGCCCTTGAGGATTACTCTGCGTCAGGGAAGCAGTACCAACGTCTATCAGAAAGCGCGAGCGCGATACGAATTCGCTGCGCGGTTCACTTCGGGAGTGTCGATTCGAGAAGTGCTGCGAGTTTTTCGTCGCCCCAGACCGAGTAGAGCCGGTTGCCACGCTTGATGAAGTAAGTCGGTTTCGAACCGTCCATGTGGACGCCCGAATAAGGCTTTCCCTTAAACGAAGTCAGATAGCGATTGCCATCGCGCTGTTCAATTACTTTGAGGTGCGCGAAGGTTTGACCTTTCGGCAGGAATAGCACTTCGAAGATTCCGTTGTCGGATCGAAAACAAGCGGCGCCGATCTCTCCTCGGAAAAGCCGGGTCATTTTTGAGGCGCACGTGCAGCGCACCATAATCC
>JBAPOM010000283.1:0-2890 GCA_049279635.1 Candidatus Acidiferrales bacterium
AAGCAGGCGTTAGGGTGTGTGCCTTAGCCCTGCAAAGATGCAACTTCCGCCCGCTCTGCCGCGTATGGGTATAATAGGGCAGCCCGGGACCACGAGCTGGGATAGCCTGATACCACTATGGCCGGAAAAACCTCCATGGCTCTGGGCGAAGCCGTCAACATCGCCACCGCAAGCCTCTGGGCGCACAAGATGCGCAGCGTACTGACGCTCTTGGGCGTCGTGATCGGCGTCACCTCGGTGATCGCGGTGGTCAGCCTGATCAACGGCCTCAACGACTACGTCGCGGCGGCGATTTCCTCCAATTTGAGCGCGGACGTCTTCATGATCAACCGCGCGCCCTCCAATATCACCAGCGTCGATCAGTGGGCGGAAAGCCAAAAGCGCAGGAAATTCTTCCTCGACGACTACGAGGCGCTGCGCGACAACTGTCACAGTTGCGTCGCGGTCGCGGCAAACCTGAATAAGGGCGGCTCGGTCAAATATGGCACGAACACCCTCGATCAGTCCGCGATCCTCGGATTCACGCACGAAATGCCGGAGGTCTATAGCCGCGAACTTGCCGAAGGGCGCTATTACACTCGCCTCGACGTGGCGCGGCACGCGGCTGTCTGTGACGTCGGATTCGACATTCCCGACAAGCTGATCCCGGGGACGGACCCGATCGGCAAGATCATCCACGTCGATAGCGGGGCGTGCGAAATCATCGGCGTCGCGAAGAAACGCGGCTCGACGATGGGGCAGTCGCAGGACGATTGGGTGATCATGCCGATCACCACCTATCAGGACATCTACGGCGCCAACGACTCGGTCCGCCTGTGGGTGAAAGCCGCCGGAAGGAACGCGATGGAGCCCACGATGGACGAGGTCCGCATGCTCCTGCGGGCGCGCCGGCATGTCGAGTACAAGGACCCGGATGATTTCGCGATGGAGACGAATGCGTCGTTCCTGCAGCTCTGGGGCAGCATCAGCAACACCTTCTTCGGCGTGACGATCGGCATCGCCTCGATCTCGCTGATTGTCGGCGGCATCGTGATCATGAATATCATGCTCGTGTCCGTAACGGAGCGGACGCGCGAAATCGGCCTGCGCAAGTCGCTCGGAGCGCGGCAGAGCGACATCCGGATGCAGTTCCTGATCGAATCGGCCACGATTGCGGCGGTCGGCGGTGCGGTCGGGGTGATTTTAGGCATCATACTGGCGAAAATCGTGAGCTTGACGACATCACTGCCGAGTTCCGTGCAAATTTGGTCGGTCCTGATGGGGTTGATCGTGGCCACCAGCGTCGGACTGTTTTTCGGCGTCTATCCGGCCTCGAAGGCGGCGCGGCTCGATCCCGTGGTCGCGCTAAGGCAGGAGTAGGAGAAAGCATACCGTGAAGGGAAAACGCGGCTTCGGTGAATTCCAGGAATCCGTTGCGCTGGCGTTCGACGTATTGCGACGCAACCCCCTGCGATCGTTTCTGACGGTCCTGGGCATCGTCATTGGCGTCACCACGATCATCGTGATCGGCGCGGTGATCAACGGTCTGAATTCCAACGTGCTCGGCAATATCCAGTCCCTCGGCTCGAGCACCGTGATCATCTCCAAATTCTCCTGGGCCACGCTCGGACGCCTTTCACCGAAGGTGCTTCAACGGAAGGATTTGGATCCGGCGTGGATCGATGGTCTGGCGCAACTGCCGCACGTGGTGGCCGCGGCACCCGCAGCACAGATCGAGAACTACGCGATAGGCGCGGGCGCCAGCGAAGTGCGGCGCGGGAATCTGCGCGCCAAGAATGTCATCCTCGAGGGAGACGGACCAGCCATCGCACAGATCAGCAGTTTCAATCTCGATCGCGGCCGATTTTTCAATCAAACCGATGAACAGCACCATTCGCCGGTCACGGTCCTCGGCCATATCACCGCCGATACGCTTTTCCCGAATGGCGAAGATCCTGTGGGCCAGGAAGTGTTGCTCGAAGGACAGGTGTTTACCGTCATTGGAGTTCTGGAGATACAGAAGCAGGCGCTGGGAACGGGAGAAAATCCCGAGGACAATACCGCGCTCGTCCCATTCTCGGTGATCCGCAAGCTGCACCCTGAGTTCAAGAACGTCGTTTTCCTGGCCAAGGCCGACACGACTGAGAATCTTCCTCTTGTTGTGGACGAGGTGGACGCGTATATGCGCCGTGTCCGCAAGCTATCGTCCGAGGATGACGATGATTTCGCGATCCTCACCACCGACACGTTCCTCGATCTCTGGAAGCAGATTTCGGGCGGAATCTTCATCGTGATGATGGCGGTGGGCTCGGTTGCCCTGCTGGTGGGCGGAATCGGCGTGATGAATATCATGCTCGTCAGCGTGACGGAACGAACGCGCGAAATCGGCGTCCGCAAGGCGATCGGCGCGCGCCGCAGCAATATCCTGACGCAATTTTTGCTGGAGGCTGTGACGCTGGCGGTTGTGGGCGGCGCCACAGGCGTGGTACTCGGCTCGAGTTTTGTGATGCTCCTCCGGCTGGCGATCCCTTCTTTTCCCGCTTCTGTCTCGTTTGTGCTGATTGCTCTCGGTGTGTCCGTCGCCGGGATGATCGGCATCTTCTTCGGCGTCTACCCCGCGTGGAAAGCCGCCCGTCTCAATCCCGTCGAAGCCCTCCGCTACGAATAGAAGGCGCTCAACAACTCTTGTTAGGAGTCGGAGGTTCAGAATCTGTGTAGCAACCGAGAGTCTTTGTGCGTCGTGGCTTCCAGCCGCGACATAACAGGCTGCGGAAAAAACGCGCGCTGTCATTCCGAACGAAGTCCCGCGCGCTTTGCCGTTCCCGCGGTGTATGCGGGCGCGGGACGCAGTGAGGGATCTGCTGTTTCGACCGTTAGCTCGCCACCGACCGTCGTTCCGAATGTGTTCTTC
>JBAPOM010000284.1:0-10199 GCA_049279635.1 Candidatus Acidiferrales bacterium
ATCCTGAACCCGGCCGGTCCTAGCGCTCGCGCCGGGCGCCTCGATTGCGCTAGACTTCTAAGCCGCCAATGGGTCGAATCGCTGCAATCATTCCTGCCGCTGGTCTGGGCACTCGCATGGGTGCCGACACGCCGAAGCAGTTTCTCGAGCTCGACGGCATGCCGCTCATCATTTTTACGCTGAAGCGTCTCGGGGCGTGTCCAGCGATCGCGGATTTCCTAATCGCTACGCGCGCTGAGGATGTCGTCTCGCTGCAGGATAAAGTGGCAAGAGCCGGCCTGGGCCGTCCGGCTCGCGTGGTTCACGGCGGGGACACCCGGCAGCAGTCTGTCGCGAACGCTCTCGCACAGGTGGATGCATCAACGGAAATCGTGCTTGTGCACGATGCCGTCCGCCCATTCGTGACGCGCGAGCAGATCGAGCGCGTAATCAGTGAAGCCCGCGCACGTGGCGCCGCGATCCTGGGCATCCCCGCGATCGACACGGTAAAGGAAGTGAAGCGCGCCAGCCTGCCCGAGGATGTGGCATTGATTTCGGCGACGATTCCGCGCGAGCGCATCGTCCTCGCGCAGACGCCCCAGGCTTTTTCGTATGCGCTGCTGCGCGACGCCTTTCGCAAGGCGCAGGAAGACGACATCAGCGCTTCCGATGAAGCCGCAGTCGTCGAGCGCTTCGGGCACGAAGTCTTTGTTGTGCTTGGCTCCGAGCGCAACTTGAAAATCACGCGTCCTTCGGATATGGATCTTGCGCGCTTTTACCTCGAGCAGGAGCGCCAGACGGTGAAGGTGTGACCTTCGTCCCCAATCAGCCGGGGCGCACTGGAACGGGCGCTGGTACGCCAGTCGCGCTTCGCACGGTTCTCTTTTGGCTGATGATGGTCGCGCTGGCAGCCGTGCTGTGGAAAATGGCCAATACCGAAAAGGCCTCGGGGCCAAACGGGCCAGCGTCCTCGATGAGCTATTCCGATTTCATGACCCAGGTGGACAAAAACAACGTCGCCTCGGTACGGCTTCTCGAATCTCCGGCGACGGCTGAAGTGGAGGGGCAGCTTCGCGAGCCACGGGAGAAGTTTCGCACTACCATTCCCAAAGAAACGATTCCGGCGCTGACCGACCAGCTGCGGAAGCAGGGCGTGCCGGTTGATGTGTCCGAGGACAATAGCGTCAGCTGGCCCAGGCTTCTCGTCAATATATCGCCATTCCTGATTATTCTCGCCCTTTGGATTTTGATGATTAGAAGGAGATGGCGGGGAACCAGATCAGGCCAGAATCCACCAGCCGCTCCAACGACTTCAATCCCAACGAATAGGCCCCTAGGATGACTTTTTCCGGAATCGGCTACGACCTGCATCGCCTCGTCGAGGGACGCAAACTTATGATCGGCGGCGTCGAAGTTCCATTTGACAAGGGCTCGCAGGGGCATTCCGATGGCGACGTGCTGAGCCACGCGCTGTGCGACGCGCTGCTCGGCGCCGCGAGCCTCGGCGACCTCGGCACGCATTTCCCGGATACGGACCCGAAGTGGAAGGGCGCGTCGAGCCTGATTTTTCTCGAGCACATCCGCAAGCTGCTGGCCGATCGCGGATTCCGGATCGTTCACTGCGATGCGATTGTCGTCTGCGAGCGCCCGAAGCTCGGCCCGCACTTTCCCGCCATGCGCGCCGCGCTTGCAAAATCTCTTGGCATCACTGCCGCCGAGATCAATCTGAAGGCCAAGACCAACGAAGGCGTTGACGCCGTCGGCCGCGGCGAAGCGATTGCCGCCCACGCCGTCGCCACCCTGCGCTTGCACTGATCGGGATCGCGACGGACGCACACAACTGCGCTAGAATCCTCCTTCATGACGCCCGACTCTTCCGCCGAATCACCTGTCGCGCTCGAAAATCTGGTCACGGGTGCTGATGTCGCTGCGATTTTGCGCGACCATCGCCGGCTAGATTTGTCGCGCGACATCGATGTTGACGTAGCTTTTGAACAATGGTGCGCGCGCGCTGCCGAACTTCTCGCCCCGCACGCCGCGGACCGAAAGGCGCTGGCCGATCTGCTTATGCTGATCTTCGCCTATGATGCGCAGTCGCTCGTACGCGAGCCGGCGAATCAGGCTGTTCTAGCCCGCGAGGGCGCGCGCGACGTGATCCGCGAAGTTGCGAACCGCCTGCTCGATGGCGGCGATCTCGACTCGGATCGCTTCAAGGGAATAGTCGATGGCGTGAAGGTTGTGTTGCCGTACCGTGGCCGCGAGCTGTTTTACCCGATCCGCCTCGCGCTGGCGGGCCGCGCCGGGGACGGCGAACTCGATCGCGTCATTCTTTTGCTCGATGCTGCGGCGAGACTCGATTTTTCTGTGCCCGTGAAAGGCGCGCGGCAGCGCATGCTCGAATTCTGCGCGGCGTTCGATTAGTTAGCCACAGAGGCACGGAGGCACAGAGAATATTTGTGAACTGGATGACCGGATTCCACGCTATTGAGGAGGCGCTCGCCGCCGGGCGAGCTCTCGACCGCATCGTGATCGCGCGCGGGCGCCATGGCGAACGCGTTGAAGCGGTCGTGCGGCTCGCGAAATCGCGCGGCGTGCCGGTGCGCTTCGAGGATCGCCAGCAGGTCGACCGCCTCGCCGGCACGCGCGAGCATCAGGGCATCGCCGCGCTGGTCGCCGCGAAGCCCGCGGTCGGGCTCGAGGATTTGCTGCGCGCGAAGAATGAGCATGGCTTGCTCGTGCTGCTCGACGGCATCGAGGATCCGCACAATCTCGGCGCGATCGTGAGCACGTCGCTTGCCGCCGGCGCGCAGGGCGTCGTGATTCCGGAACGGCGCGCCGCCGGCCTGAGCGACACGGTTGAGCGAGCATCGGCCGGGGCGCTCGCGCATCTGCCCGTGGCACGCGTGACGAATCTGGTGCGCGCGATGGAGGAAATGAAAGAGGCGGGCTACTGGCTCGTCGGCCTCGACGAGCGCGCGGACAAAAGCTACACCGAGGTCGATCTGAAAGGCCCGGTCGGCATCGTCCTCGGCGGCGAAGGCGAAGGATTGCACGAACTCACACGCAAGCGCTGCGATTTTCTCGTTTCGCTTCCCACGACCGGGCCGGTGCGGTCGCTTAACGTGTCGGTAGCAGCGGGCGTCATGCTCTTCGAGGTTGTTCGCCAACGAAAAAACTCGACGCGGACGAAGTGAAGTCGTCAGCGCTCAGGCATTCCGTATGTCGTGAATTGTTTTCAGGGCGCTCATAGCGTGGTCGCCCCAGTGAGAATCGAAGCCAACGCGCCACTCCTAAATCGCATTTTGAGAAGAAACCTTCTCCTTAAGCGCAAGACCACTTTTCAAGTCTCTATAAATGTCTGCGATGTCGTCGGCAAGGCTTCCGTTGATCGCTTGATTGTCCTTTACGGAATCGAACACCGTCCAGTACAGATCAGCATCGCCCAACTTCTCTTTGAGCGATTGATAGAGTTTGCCCCACGCACTATCGCTCATTTGGGCCTGACGCGCGGCTGGCGGGCCAAGGTCCAATTCGCTCTCCTCGTCCTCCTCTGAACTGTCGGTCTGCGGCAGGCGGATAGCGGCTTCGATCAAAGCAGGAAGAGCCTCGTAGATTCGGGTCAGCAGTTCGGTTCTCTCAAGATTCGCGAAAGAATCTACGATATCGCAATACTTCTGAGCAATTGCTCCAAACCGCTCAGCGGTCTCTGTATAGGAATCTTCGCGACTCACAAGTTTAACCTTGATCTATCGTACTTCCGCTTAGCGCAGGTGCCCGAAATGAATTTTGCAGGTCATCGGCATGTGGATCTTGCCGCCGGACTCGTGCCGCGCGAAATATTCTCGAAGTGCGTCTCGCATCGGCGGAAAACCGGGATGGCCCGGCTGCGGCGTCACCGATAGCGAGAGCGTAAAACCTTCGAGCTCTTCGTACGCCATCTCTTCCGGGCTCGCAAACTCAGCCTCCTGAAATTCGCCACCCGTGAAAAAACGGCGCGCTGCTCTCTCGATATCGTATCGATGCCGCAGGCGCGCGTAGTCCAGGCCGTGTGTCTTCAGGATGTCCTGGAATTCCCGGATCACGGACTCTGAGCGCCTGTCCGGCCCCTGGTTCGCGAGGACTACCCATCCGCCCTCGCGAAGAATGCGCACGAATTCGGGGCGGCATTTCTCCGGGTCGAACCAGTGAAGCGCGCGACCGACGGCCACGAAGTCCACGGAACGATCCGCGAGGTGCGTTTCCTCGGCGGTTCCGTCGACGCATGTAAGGTGCGGATAGCGCGCCACGAGTTCTTCACATGCGGCCCGCATGTCCGCATTCGGCTCGACCGCAAATACACGATTGCCATTTTCGAGGAATAGCTCCGCGAGCATTCCTGTTCCCGCGCCGACATCTGCGACGACGGACTCGCGCGTGAGCGCGCATCGCTCTTCGAGCAGCGCGATGATTTCGCCTGGATAGCGCGAGCGGAAGCGCCGGTACGCCTCGACGCGGCTGCTAAAGCGCTCGGTAGGTTTTAGAGAAGGGTCAGGCCCGTTCATTTTGCCAACGTTTGCAGGCTTCGGCGGGACTAGGTGCGCAGCGCCGGATTATTTGTCGTACTTCAGCATCGAGAACACGTCGAGGCCGGGAAGCTTCGACCGGCCATTGAGGAATTTCAATTCTACCGCGAAGGCCGCGCCCACCACTTCGCCGCCGAGTTTCCTGACGAGCTCGATACTGGCCGCGGCGGTGCCGCCGGTCGCGAGCAGGTCATCGCACAGCAGGACGTGCTGCCCCGGGCGCACGGCGTCCTCGTGAATTTCAAGCTGGTCCGTGCCATATTCGAGCTGGTACGTCACCGAGGCCGTCTTCCATGGCAGCTTCTTGGGCTTGCGCACGGGAACGAATCCCGCGCCGAGCCGGTAGGCCAGCGCCGGCGCGAAAATGAATCCGCGCGCCTCGATTCCGGCGACGATGTCGACTTTTCTCCCGGCGTAGTGCTCGCAGAGCTGGTCGACCAGCGAGTGAAATCCCTTCTGATCCTGGAGCAGGGTCGTCAGGTCGTAGAACAGGATGCCCGGCTTCGGATAATCGGGAATCTCGCGGATCAGCTTTTTCAGGTCGTCCATCGTCTCCTCTTTCGTCGTTGAGGTGCGTTGCGAGTTGGGCCGCGATGTGTCAGCTGTAGCCATGGGTCTCCAATTATGCGTCGTACTCGATTGAAAATCCTTCCGCGAACCGCGCTTCGATCTCCGTTTCTTCCTCGACCACTGTTGAAACCGACGCCGACTGCGGGCCGCGCTCGAGCGCCGCTCGCAGGGCGTCGTGCGATTCCGGCGGGGCGATTGCGTAAACTTCCACGCGCCCGTCGCTCAGGTTTCGCGTGTATCCGCTGATCCCCAGCCGCACCGCCATCCGCTGCGCGAAGTAGCGATACCCCACGCCTTGCACGATCCCGCTGACGTAATAGCGCTTGGCCCTTGGTTCTTGAGGTGCGACCATCTCTCGCGGTCCGGGGACTGAAAATTCTACCAGACAGTCTCTCAGCAGTCTCGCACCAGATCGTTCGGACGATGTCCTGATCCACACCTGTAGCGCGAAGGCCGAGAAGCCTCGACGCACTCGCCGGAGTTGAAGGGAGCGTGGTTTACAGGCGTGGAGCGGGGAGCAGCTCCGCGCCCGCGACGCAAATCGTATTAGAAACCTACGGAGCGATATTCAGAGCTTCCTCGACCTTCGATTCGAGAACTTTTTCGTCGCCCGCCTTGTATCCGCTTTGATAAAAGAGAACCTCGCCATTCGGGCCGAGCAGATACTCGGTCGGCGTGGTCGTCAACCGGTAATTCCGCTGCAGCGAATCCTGTGATGCCCCGATCAGGACTGGAATGGTGAAGTGATTTTCGTCCTGCCATTTGGGAATCAGCTTGTTTTCTTCGGGCAACACGTTGATCCACACGGCCGAGAGCCCCTTGTCCTTGTATTTGTCGTAGATCTTCTGTATTTGGGGAAGAGCGGCCGCGCAAAAAGGGCAGCGGGGGTAGAAAAAGCTGACGACCGTGGCCTTGTTCGTGAAGTCCTGCAGCGTTTTGGGAGTGCCGTCGAGCGTCTTGAGCTTGAACGGCTTGAATTTGTCGTTGTCCTTTGGGCTTGCCTGAACAATCACAAGTGAGGCCAGGAGCAAGCCGCATATAAACGCGATCGCGACTCGTGCTTTCCTTCGATGTGTTTCCCGCATGATGTCCTCCCGACAGCCTAACCAGTTTTCGTGCGCGAAGCCGGCGTCAGTTGATTGGCGCAGGGGTCGCCGGGGGCGTGTCGGCTGGCGCCTTACTGCCTCCTCCACCACCCAAGTTAAAGCTGACACTCACAAGGATTAAGTGTTGTGCAAAATCCGAAGCCCGCGGGGAACCGAGCGAAGATTCTACTTCTTGGGCAACGCGTAATGGAACGCTGAAGCTGTATGTTGCCAACTTCGTATCGAGGTTCACGCCCGGTTCGACAGTCACCAAGAATCCAGGCTGGCGGAAGCCGGTGGTAGGCCCAAAGACGTTGTGCACTGGCACGCCCACGATCCGTCCAGCAAAGAGCGCGGAGAGTCCTTTCACTCGCGGGATGGGGATGGGGGCGGCGAGGCCAGTATGGACGAAATATGAGTCAGGCGTGGAATTGTACCGGATGTTCGCCGGCACTGCAGTGGGTCCATTCGGGTTTATTGCGGCCCCGAAAGAGTAGGTGTTGTTCTGACCACGAAGGCTAAAGAGGTAACTCCCGGTTCCGAATATGGTGAGATACCTGAATTGCTTGAATCCCTCGATGATTGGGAAGAGCCCCCAGGCCCCGCTGCCCAGTTGGGCGCCGGTGAACACTGCCCGCTCGGTAATGTCTTGGCCCAGAGAGTTGGGAAATGGCCACTGTGCGTTGGCGTTACCCGTGGGCATTCTTACTCCCAGGCCAAGCGAAATGTTTTGATCGGTGTGCTTCGTACAGTCAAACAACCAACGGTGTACGGAGAGCGTCATGTCGTCGAGACCGCGCGCGGTATCTTCATAACGCGTACCGGCAACGACGGTGCTCCAGTGATAATTGAGTGTCACCGGAGCGTCCAGCGTCACGTCAAGTTGACGACTGACGCCATAACTCGCCTCTAGGTCCAGGGCCGTCGATCCTTCTATTACCTCATTACCTGCCGCTATGAGGCTCTGCCTTAGGGCGGTGCCCTCGTACTCCTGGTTCGTCTGGAATTGCGACATCGACGCGTTCGCCTGCCACGCGCCCTTCTGCAGATAAGGACCAACTTGCGCGCCAATCACGGGCGCGAGATTTCTCGTCAGGATTCAACCCTGCGCCGAGGCGCTTTGCGGCGCCAGAAAAACGGTTCCCAATGCCAGGCATGCAGTAATGCATGCTGCCCGAATGAGCTTCATACGGCCCCCCGGATGTGCAGCTACCCTCTTAGGAAAGAAAGCAATCACTTCAGATTGTGCTAACGGCGGCGAACCGACGACGTAGTAGGAGTTACGCTCAAGTGAAGCCAGTGTTGGCGGGCAGAGATGCCAAGTGCATGCGTACGATCTCCCTTCTCCAGTTCCTTCTTACGTCCGTGTGCGCAGAAAGTCCGTGACGATTGTCACGCCTCAACGTGACCAGTATCACCCGCCCGCCACCGCCTACGGCTTGTACTGCTCATAGAAGGAACCTTACGGGTGTCAACCGAATTTTCCTGAATCGGTCCGCGTGACCCGTCGGGCGTTGAGACGTCATGCTCCCCCGGACACGCAAGGTGTGTTATTTTTCGCAGTTGCGGCGCTCGGCGTCGTTCAAACGCGTTGGTGACACGCCGCATCTAATTCGCCTATGTGTGGGCTCTCAAGAATCGGCGTGCTGTTCGCAATCATCCTGGTTGTTCCTGCGCTCCCTGCGCGCGCGCAAGACGACAGCCAGGGCCCCATTCCGGCTCCACCCACCTACAAAATCGATCGCATCCCGTCGGTTCCGCATCCTGGCCCGCCGCCGATTCCGGTGCAGGATATCATTCAGAGACTTGCGGCCAACGAAGACATCGCCAAGAAAGTTTACGATACCTACGATTTCACGCAGACGGTGCGCATCGAGGAGATCGGCGGACTCGGCGGCAAATTCACGGTCACCGGCCTTGAATACACGCGTCCCGACGGCAAGCGCTTCTGGCGCGTCTCCAAGCCGCCCGTTTCGACGCTCAAGGACGAAAGTTATTCGCTCGAAGACGTCAACACGATGATCACCGTCCCGCTTTTCTTTCTTACGTCCGACGAGATCGGCGACTACGATTTTCTCTACGCGGGCCAGCAGCAGCTGGATCAGGTGAATACCTATGTCTTTCAAGTGAAGCCGAAAATGCTGAGCCGCAAGCGCCTGTTTTTTCAGGGCGTGATCAATGTGGACGATCACGACCTCGCCATCGTCGAAACCTATGGGAAATTCGTCAGCGAACTCGCCGACGCGGGCATCAAGCTTCCGTTTTCGCTCTTCGAGGCCTACCGCGAGAATTTTCAGGGGAAATACTGGTTGCCGACTTACGTCAGCTCCGACGATTATCTTAACGACCCGAACGGCGGCGACCAGATACATCTCCGGATGGTCATCCGTTCCACCGATTTCAAGTTGAATCCGGCGCCACCGCCTGCTGCGGCTTCTCCCGCGCCCGATTCCTCGCAGCCGCCTTCGAAATAGCGCCGCCCGAGAGATCAAAACCCTTTACCGCAGAGACGCAGAGGGCGCAGAGAAGAACCAAGGCGGACTAGCGATTAGTCGCGTGCACGCAAATGTTGCGGCGGGCGCCGTTGCTTGAACTGTCTCTCTCTGCGTACTCTGCGTCTCTGCGGTGGATCTGTCTTGGGTCTTTCCGGTTATTCGCGCGCCAGCAAATATCGCGGCAGGTCGCGGATCGACTTCAGCAGCAATTCGGGCTTTGCGCTGCGCAGCCGCTCGGCTGTCGGGAACGGCCCGAGCACTCCGATTGCGCGGACGTTGGCCCGCTGCGCCATTTTGATATCTTCCGGCGCGTCGCCGACGTACACGCACTCTTCCGGCTCGGCGCGCAGCCTCTTTAGCGCCCGTTGCAATGGCGCAGGGTGAGGTTTCTTTCGTGGCGCGTCTTCGCTGCAGACGCACGCCGAGAAATAGTCCGCGAGGCCGAAAGCGCGGATTTGCGGGCGCACGCGGTCGCCGCTTCCGCCCGTAACGATGCCCAGTGTGAAACTCTTTTCGAGCATGTGAATCACGCTTCGGGCGCCCGGCAGCAGGGGAGGCCGCTCGGCGAGGTACGCCGCGCGCCACAGGCGATTCGCCTCGGCCCACCGCCCTCGCGGCAGCTTCGCGGCTCGATAGACCTGATACCAGTCCGGCGAATAGTGCTTCTTGAGTTCCGCCAGCCCCCATTTGATTTCAAGCGCGCGAAACATCACCAGATACGCGCGCGAATCCGCGGCATAGGAATTGAGCAGCGTGCCATCCCAATCGAGCAGGATGACACGCGCGTGAAATTGCGTTCGGCTCACAGCAGGGAATCGTATCAGATGTAGGCGAAAGGGCGAGTTTCGGCCCCATGTAAGGCGAGACCTGAGAGAAATGTTGAGCGAGCTTTAGGCGCTGCGATAGCGCAGGGGAATCACGTCGTCGCGCTTCAGGGCGAAATCGTCGAAGCTCGCGGCGTAGCCACGCCAGCCCGGCATGTCCGTCTCTTCGGTGCGGACGATATGCGCGGCAGTGCACATCTGGACTCGGCCGAATCCCGCCGGCCTCTCGATCAGCGCCACTTCGAGCTCGATCGCCGTTCCCGGCTCGATCTCGCGAGGAGCGAGGAAAAAGACGCCGCTCGAGCTGATGTTGCGCGTCACCAGCGCCACCGGTTCCGGCTCCTGATAGTCGCCGATGCGCGTCAGAACCAGCGGCAGCGAAAGCTTTGCGCGCGGATAACGCCTGCGCTCCGCTGCCACGCCGATCGCGTGCGTCGGAACGCGCAGGAAGCGTCGCGGTCCCGGCTTGCCTGACATGGCGGAGATTGTTTCAGTGCGATTTTCGACTTCGTGTATGCGTAGTGGAGATGATGCGGCGTGCCCGTTCCGTTCCGGTGCAGCTCCCCTGACCTCTCCCCAAGTACCCCTGAAACAGCTACCCCTAAGACCCCCGGCAGGTTGTCCGAATATGCGGGAGGGCGAAACTTGCGTCAACCCGGCACGCTGGGTTGGTGCCGTATGATT
>JBAPOM010000285.1:0-10107 GCA_049279635.1 Candidatus Acidiferrales bacterium
CAGCAGGACACGGGCTTGCTGAACGGCTCGATTCAGGCGTCGCAGGATATTTCCTTCGATGCGATGCGCGTAAAGCAGCAACAGTTCAGCAATATCGTTACCTCGGACCCTGCCATCCAGAGCGACATCTGCTTCATTGGCGGCAACAACGCCATGAACAACGGCCGCATGTTCATGATGCTCAGGCCGCTGTCGGTGCGGAAAATCAGCGCCGATCAGGTGATTCAGCGTCTCCGCAAGAAACTCGCCGTCGTTTCGGGCGCCACGCTCTACTTGCAGGCCAACCAGGACATTCGCGTCGGCGGTCGCCAGAGCAACGGTCAATATCAATACACGCTTGAGACCGAAAGTTTGCCCGATCTCGACCAGTGGTCGCCGGTGATGCTGGAGAAGCTCAAAGCTCTGCCGCAGTTGAAGGATGTTTCGACCGATCAGCAGAATCAAGGGCTCGCAGCGGACCTCGTGATCGATCGCGATACGGCGTCGCGGTTGGGCCTCGACGCGGCGACCATCGACAACACGCTGTACGATGCCTTCGGCCAGCGCCAGGTCTCCACCGTCTTTACTCAGCTGAACGAATATCATCTGGTGATGGAGGTGGCGCCCCAGTTTCAGCGCGATCCCGACGCGCTCCAGAGCATCTACCTGCGCTCCGCCAGCGGCACGCAGGTGCCGCTGAGCGCGTTTTCTCATTTCGCGCCGCTGAACACTCCTCTCGCCGTGAACCATCAAGGACAGTTTCCCGCCGTCACGATTTCCTTCAATCTTGCCCCGGGAGTTTCGCTCGGCCAGGCCGTCAACGCCGTAAACTCCGTCGCCAACGCGGCTCACATGCCGGCCACAATTAACGCCACGTTTCAGGGGACCGCGCAGGCGTTTCAGGTCTCGCTCGAAAACATGCCCGTCTTGATCGGCACAGCGTTTTTTGCCGTCTACATCGTTCTCGGCATGCTCTACGAAAGCTACATTCACCCGATCACGATCCTCTCGACGCTGCCTTCGGCGGGAGTCGGCGCGTTTCTCGCCCTCATCATCACGCACAACGATCTCAGCGTGATGGCGGACATCGGGATCATCCTGCTGATCGGCATCGTGAAAAAGAACGCGATCATGATGGTCGACTTCGCCCTGGACGTGGAGCGGAAGGAAGGGAAGTCACCCGAAGAAGCGATCTATCAGGCGTGCCTGCTCCGGTTCCGTCCCATCATGATGACGACGGCAGCTGCGATCCTCGGCGGCCTGCCGCTCGCGCTCGGCACAGGCACTGGTTCCGAGTTGCGCCGCCCGCTCGGCATCAGCATCGTCGGCGGCATGATCGTCAGCCAGATGCTCACACTGTTCACGACTCCTATCGTCTACCTCTATATGGACCGTTTCCGCGCTTACTGGTCGCGCCGCAAGGAAGCTCGTCCTCGTTTGCGCGGCGCCGCAGACGTGCATCCCTCTCCGCTGCCGCGCACGGGCGATTAGCCGCCGCGCCGTTCGCAGGAACCGGTCGTTTGTCGTGGCCCCCACCACTCTTCTGGTATAATTGGAGTTGCCAGCCCAACGCTCGCCTGACGGAAACGGGAACGGAGCCGTTCAAGCTCGACGCGGCCCACTGGAACCCGGGAGTTCCGACCCTCTTCCGCAGTGCAAGCTCTCACGTTTTTGCGCAGTCTCGAAGTTCGTTGTTTCCGGATCGCGGGCGTTGAAATTCACCGGCACGAACCCGGTGGATTGCGGTCCACCGTCGTGGAGAAACCTTTCACCTGGCACGTGCGTGCCGGAATAGCCATAAAGGATCCGCTGTGAGACTCAGCCTACGGTTGATTCTTTCTTTGGTCATTGGAATCAGCCTAGTTACTTTCATCATCTCGAGGAATCAGGTTCGCTCCGAGAAGCGCGGGCTCCGCGCCGACCTCGAGAGGCGCGCCGAGATTCTGGGCGAGAGCCTCGCCGAGATCGTCGAGCCCGCCGTCGAGCGTGGCTCCCACACGCAGCTCCGCCGCATCGTGGATCGCTTCGAAAATCGCGAACGTCTCGCGGGGGTCATCGTCTACGACCCTGCCGGAACAATTCTTGCTGAAAGCGCGAGTCTTTCGGATCGAATCACGCCCCCACAGGTCCCGCTGGATCGCTTGACGGCACAAGGCGAAGGCGTGAGCGAATTTGTCACGCTCGGCGGCGAGCCGATGAACGCGTACTACCTCGGAATGTACGACGATGACGGCAAACCTGAGGGCATCCTGGCAATTTTTCACGACGCGAGTTACATCGAGGCTCAAAGCAACACCATCTGGCGCGAGACGATCTGGCACGTCGTCGCGCAGGTGCTCCTGATCGTTCTCCTCACGGTGCTCATCATTCGCTGGACGATCGTCCTTCCAATTTCGCGCACCGCGCAATGGATGAAGGATCTGCGGGACGGCCGCGTGCGCCCGCGCCCTGAGTTGCCGAAAGAGGATTTCCTCGCTCCCTTCTCGCAAGAGGTGGTGAAGTTTGCCCGCAGCCTCACCGAGGCGAGAGCCGCCGCGGAGCAGGAGGCGCGCCTGCGCGAAAGCGGCGAGTCGCTTTGGACGCCCGAGCGCTTGCGCATCAGCGTTCAAACGAAGATTCTCGGCTCTCTCTTTGTAGTTTCGAATCGCGAGCCGTATATGCACGAGTATCGGGGAAAGGGGATCGAGGCGGTGGTGCCGGCCAGCGGTCTCGTCACCGCGCTCGAGCCGGTCTTGCGTTCCTGCGACGGCACGTGGATCGCTCACGGCTCCGGAGCGGCGGATCGCGAAGCAGTGGACCGCCACGATCGTCTGCGCGTGCCGCCTGACAAGCCGGAATATACTCTTCGCCGCGTCTGGCTCACCAAGGAAGAGGAACACGGCTACTACTACGGATTTGCGAACGAAGGCCTTTGGCCTTTGTGCCACATCGCTCACGCGCGGCCGCTTTTTCGCACGTCCGATTGGGAAAGCTATCAGGAAGTAAATCGCAAGTTTGCCGATGCCGTGCTCGAAGAGATGTCCGGCACGGAGCATCCCTTGCTTCTGGTGCAGGATTATCACTTCGCCCTGCTGCCTCGCATGGTCAAGGAGGCTCGGCCGGACGTTCGCCTCGCGATCTTCTGGCACATTCCGTGGCCGAATCCGGAAGCCTTTGGCATCTGCCCCTGGCAGCGCGAATTGCTCAACGGTTTGCTCGGCGCGGATCTCGTCGGCTTTCACACGCAGGCGCACTGCAATAATTTTCTCGAGACGGTCGACGGCGCGCTGGAATCCCGCATCGAGTGGGAGCGCTTTTCGGTCAGGCGTCTCGGCCACCGCACGTTTGTGCGTCCATTTCCGATTAGCGTGGACGGCCGCGAAATGCGCGGCGACCCGGGCGAGCTGGCCGCGTCTCCTTACGAGCTGCGCGCGTCGCTGCTCAAGGATCTCGGCATCGAGGCGAGCTTTCTCGGCATCGGCGTGGATCGCGTCGACTACACGAAGGGCATCATCGAGCGCTTTCGCGGGATCGAGCGCTTCCTCGAGAAGTATCCCGCCTATATGGGCAAACTGACGTTCGTCCAGATCGGCGCGCCGAGCCGCACCACCATCCCGCGCTATCATGATCTCTTCGACGAAGTGCAGGTGGAAGCCGCGCGCATCAACGCGCGTTTCCAGAGCGGCAACTGGCGGCCGATCGCGCTGCTTACGCGCCATCACAGCCACAAGGAAATCCTGCCGTACTACCGCGCGGCCGACTTCTGCATGGTCACGTCGCTGCACGACGGGATGAACCTCGTCGCCAAGGAATATGTCGCCGCGCGCTTGGACGACGAAGGCGCGCTGATCCTGAGCCAGTTTACGGGCGCGGCGCGCGAGCTGCGCGATGCCATCATCGTGAATCCATACGACACCGAAGCGGTTGCCGAAGCCATCCGCACCGCGCTTGAAATGGATTCGGAGGAGCGGTCCGAGCACATGCGGCGCATGCGCCGGATCGTGAAGGAGCACAACGTGTATCGCTGGGCCGGCAGCCTGATCGCCGAACTTTCCGACATCCGCATCGATGAAACTGAGCCCGAGTCCGCGGTGAAGCAATCCTCGTGAAGGCGCGCGCGCGCAAAAAGAGCACCCCTACCTTTGCCTTCGACGCATGGCCTGAGATCATCGCCCGGCTTCGCCGCGCTCCCCGTCGGGCGATCTTCCTGGATTTCGACGGCACGCTCGTGAAAATCCAGCGCAGCCCGCGCGTCGTGCGCTCTTCGGCGCGCGTCAATCGCGTTCTCGAACACCTGGAGCGCAATCCGAATCTTTCGGTGGCCATCGTCAGCGGGCGCCGCGCGCGCGACCTCCGGCGGCTGCTTCCCGTGCACGGCCTGCGCTATTTCGGCTTGCATGGCGGCGAACGCGACGGCCGGCCCATCAAGCTGAGCAAGGCGTCGCGGCTGGCGCTCGCGCGCGCCAAACACAAGGCCGAAGCGCAGCTTGGAAAACTCCAGGGAGTTTGGGTCGAGGATAAGGAGTTTAGCTTCTGCGTGCATTACCGGAACGCCGACGAGACCACCGGCCGTAGTGCGGGGCGAATCTTGAAGAAGGTGTTGGCGCCATGGCGGAAATCGTTGCACGTTCTCGGCGGCAAAAAGATTTGGGAAATCCTGCCGCCCGAAGTGCCAGGGAAATTTGCGGCCGTGCAATACGTGCTCGCGAAGATGCCGCGGGGCACAGCAGCCATCTACATCGGCGACGACGAAACCGACGAAGGTGCCTTCGCCGTCCTCAAGAACCAAATCACAGTCCGAGTCGGGACAGCAGTCGGCACTCGCGCTCGCTATTTTCTGCCCGCGCCAACGGATGTTCTCCGCTTCCTCTCGCGGCTCGACCGCGAATTCCGTTCTTCGAAGGCGAGTCTCCGGCGGTAAAGGTCCGACAATCTGTGATAAACTTTTTCGGATCGCAGTTCTTCGCTTTTGCCGCATAGGGCGCCCGTAGCTCAGCTGGATAGAGCGTCTGGCTACGAACCAGAAGGTCGGGAGTTCGAATCTCTCCGGGCGCGCCATTTCCCAAATAAAAACGATGGTTTTTGAGATCTTCGAGCTGAACGACCGGCTCGGTTTTACTCTGGTTTTACCGTGGGGAGGGAAGGTGAGACCAGCTTGGCTGAAAGACCGATACGCTGTGGATACAGACCCGCCGTCCTACGACCGCGTGGCGGCTGTCCTATAGCGAGGGCGGCGGTGATGAGGGAGCCTCCTGCCCTCGGATTGTAGTTGTTGACGCCCCGGCGCACGCAGAGGCAGACTGTTTGTGCTTGAGATGAGGCCGTGATGCGCCTTTTCTATACAGTGTTATTCCTAACTTTCTGCCTGGTCCTCAGTGGCTCAGTGCCAGCTTCACAAGATACCAAGACGCCACAGGCACCACAGGCAACCGCAAAGCCGCTGACCAATGCAGATGTTCTTGACATGCTAAAAGCTGGCCTCTCGCAAGAGATTGTGATTGCCAAGATAAAGGCGTCTTCGTGCGAATTCGACACAGCGCCTGCCGCCCTGAAGGAACTGAAGGCCGCCAATATCCCGGAGGCAGTCATCCTAGCGATGGTGGAGGCCCCTAGTGAAGTGCCAGCGCCGGAAAGGACTTCTGTCGCATCACCGATTCCAAGCGTTCACGCGACCGCTAAGGACGAGCCTTCCGCATCTGCCCGCGTTGACTGCAATCAAGCCGGTCCTGTTTTTATCTACTCTGCGCCCTACTCGGGGTCTGAATCCGTCGAAGCCTTCAAATTGAAGTGCGGCGACAGAATTACACTTCTCAACCCAAGCGACAAAGAGACTTGGCTCAAAATCCGCGCTGAGGACGGGCAAGAGGGCTACATCTCAGCCGTATTGGTTTCCAAGGAGCAACCTGCGGAGTCTACCCGAGAAGCGAAGCGGGAAGAAATCCAAAAAGCAAATGACGAGTGTGATGATTGCACGACCAGGGCTCAAAACGAATACGATGCGAAGATGAACACACTCGGTGCTCTCGCCCTGACCCCCATTCAGCGGGTGTATGCCTCCACTAAACTCAAACAGAAATTGGATGAAGAACTTCGGATGTGCCGATCGCAGTACGAGTCACGCCTCAAGGCCATTGACGCAGAATAAAGCTATCCGGTCGAGCGAACCCCACCACCCCCCCGCGGCTTGGCCCACAGACCGCCATGGTGGGATACGCCCCCGCCGTCCCACGATCAGCCTACTCGCTGCCTACAGCGAGGGGAGATATACCTACGAACCAGAAGGTCGGGAGTTTGAATCTCTCCGGGCGCGCCATTTCCCAAATAAAAACGACGGTTGTCGAGAGCTGACACCGGATAACGGGCTCGGCTTTACTCTGGCTTTACCGTGCGAGATGTCCGATTCGCCGACTACTCGTCTGCAGCCGGCACGGCGAAGGATAATACCTTTAGGGGCGCAGCAGGTCCATTACGCTCACCTGACACTCGTATCTGCCGGGCGCGATTTTATTAAGAGGAATATCGAAGCTGAACGGGACAGTTCCGAGCCGGCGACCAAAACCTTCGCGAAACCAAAGGGCGCGTAATCCGGTTCCCGAACCAAGAAGACGCGCCCTTCAGTTTTGCAAATCCGAACAAGCCGATCGCTCTTTTCTTCCGGCGAGCTCAGGAGAGGTCGAAGCGATCGAGATTCATCACTTTGGTCCATGCGGCCACGAAGTCTTTCACGAACTTCTCCTTGGCATCCGCACAGCCATAGACTTCCGCGACTGCGCGCAGTTCGGAGTTTGACCCAAAGACCAAGTCGACACGCGTGCCGGTCCACTTAGTTTTGCTCGTCGCGCGATCGCGCCCCTCGTATACCCCTTCCGAGCCGGCGGACGGCTGCCATTGCGTGCCCATGTCGAGCAGGTTGACGAAGAAGTCGTTCGTCAAGCTCCCCGGCCGCTTGGTGAAGACGCCGTGCGTGGCCTTCCCAGCATTTGCCCCCAGGACGCGAAGGCCACCAACGAGAACCGTCATCTCAGGCGCTGTCAGCGTCAACAGTTGCGCCTTATCGATCAGCAGCTCTTCCGCTGATACGCTGAACTTGGCCTTGAGGTAGTTGCGGAAACCGTCCGCGACCGGTTCGAGATACTCGAAGGACTCCACATCGGTCTGCGCTTGCGACGCGTCCGTGCGCCCCGGCGTGAAGGGCACTTTCACATTGCGCCCGCCGGCCTTCGCGGCTTTCTCGATTGCTGCACAGCCGCCGAGGACGATCAGGTCCGCAAGCGAAACCCTTTTCCCCTTCTTGCCCTTCTTCCCGTTGGACGGCGAGCCGTTGAACTTCTGTTGGATCGCTTCGAGCGTTTGCAATACCTTCGCCAGTTGCGCCGGCTGGTTGACCTGCCAGTCCTTCTGCGGCGCGAGGCGAATGCGCGCGCCATTCGCTCCGCCGCGCTTGTCGGAGCCGCGGAAGCTTGCCGCCGAGGCCCAAGCCGTCCCGACCAATTCCGGGATGGAAAGTCCCGATGCGAGAATCTTGGCCTTGAGGCTGGCAACATCCTTCGCGTCGATCGGCTTGTGGTCGACCGCCGGAACGGGGTCTTGCCAGATCAGCTCCTCTTTCGGGATCTCCGGGCCCAGATAGCGCGCGCGCGGGCCCATGTCGCGGTGAGTGAGTTTGAACCAGGCGCGGGCAAACGCGTCCGCGAACTGATCGGGATGCTCGTAGAAGCGCCGCGAGATCTTTTCGTAGGCTGGATCCATCCGCAGCGAGAGGTCCGTAACCAGCATGGTTGGCGCGCGGTGCTTCGACGGGTCGAAGGCGTCCGGAATCGGCTTGGCGCCATTTTTCGCTTGAAACTGATAGGCGCCGGCCGGGCTCTTAGTGAGCTCCCATTCGTTGCCAAAGAGGTTCGCGAAGAAGTTGTTGCTCCACTTCGTTGGCGTTTGAGTCCAAGTGACCTCAGGGCCGCCTGTAATCGCGTCTTTGCCTTTGCCTGTGCCGTAGCTGCTCTTCCAGCCGAGGCCCATCTCCTCAAGGGGCGCTGCCTCGGGCTCGGGGCCGACAAGCTTCGCATCCCCGGCACCGTGGGTCTTGCCGAAGGTGTGTCCGCCGGCAATGAGCGCAACAGTCTCCTCGTCGTTCATGGCCATACGGCGGAACGTTTCGCGAATATCCGTGGCTGCCGCCAGGGGATCCGGCTTGCCGTTCGGCCCTTCCGGATTCACATAGATGAGACCCATCTGCACGGCTGCGAGCGGATTCTCGAGATCGCGGTTGCCCGTGTAGCGCTTGTCTCCAAGCCAGGTCTCCTCCTTGCCCCAGTAGACGGCTTCGTCGGGTTCCCACACATCGGGGCGGCCGCCGCCGAAGCCGAACGTCTTGAAGCCCATCGACTCGAGAGCGACATTGCCGGCGAGGACCATCAGGTCTGCCCAGGAGATTTTCTGGCCGTATTTCTGCTTGATAGGCCAAAGGAGCCGGCGCGCCTTGTCGAGGTTCGCGTTGTCCGGCCACGAGTTGAGCGGCGCGAAGCGCTGTTGGCCGGCGCCCGCGCCGCCGCGTCCATCGCCGATGCGGTACGTGCCCGCGCTGTGCCACGCCATGCGAATGAAGAGCCCGCCGTAGTGCCCAAAGTCCGCCGGCCACCAATCTTGCGAGTCCGTCATCAGGGAGCGAAGGTCCTTCTTCAGCGCTTCGTAGTCGAGCTTCTTGAACTCTTGGGCGTAATGGAAAGCCCCGCCCATCGGATCGGACTGGGGCGAGTTCTGGCGGAGGATCCTGAGGTTCAGCTCGTTCGGCCACCAGTCGCTGTTCGACCTCATTCCAACATTTGTGGTTCCGTGCATGACGGGGCACTTCGCTTCGGTTGCCAAGGTTTTGCTCCTTCCTTTCGATTCGCTAAGAGTTTAGTCAAAAGAACTGTGGTGAACTGCCCGCCTAACGGGAGGCGTGCCGCGGAGCGCACTTCGTGCAGAGGCCCCGGAAAATGAGTTCGCATTCGCGAAGAATCCGCTTGCCGAGAGAGCGCGAGGCGGGCCTGGGCACGTCGTACCACTTCACGTCCTCGACGTTGCCGCAGCGATCGCAGATGAAGTGGTGATGCCGCATGCCCTTCGCATCGAATCGCGCGGCGCGGCCCTCGACCGCCACTTCACGCACCAAGCCCGCCTGCACCAAGTCGCGAAGATTGTTATAAGTTGTAGCCCTTGAAGAGCGCGGGTCCACGCGATTCACCGCTTCGAAGATTTCCGCGGCCGTGGGATGCCTGTTGCATTCCACCAAGAATGCCATTACGGCGTAGCGCTGCGGCGTGCACCGCAACCCGCCGTCTTCCAGGGACCGTTTAATCGCCTCGGCGTCCATTCGCAAGTTATACTATATCTAATTTGAAATTTAGTCAAGACATGCCGTCTTGGTTATCGCTACGGGCAGAAAACTTGCGGGTGCCGAATATCCTGATGCAGGGTTCGGGCCGCGTGATTCGGTGGTAGACTCTCGCTCGCATACTGCAAAACACGGGAGGAGTTCGATGATTCGGATTCTTTGCAAGTGGATCGTGCTCGCGGCTGTGTTGTTGGCGCCGGCGGCGAGTTTCGCGCAGGTGGCGTGTACGCGCGACGGCCTGCAAGCTGCCACTAATCTTTACCTTGAGGCGCAAACCAAAGGCGACACTTCCGGGCTGCCGCTGGCCACCGGCCTTGCGTATATCGAAAACATGCAGATCGTCGACATCAAGACCAGCGTGATTCAAAAACCGATGAAGATCGACTTCCATCGCACGCTGATCGACCCGGTAACCTGCCAGACGTTCACCGAAGTGATCATCACGGACAAAGCGCATCCATACGTGCTCGGTACGCGCATCCGCGTCAATCACGACAAAATCGTAGAGATCGAATCGATGGTGACGCAGCAAGGCGACTGGCTGTTCAACGCTGACAACTACTACAAATGGTCGCCCACCGAGGATTGGGGAGAGATTGCGGCGGACCAGCGCGACACCCGCGAGACCCTGGTTTCTGCGGCCAACGCCTACCTCGATGCTTTCCTTGAAAAGAAGATCGATCTGGTTCCGTGGGGGGAACCGTGCAACCGGACCGAAGGCGGGGCTCGCACCGGCAAGGGCCTCCCGACGGATAGTTGCACGGTCGGCGTTCCGG
>JBAPOM010000286.1:0-18958 GCA_049279635.1 Candidatus Acidiferrales bacterium
GGAATGCACCAGCCGCAGGATTCGTGCGCGTAGAAGTGCATGATGCGGCGCGCGACATCGACCATGCAGGTGTCTTCGTCGAAGACGACCGTGCCGCCCGAGCCGAGCATCGAGCCGATTTTGGCGACGGAATCATAGTCCATCGCGACATCGATTTCATCGGCGGAGAGCAGAGGGCAAGAGCTGCCGCCGGGAATCACCGCTTTCAGCTTTTTGCCATTCGGGATGCCGCCTGCCACTTCTTCGATCAGGCGGCGCAGCGGAAAGCCGAGAGGAAGCTCGTAGATTCCGGGGCGATTCACATGGCCGGAAATCGAATAGAGACGCGTGCCGCCATTCTTCGGAGTTCCCAGAGCGGCGTAGGCTTCACCACCCATGCGAATCACCGCGGGCACGGTGCTGAGAGTCTCCGCATTATTAATGACAGTGGGGCAGCCATACAGGCCGACGACCGCGGGGAACGGCGGGCGGATGCGCGGGTAGCCGCGCTTGCCTTCGAGCGATTCCATCAGCGCGGATTCCTCGCCGCATTCATAGGCGCCCGCGCCGGTATGCGTGCACAAATCGAAATCGAATCCGCTGCCGAGAATATTTTTGCCGAGGTAGCCCTTGGCGTAGGCCTCGGCGACGGCCACGTCCATAATGTCGATGATGTAGCGATATTCGCCGCGGATATAGATGTATCCGCGATTCGCGTTGACGGCGCGCCCGGCGATCACCATGCCTTCGATCAGCTGGTGGGGATCCATTTCCATCAGCGGGCGATCCTTGGATGTGCCGGGTTCGCTCTCGTCGGCATTGGCGAGGATGTATTTCTGCTGATTGCCCTTGGGAACGAAACTCCACTTCATTCCCGTGGGGAAGCCCGCACCACCGCGCCCGCGCAGGCTCGATTTTTTCAGCTCGTCGATGATCTGATCGGGCGTCATCTGCTTCAGGGCTTTTTCGAGCGCCTGATAGCCCTCATGATTCATGTAGACGTCGATCTTGTGCGAATTGGGAATGCCGAATCGCTTGCTGATCACCGGCACTTCGGCCGGCAGGCGTTCGTGCACGGAACCGGAGATGACCGGTACGGGCTTGGGAACCTTGCCATCCTGAAGCTGCTCGAAAATCTCGTCCACTTTGGCCGCGTCAAGATTCTCGTGGAAGTCGTAATTGACCTGCATGCACGGCGCGCCGGTGCAGGCGCCCATGCATTCGACCTCTTCGAGCGAAAAGGTGCCGCTCGGCGAAACTTCCTTATTGCCGATGCCGAGGCGCTTCTGGACGTGCTGATAGAGTTCGTTTCCGCCGCGCAGCATGCAGGAGATGTTGGTGCAGACCTGGATGTGATAGCGGCCCATGGGCTTGCGGTGCAGCATCGAGTAGTAGGCAAGCGTTTCGGTGACCTGGACGATATTCAGGTCGAGGCGCTTGGCGATTTCTTCGAGGATTTCATCGCCGAGATGGCCGAGCTCGTCCTGCGCGTAGAGCATCATGGGGATCAGCGCCGAGCGCTTCACCGGATAGCGCGTGACGAGGTCGTTGAACTTGTTTTCGAGTTGCGGCGAAAGCTGCATTCCCGTTTTTGGTCGACCGGGCTAGCGGTCGACTTCCCCCAGAACGATATCGGTTGTGCCGATGCAGGCGACGGCATCGGCGATCAGGCGGCCGACGCAAAGCTTCGGCAGCGCCTGCAGATTCACGAACGACGGCGCGCGGAAATGCACGCGGTACGGTTTCGGAGATCCGTCGCTCACCATGAACACGCCCAACTCGCCGCGCGGCGATTCAATCGCCTGATAGACTTCGCCCGGCGGTGGCGCAAAACCTTCCGTGAAAAGCTTGAAATGGTAGATCAAGCCCTCGATCGAGGTTTTCATCTCTTCGCGCGACGGTGGAATGATCCCGGGCGCCTCGGCGCGGAACGGGCCCTCGGATGGAATCTTCTCCATCGCCTGGCGAACGATCTTGACGCTCTCGCGGATTTCGGCCACGCGGCACTGATATCGCGCATAGCAATCACCTGCGGTTCGCGTCGGCACGTTGAACTCGAATTCGTCGTAGCTCGAATATGGGAACGCCCGGCGGATATCGTAGGCCACACCGCTCGCGCGAAGAAGCGGCCCGGAAGCGCCCATGGCGATCGCGTCGGCTGCGCTGAGCAGGCCCACGCCTTGCGTGCGAGCGAGCCAGATGCGATTTTTCGTGAGCAGGTCTTCGTACTCGTCCACGTGCCCGGGCATCGCATCGACGACGCGCTGCACCTTGTCGAGCCAGCCCGGCGGGGGTTCGAGCGCGAGGCCGCCGATGCGGAAGTAGCTGGTCATCATCCGCTGGCCGGAGACGTACTCGTAAATCTTCATGATCTCTTCACGCTCGCGGAAGCTGTAGAGGAAGACGGACATCGCGCCGAGATCGATGGCGTGCGTGCCGAGCCAGACGAGATGCGAAGTGATGCGCGTCAATTCGGTGAGAAGGACGCGAATGTACTGCGCGCGCTTGGGAACCTCGATGCCGAGAAGTTTTTCGGCCGCCAGGCAAAAGCCGAGATTATTCGAGAGCGGCGCGAGATAGTCGATGCGGTCGGTAAGCGTGATGCACTGCGAATACGTTTTCGACTCGCAGGATTTCTCGATGCCCGTGTGCAGGTAGCCGATCACGGATTTGGCGGAGAGGATGGTCTCGCCGTCGAGCTCGAGGATCACGCGAAGCACGCCGTGCGTGGACGGGTGCTGCGGCCCCATATTGAGGACCATCGGTTCAGCCCGGCCAATCGGCGTTTCGATCGTCGTTGTCGTCATAGCTCTGTCAACCTCACGCGGGCCTCACCGAAACCCTTCGACCGGATAGTCCTTGCGAAGGGGATGGCCCTCCCAATCGTCCGGCATGAGAATGCGGGTGAGATCGGGATGTCCCTCGAATCGGATTCCAAAGAGATCGAAATTCTCGCGCTCGTGCCAATTGGCTGTCGGCCACACGGGGACGACTGAAAGGATATTCGGATCGCTGCCCGCAAGACGCACCTTCAGGCGCAAGCGCATGCGGTGTTCGATCGAAAGCAGGTGGTAATTGACCTCGAAGCGCGGCTCCATCGGAAACCGGTCGACGGTCGCGATGTCCGAAAGAAATGTAAATTGGAGTGACGGCTCGGCCAGGAGAAATTCGGCGGCGCGGCGGATATGCTCTCGGGGGACGACGATGGTCGTTTCGCCTCTGAATTCAAGCACTTCGGCGACCGAATTCGTGTCCCATTGCCGGAGCTTACTTACAGCCGGGGCTTCCTGTTTTTGACCGCGTTCCTCGGATTCCACTTCTATTATTCCGATTCCGGACGGGCCTCAGGTATTCCAGTCGAGCGCGCCCTTCTTCCAGAGGTAAATGTAGCCAACGAGCAGAATGATAATGTAGAGCAACATCTCCACAAAGCCAAACAGTTTCAAGTCGTGGTAGACGAGCGCCCAAGGATACAGAAAGATGGCCTCGATATCGAACAGAATGAATATCAAACCCACCATGTAGAAGTGAACGGAGAAAGCCTCGCGGGCATCGCCCGTGGGGCGAATGCCGCATTCGTACGGCATATCCTTTTCGGGTGAAGGTTTGTGTTTTCCGACCAGCGTGGAAACCGTAATCAGCGCGCCGGCAAGCCCGGCCGCTAGTACAAACATCAGCAACAAGGAACCGTAGTTGTCGAGGTAGGTGGCGCTCATTTTCCTTGCGCTGCTATAATAACTTCCGAGCGTACATCGGTCAAATGAACTCCCCGAAATCTTGCGCGTCCTGCGGAGCCATGGGGGAGCTTCTTGGGAGAATTGGCGTCGATGAGTTCCGGGTTTAATACGGACGTTCGCGTGGGAGACCACGTGTTCCACGTCCAAACCGAGGATCGCGGCCCCAATCGCCCTATCATCGACACGATGGTGTACCAAAACGGGCGCATCTTCCACCGGCGGTCGTCGGATTACCGGGAATTCCGGGACTCAGCCGAATTTAGCGACGAACTGCTCCGCCATCGTGTGGAAGAGCAGCATCGCGTGGTGATCGCAGAGCTTCGCGACGGGCCGTTGGCCGGGGAGATGGCCGCTGCCCTCGAAAAAACAGGCGTGGCCGGAGGGATTCAGCTGCAACTGTTGAATCCGGGATCGTGGCTTTCGGCGGGCAATGTGTCGCTCGACCTCGAGATTGTGCGGCGCTCGGACCGGCAGCCGCAGGTGGGCGCGCGGGTGCATGCGGTGATCGAAGGCGCGTTGACCGATGGACACCACACCGGCACGACCGACGATCGGGGCCGCGTGCAAATTCAATTTCCTTTGCCGCCGCTGGGGAAGGGCGACCTTGCGCTCGTGATTCAGGCGAAAACAAGCGCCGGCAAAGACGAGATTCGTTTCACGATGCGCTCACGGGCCATGACGTCGCCCGCAGCCCCTCCGAGCAACTCCTAAATCAGGGTTCCGATTCGTGACGATTACAATCAATGGAGAGCGCCGGGAAATTCCCGACGGCCTCAATGTGACTGCGCTGCTCGAACACCTCGGCATGGCGGAAAATCGTGTCGCCATCGAGCGCAATCGCGATATTCTGCCCCGCGCGCGGTGGCGCGAGACGCAAGTGCGCGCCGATGATTCGTTTGAGATTGTGATGTTTGTCGGCGGCGGGTAGATGGATATTCCCCATCGGCAGAAGGAAGCTAGCGTTTTCGAGGCAGCCGCAACCATGATGGCAGACTGCTAATTGACGTGCGTCGCGACGAATCTCGCGAACCGACCTTCATACCCCAGCAATCTCAAGACCTGGAGAAGTAGCTCGACTTTGGATTCGGTGCTGTTGTTCGTGACGACCCAATATTCGGAAGCTGGGATCCTTTTTGGATGGACACTGTTTCCAGACTGCTCGAGATCTGACTCGTTTTTCGCAAAGTATTTCCTGCTACGGCCGCTAATGCCTTGCACAGCCGCAAACCTGTCGCGATTCTCGCGTTGAAGAAACGCTAATAGTGACAGGAACTTGCCGACTGCGTTTCGCTCAGCCGTGAACTCGGGTCCTCTGAGAAAATCCCACAGCGCCTTTTTTTTCGGGTCCGCTGCCATTTCGTCTTTGTGTTGCTGTAGCATCCGGTTCAACGCCTCGGGCGGCAACCCGGCGTTCGGACTCGGGGCTTGCGCCGTGCTCGGCACCGCCGAATTGAGCTTCAGCAACCGCCTCAAGACCTCAGAGGCACCCTCGCTAAATGTTGTTTGCTGTTGCCGGAGGAACTCGTAAATGTCGTCTTCAACTTCAATCGCCATCATGGATCAACTCCTTCGGATCGGTTAGAGTGCTCGGAACAGTCAGAGTACTCCAATTCGCTTGGAATAGTCAAGGAGCCTCGCACTCTCTCGAATTTGTTCGATTTCATTGCGGGTGAGCACATCACACCTGCGTCCATTCGGGCCGCGCAGAAGCCCTACGGGGGTGCCGCAGTTCTTCGATTCTCAGAAGCGTGCGCAAGGTAACTTTCAAACTCCTAACTCCTAACTCCTAACTCTCAACTCTCAACTCTCAACTCTCGATTCTCAACCCGCACCTCTGTCTTCGAACGGCCAGCACCGCGACCCCGGCCTAATCCTGTACTCGCGGCCAGCTTGAAGCGCGCGTTGCGATCTGCGAGCATGGTTGTGGCGCAAGTGGCCCGCCCTCTCGACGATGGCCGAAACGCTCTTTGAAAATTCGGTGGAACGACACGACTGAAGACGGATTCTTCTCTTAGGCTCCGGCCCCTCGGCAAGCCGACCAGGCCTGTATCCTCGCGAATTACCACCCGAATCGCCCATTTTCTAATCGACACTGCGGCGATTAGAAATCGACGCAACTTACTGAAAACACACGATGGGGGTCACGTCTAATCGACACACTTGCGGGGGTCAGAAGGGTTCCTCCTGCGGCCCGGTTCGGAGCCTATAAGCCGGCGAGGATGTGACCGAGCTTGTCTTTTTTGGTGCGGAGGTAGGCGCGCGAGTGGTGGCTGGTGCGGGGGCGGCAGGGAATTCGCTGGACCACGCGAATACCGGCCTTTTCGAGCTGCTCGACCTTGTCGGGATTGTTTGAGAGCAGGCGCACGGAGCGGACGCCCAGCGCCTTCAGGGCCTCGGCCGCGAAATCGTAATCGCGCGAATCGGCGGCGAAGCCGAGTTTGCGGTTGGCTTCCACCGTATCGAGTCCCTGATCTTGCAGCTCGTATGCCTTAACTTTATTGAGCAGGCCGATGCCCCGGCCTTCCTGCGGCAGATAGAGAACGATGCCCGAGCCATCCTTGGCGATTTTCCGCAACGAGAGTTCGAGTTGCGCGCGGCAGTCGCACCGCTCGGAGGTGAAGACATCGCCGGTAAGGCACTGCGAATGGACGCGAACGAGCGGGGCCTTGCGCTTGCTCAGTCGGCCGTGCTGGATAGCGACGGCTTCCTCGCCGTTTCCGTTACCTCGAATCCCGGCGATGGTAAAACGGCCGAAGCGCGTTGGCAGCGCAGCCTTCGCCACTACGCGGGCTTTGCCAGATTTTTTTCGATGCTTCATGCGAGCTAGCTATTATAGCAGGCTCGTGAGCATGGCCCGGCCGCTTCGCGCAGCCACTGAAAAAAAACTGAATTCCAGCCGAAAAACCACCGGAAACGTTGATGGGTTGCATCCAATCTTTCCGTGAACCTAGGGTCGGAGCCGGTTGATAGAGTAGGGTGCAATGGGAGCGGTCCCAATACCGATGGTGAACCGCGGCCTTTTTGAGGGCTACGACACGGGCGGGTTCTACGACGAGATGTTCTCGGCGCCCGGGCACCCGCGGCCGCAATATACCAAACTGTTTCAGAAGCTGGCCTCGATGGCGCCCAGCCAGTTCGAGGAGCGGCGGAAGCTTGCCGATTTGTCGTTCCTGATCCAGGGAATCACCTTCACGGTATATAGCGACGGGAGGGGAACCGAGCGGCTGTTCCCGTTCGACCTGATCCCGCGCATCCTGCCGCATTCGGAATGGGAGCGGATCGACCGCGGGCTTTCGCAGCGCGTGATGGCGCTGAACCTGTTCCTCATGGACGTGTACGGCCAACAGACGATCTTGAAGGACAAGAGGATTCCGCGTTCGCTCGTCTATTCGTGCCCGCATTTCCGGCGCGAGGTGATCGGCGTCGGCGTGCCTCGCGGAATTCATACCCATATCTGCGGGATCGACCTGGTGCGCGATTCGAAGACCGGCGAATTCTGCGTTCTTGAGGACAACGTGCGCACGCCGAGCGGCGTTTCCTACGTTCTTGAGAATCGCATCGTGATGACGCGGACTTTCCCGGATGCTTTTCAGGCGTGCGAAGTACTACCCGTGAATCATTACCCGGCGGAACTTTCGCGCATCCTGCGCAGCCTTTCCCCGCGCGGCGAAGACGACGCGCAAATCGTCCTGCTGACGCCGGGGATTTACAACAGCGCGTACTTTGAACACAGCTTCCTCGCGCAGCAGATGGGGATCGAGCTGGTCGAGGGGCGCGACCTGATTGTGGATGGCGGGATTGTCTATATGAAGACGATCCGCGGGCTGACGCGGGTCGACGTGATCTACCGGCGCGTGGATGACGAATTTCTCGATCCGCTGACGTTTCGCGCGGATTCGATTCTTGGGGTTCCTGGGCTGATGGGCGCGTACCGGGCGGGCAGCGTGGCGCTGGCGAATGCGGTGGGCAACGGCGTGGCGGATGACAAGGCGATCTACGCTTACGTGCCGGAATTTATTCGCTACTATTTGGGCGAAGAGCCGGTCTTGCGGTCGGTGGAGACTTACATTTGCGCGAAGCCGGATGATCTTTCCTACGTGCTCGATCATCTCGCTGAGCTCGTTGTGAAAGCGGTCGGAGAGTCGGGCGGCTACGGCATGCTGATCGGTCCTGCGTCGGAGAGCAAGCGGATCGAAGAATTTCGCGAGCGCATTCGCGCCAATCCACGCAATTACATCGCGCAACCGGTCGTCGGGCTGTCGCGCGTGCCTTCGTACGACGCGGGCGAGGCTACTGTGGGCGGGCGTCATGTGGATCTGCGTCCTTATTGCCTCTACGACGGCGAGAAGGTGACGATTGTGCCGGGCGGACTGACCCGCGTGGCGCTGCAGAAAGGCTCGCTCGTGGTCAATTCGTCGCAGGGCGGCGGCAGCAAAGATACATGGGTGCTGCGAGGAGAGGACTGAGATGCTTTCGCGGATCGCCGAATCGCTCTTCTGGCTGGCGCGCTACATCGAACGCGCCGAGGGCACCGCCCGTATCCTCGACGTGAACTACCACATGCTGCTCGAGCGATCGCAGGAGTCCTATCACCTGCGATGGGAGCCGCTGATCATCATGGCGGGAGAAGAGGACCGATTTCGCAAGCTTTACAACGAAGTGAACGCCCAAAACGTGTTCGAGTTCCTCGCGTTTCGCCACGACAATCCGAGTTCGATCGTGCAGTGCATTTCCAAAGCGCGCGAGAATGCGCGCACCATCCGCGACCGAATATCCCGCGAGATGTGGGAGGACATCAACGGGCTCTACTACACGGTGAGCCAATTCGTGCCGCGGGAGGAGATCGCGGCCGGGCCGCACCGTTTTTGCGAGCGGGTGAAATTCGGCGCGCATCGCTTTCACGGCGTGACGGACTCGACGCTGCCGCATGACGAAGGCTGGGAATTTCTGCGCATCGGATGGTCGCTCGAACGCGCGGAGATGACTTCGCGGCTTGTGGACGTGCAGTATCACAATCTGCTGGATGGCCCGCCGGCCGCGGACGCGCTGGACAATCATCAGTGGATGGCGGTGCTGCGATCGGTAGGAGCGTATGAGGCCTATCACCGGCAGTATCATCCGCCGCTCGAGCCGGAGAAGGTCGCCGAGATGCTGATTCTGGATCACCAGCACCCCCACTCGATTCGTTTTAACGTCGCCGAGTTTCAGGCCAGCTTGCGAGCGGTGAGCGGCTCAGGCCGCGGCTCTTATGCAAATGAGGCGGAAAGGCTCGCGGGGAAACTAGTGGAGAGATTGAGCTACGATAAGATCGGCGAAATTTTCAAGCAGGGCCTGCACGGATATCTGAATGATGTGGTGAATATGTGCGGCGCAATCGGCGACGATATCGCGCGAACGTACTTCTACTATGCGGTGGTGGCATGAATCGCTATCATTTGATGCATATAACGGAGTTTCTTTACGACGGGCCGGTCTCCGAAAGCTACAACGAAGTCCGGCTGCGGCCGATCCACGACGAGCGGCAGAGCTGCCTTTCGTTTCGGCTGATGACGGCGCCCGGCTCGCGCGGGACTTCGTATCGCGACGCGTACGGGAATTGGGTGCATCAGTTCAACGTGTTGCCGGAGCATCGACGACTGAAGGTCGAGGCGGAATCGGTGGTGCTGGCGCACGACTCATCGGGCGCGGCTCCTGATCCGACCACACTGGCGGATTTCGACGCAGGCAAGCATCAATTCGACGAAGAGTATTTCGATTTTGTGTCGCCGACGGCTTACGTGCCGCATCTCAACGAGCTTCGCGAGATTATCGAAGCGGCCCAAGCGGCGAGCGACGGAACGGTCGAAGGATTCGTGCAAAAGGCGTCTGACCAGATTCACGAGCGTTTTCGCTACGTGAAGGGCGCGACGCACGTCCATTCATCGATCGAGGATTCGCTGTCGATCGGCGCGGGCGTGTGCCAGGATTTCGCCCATGTGCTGCTCGGCGTCGCGCGGATGCGCGGCCTTCCGGGGCGCTACGTCTCCGGCTATCTCGTTCCGGGCAGCGCTGCTTCGGCGGACGCGCGGCAGGAGGAAGTGATTGGCGGCCAGGCGTCGCATGCGTGGGCGGAGGTGTTTATGCCGACGACGGGATGGACGGGATTCGATCCGACGCTCGGCAAGCCCGTGGGTCTCCGCCATGTCCGCGTGGCTTACGGCCGGGATTATGGCGATGTGGCGCCAGTTCGGGGCGTGTATAAAGGGCAGGCCGGCCAGAGCCTTGCCGTCGATGTGCGCGTTCGTCCGGCGCTCGACGATGAGGGCCGCGAGCAGCTTTCAACCTCGGCGCCGCTCCCGGCGAAGCCTTCGGTGGCCGAACGCCCCCAGCAGCCCGCCCAACAGCAACAACAGCAGCAGCAACAATAGATTTCGGGAGCGCGCAACAGGCGCTCCGCTTCTCTTTACATCCCACCGTGCATTGGCTAATTTAGCTCGAGGTTACCTGACGGCGGTTCGCGGGCGAAAATGGACACGGTGATTTTGTCGGGCCGGGACCTGCTGTTCACGCTGGTCCTCAAAGTTGGCTGGGCGGCATCGCTGGCGGCTCTGCTGGTGAGGTTTGCGTCCTTTCGCAAGCTGGTCTTCACGGAAAACCGCAGTTCCGACCAGAAAGTCATGTTGCTGCTTTTTCTCGCGCCGCCCCTGGCGGTCGGCGTGATTTTGCGCCTCTTCGGCTACAACTTCTTTGATTTAACGCTTGAGGGATCTTTCTTGATGGGGCTGCTGGGTGGACGCATGGTCGGATTGCTCGGCGGTTCGCTGATCAGCCTGCCCGCTTTTTTCAATCATGAGTGGCTGGCGAGCCCGATGGCCGCGCTCGTGGGGTTGCTGGCCGGAGTGGTTCGCGAGGTGATTCCGGAAAAAGAGGACGTGTGGCACTTCGGCCCGTTTCTTTTTCTAAATATCCCCCAATGGCTCGTAAGACTGGTTCGCGAGCGCAAGGGCAACTGGGCGATGCTGCCGCTCTTTGTCTGCGCGGCTTTTGAAGTGGGGCACATCGAGCTGGCGAGGCATGTCCCGCACCGCTGGCTGTTCTCGATTCAACCAAACAACTGGGGATACATGGCGCTGATCGTGTTGTCGTCGACGATGTGCGTCGCGACGGCGGTCAAGATATGGAACAACACGCGCATCGAGATGAACCTCGAGCAGAACCAGCAGTTGCTGCTGAAGGCGCGCATGGACGCGCTGACCAGCCAAATCAACCCTCATTTCCTATTTAATACGCTCAATACTGTCTCTTCGCTGATTCGTTTCGATCCTGATATGGCGCGAGGCGTGGTGCTGAAGCTCTCGAATATTCTGCGGCGGCTGCTGAGAAAGCATGAGACGTTTGTGCCTTTGCGCGAGGAGCTCGAATTCATCGACGATTATCTCGACATCGAAGTGATTCGCTTTGGGCGCGACAACTTGCAGATATTCAAGGAAGTGGACGAAGAGACGCTCGACGCGTTTATTCCCAGCATGCTGCTGCAGCCGATCATCGAAAACGCGATCAAGCACGGGTTGGCCCCGCGGCTGGCGGGAGGGCAAATCCATCTCCGGACGCAGCGCCGCGACGGCCGCCTGCTGATCGAGATCGAAGACAACGGGATGGGGATGTCCGCCGAGCGGCTTTCCGACGTGTATGAGGGCGGGATCGGGGTTAGCAACGTCCACGCGCGGCTGAGGCTTCTGTATGGCGACCAGTTTGAAATGGTGATTCGCAGCCAGGAAGGCGAGGGCACGCAAATTCGAATCGAGATACCCGAGCTCGCCGCCGAGACCGTGGCACGCTGAGCGAGGCGCGGGCACCGTTCGAGAACAGGAGCGGCATCCTAATCTGTTAGAAGCTGTTTCACATAGACGTTCTCGGCGGAAAGTGAGTCGCGAAGACCCCACCCTCACAAACCGAGGATGGGGCGCCCGAAACGTCAAAGGCAAAGTGCAAGAGCTGAAGCTCCGACCCCAATGAGCAGGAGGATTTCTGGCGGCATCGGCGATCAGTTGGTCTGAGACGTGGAACCTGGCGATCGAGGCGCTTCGCGCGAATAAGGTTCGCGCCGCGCTGACGATGCTGGGCGTCGTGATCGGCAGCGCGTGCATCGTCCTCGTGGTGACCGTCACCCTCACCGGCAAGAAGTATATCCGCAGGCAGATCGAGGCTGTCGGATCCAATATCGTGTACGCTAGTCTCTCGCAGTCGAACTCGTCGCAGACGACGGCTCTCGCCGACCAGATTTCGATGGGCGATCTTGCAGCGGTGCGGCGCGGCGTTCCCGAAGCGATCCACGTCGCGGGCACGAACGATATTCCGATGACAGTGGTAGCGAGCGGCAAGGCTTGGCCTATTGCTCTGGTGGGCGTGACGCCGGAGTTCCAGCAAATTCGGAATCTTGTGGTGTCGCGCGGCCGTTATTTCGACGACTCGGATTTTTCGACGGTGAGCAAGGTGTGCCTCGTCTCCGAGCACCTCGCGCAGACCGCGTTGCCCTACGGAGATCCCGTGGGCGAAAGCATCCGCGTGGGCGAGGTGAATCTCACGGTCATCGGGGTCTTTCACGAACGCGTCGAGACGTTCGGGCAGTCCGAGATTCGGACCGATTCCGTGCTGGCGCCGTTCCCGCTGATCCGGTATTACACGGGCGATGCGTTTATCGTGACGCTGTACGCGCAGGCGGACACGGCCGAAGACGTTCCTGAAGTTACCGACGAAGTAGCGCAAATCCTGAGAAGCAGGCACCGGCCTGAGGTGGAATACGACGTGCAGAATCTTTCGTCGATTCTCGAAACGTCGCGCCGGATTTCGCTGGCCATGACGATCGTGCTTCTGCTGATCGCGATGCTCGCGCTGGTGATCAGCGGCATCGGCATCATGAATATCATGCTGGTGAGCGTGACGGAGAGAACGCACGAGATCGGGATTCGCAAGGCCATTGGGGCGCGGCGGCAGGAAATTCTTTACCAATTCTTACTGGAAGCGGTTTTGATCAGCGGGATTGGAGCGCTCGTCGGAATTGGATTGGCCGTCGCGATCCCGTTTCTTGTTGAGACCCTTGCGGAGTTCCTGCCGATTCCCGGCGGACTCAGCGTTCCGATTTCATGGGTTTCGGTGGCTTCGGCGTTTGTAGTATCCTGCGCGACAGGCGTGTTTTTCGGGTACCTTCCGGCCAAAACAGCCGCTCGACTTCAGCCTGTGGAATCTCTACGCTATGAATAGCGAATGCTATCGGTTTCGATGGCGCTGATGGCGATTCTGAAAAATCCTGTGCCAACCGCGTTTTGGGAAGGGACGGGAGTACGCCCGCTGCGGGGTGCTCTCGATGCGAAGACCCGCCCTCACAAGACGAGGATGGGGCACCCGAAACGTCAAAGGCGAAGGCGTGGAGCTGAAGCTCCGACCCCCTAACGAATTCTTAGTGAGCTCGATCGCGACGCGAGGAGTATAGAAACTTGTGCGGGATTGCCGGTTTTACTCATAAAGGATGGAGCCCACCCCCGGAACGCATCGCCGATGCCGCTGCGACGCTGCTGCACCGCGGCCCTGACCAGCAGGGCGTGTTTCGCTCGAATATCTGCTCGATGGGCGCCACCCGCCTGAAAATTATCGACCTCTCCGGCGGCGATCAACCGATCACGACAGATGACGGTGACACGACGATCGTATTTAACGGCGAGGTGTACAACTACCAGGAGGTGCGCGCCGAACTCGAAGCGCGCGGGCACCGATTTCATTCGCGCACCGATACGGAAACGGTACTGCATGCGTTCCTCGAGTGGGATGTGGCATGTTTTTCGCGGCTGCGCGGGATGTTTGCTGTGGCTCTCTGGACCGAATCCGCCAAGCGGCTGGTGTTGGCCCGCGATCGGATGGGGATCAAGCCGCTCTACACCGCGCGCATGGGCGAGGACATCTTCTTTGGGTCGGAATTAAAGGCGATTCTCGTTCATCCGGAAATCGACCGGCGGCTCAGCTTGAACGGGCTCGACTGCTATCTTTCGCTGAACTATGTGCCGTACCCGTGGACGCTGGTGGAAGGAATCGAAAAGCTGGCGCCGGGCCATTGGCTCGAATGGAAGGACGGCAGGGTTTCGTCGGAGGCGTATTGGAGTTTGCCTTTTGGCGGGGCTCGCGAAGTGACTTTAGGCGCGGCAAAAGAGGAATTGGATCATCTGCTCGGGGAAGCGGTTCGCGAGCACCTTCTATCCGATGTGCCGCTCGGAGTTTGGCTCAGTGGCGGAATTGATTCTTCGACGATTTTGCACTACGCCGCGCAGGCGTCCAGCTCGAAACTGAAGACGCTTTCCATTTCGTTTCGCGGCCGCACCTTCGACGAAACTCCGTACATCCGGGACGTGGTAAATCAGTATGGAACCGACCACGAACAATTTGACCTGAACCCCACCGAGAATCTGACGGGTGCGATCGAGGAGTTTGCCTATTATTCGGATGAGCCTACTGCCGACGCAGGCGCGTTGCCAATATGGTTTCTCTCGAAGCTGAGCAAGACGAAAGTCACCGTAACGCTGAGCGGCGAGGGCGGCGACGAGGTTTTTGGCGGCTACCTCACCTATCGCGCGAATGAGATGGCGCGCATCGCACGGCACGTGCCGCCGGGGCTTTTGAGGTTCGCGCTCGGCGCGTTCCGCGCGTGGCCCGTTTCGGACGACAAGATCAGCCTCGAATACAAATTGAAGCGCTTTCTCGAGGGTTGTTTGATGCCTTGCGAACAGGCGCACGTCTATTGGAACGGCACTTTTTCCGCGGCGCAAGCGAGCGCCCTCATGCAAACACCGCTTCCGGCCGCGCTCGACCGCGTCCTGGGGGGCCTGCGCGAAAAGCTGCCGGGCGACGGCATTCGTCCCTACATGTGGTTCGATCAAAAATACTATTTGACCGACGACATACTCATGAAAGTCGACCGCATGAGCATGGCTCATGCTGTGGAAGCGCGGCCGCCGCTGCTCGATCACCGGATCGTGGAATTCGCGGCATCGCTCCCGGGCTCCTTCAAAGTGAACGGCTCGCGCCAGAAGGTTTTGCTGAAGGAATTGATGAAGGACAAGCTGCCCCCATCGGTTCTGACGAGAGGGAAGGCAGGGCTCGATATACCGTCGCATGAATGGTTGCGCGGTCCGCTTCGGGGATTGCTGTTGGATGCTTTACAAAGCGGGATCGCCGAGCACAGCGGCATCTTTCGCAAGAGCGCGATCGACCGGTGCGTGCGCGATCATCTCGAAAGACGCGCCAATCTCGGCTACCACCTGTGGGGCTTGATGATTCTGTTTCTGTGGATGAAAAAATGGCGGATCCAAACGGCGTCCGTTTCGGCACCGAGACATCCGGCGCCCGAGAATGCCCTCACCTCGATCTGATTGGCCGTTTATCCACAAGTTGTGTTATGAGCTCGCACCCAGGAAGCGAAGAGTCTCCTCGGAGCTGAACGCCCGTCGAAGAGCCGGCGAGACTCCGGCGCTACGCAAGCTGCCGTTGACGAATTCGGATGGACCGAGGCAAACGGCTTCGTTTCCTTGGCATCTGATTGATGTACAATAACGCAGATGAATCCCGAAGTGAATCCGCTTTCATACTCTATCGTTGTGCCCTTCTTCAATGAACAGGAGAGCGTCGCCCAGCTCTACGTCAAAATCATCGAGGTGATGGACGCAGTGGGCGAACCCTACGAAATCGTGTTCGTCGACGACGGCAGCAAGGACGGCACGTTCCGTTTGATGTCGGAAATCGCGGGCGACGACGATCGCGTCGTGGTGGTCCGACTGCGGCGAAATTTCGGACAGACGGCCGCGCTGAAGGCCGGTTTCGACCACTCCGAGGGCGAGATCATCATTTCGATGGACGGCGATCTGCAGCACGATCCCGCCGAGATTCCGCGATTCATCGCGAAAATTCAGGAAGGCTACGACATCGTGAGCGGCTGGCGCGTCGAGCGGACCGATCACTGGCTGACCCGGCAAATACCCAGCCGCGTGGCCAACCGCATCATGGCGAAGCTTTCGCGGGTGGACCTCCACGACTTCGGGACGACGTTCAAGGCGTATCGCCGCGAAATTCTTTCGGAAATACATCTTTATGGCGAGCTGCATCGCTTCATCCCGGCGCTGGCCAGCTGGGCCGGCGCTTCGGTCGCGGAAGTGCCCATCACGAACATTCCGCGCAAAGCCGGCAAATCCAACTATGGCATTTCGCGCACGATCCGCGTGTTGCTCGATCTGCTGAGCGTGAAGTTCCTGTTGGATTATTCGACCAAGCCGCTGCAGTTCTTCGGCGTTGCCGGGCTTTCATGCCTGGCGGCCGGAGGGGGTATCGGCCTCTGGGTCTTCGCACGGAAAGCGCTGCTCAATGAAGGATTACTCGCCAACCACGGTCCTCTGATGCTGCTCGGGATGGCTTTGGTGATGGGCGGCATCCAGTTCATAGCAATCGGCCTCATCGGCGAGCTTCTGGCCCGCACGTATTACGAATCCCAAAACAAACCGGTCTACAACGTGCGCCAGTTCCTTGGCCGCGGCCGAAATCAGGCGAAGGCTGGCCGCAGCGAGCCGCCGCGTACGGCGGGCGCGGCAGGCCGCTAACGCGAAGGGCTTCAGTATCGTCTTCTCTGATCGTTTCCATAATGAATGGACCGGTGTTAATGGCATGTGTTCGCGCGCTAAAATGATTCTTGCGTCGTCCAGGGTTACGAGGGTAAAAGCTTATATTCACTGGAGTTTCACCGTGTAACCGATTTTCCGTCGGCCATCAAGCGTAGTGCTGCAGCTGATGTTTACGGAGGAGACATGAAGATTGCTGTGTTGGGGGGAGACGGCTATTGCGGCTGGGCTACGGCTCTGTATTTGTCGCAGAAGGGTCACTCGGTCGCAATCGTAGACAACTTTCTGCGGCGCCAGTGGGATTTCGAGCTCGGCGCGCAGACCCTCACTCCGATCCGACCGCTCCCCGATCGGCTGCGCGCCTGGCACGAACACACGGGCAAGACCATCGATCACTTCATCGGCGATATCACCGATTACGACTTTCTTGCGTCGGTAATGAAGGAATCTGAGCCGGAGTCTGTGGTGCACTTTGCCGAACAGCGGTCGGCGCCGTACTCGATGATCGACCGGAAACACGCAGCATTCACGCAGGTCAATAACGTCGTTGGCACGCTAAATCTTCTTTTTGCGCTCCGTGAACTTGCGCCCGATTGCCACTTGGTCAAACTCGGCACGATGGGCGAATACGGCACGCCCAATATCGACATCGAAGAAGGTTACATCGAGATCGAACACAACGGACGCAAGGACGTGCTGCCTTATCCGAAGCAGCCGGGCTCTTTCTATCACCTGTCGAAGGTTCATGACAGTCACAACATCACGTTCTGCTGCAAGATTTGGAAGCTACGTGCGACAGATTTGAACCAGGGAGTCGTCTACGGCACCGTCACCGACGAAACCGCCCTCGATGAAGCTCTCATCAATCGGTTCGACTACGACGAGGTTTTTGGCACGGTACTCAACCGGTTCTGTGTGGAGGCCGCCGCAGGCCACCCGCTGACGGTCTACGGAAAGGGTGGCCAGACGAGGGGTTTCCTCGATATACGTGACACCGTCCGCTGCATCGAGATCGCTTGCGAAAATCCTGCCGCACCGGGCGAGTTCCGTGTTTTCAATCAATTTACCGAGCAGTTCTCGGTGCTGGACCTGGCCAAGATGGTGCAAACTGCCGGGAAGAAAATGGGCCTTCGCGTTGAAATTGACCACTTGCCCGATCCGCGGGTGGAAGCCGAAAAGCATTATTACAACGCCAAACACTCGAAATTGATCGACCTTGGCTTGCAGCCTCACCTGCTCTCGGATTCGCTCCTCGACTCGCTTCTGAACATCGCCATCGAATACCGCGAACGAATCGACACATCGCTCTTCCTGCCGCAAGTGAACTGGCGCAATGCGACCAACGAGCGCCGCCGGCAGACAGGAGGCGCTGCGGCCGCTTCGGTGTCGCAGGTTCGCCTGTAGGGCCGTTCATTCCCGATGGCGGTGCGGTGGCTTCGCGCGCCGCGATCTCAGACCATTTGCAATCTCGCGCCAACCATCAAGGCCGGTTGGTCAGCAAAACTTTTCCGCCGCTCGCCGCCACGACGTCGAGTGAAGCTGGCGCGACCAGTTGTTCGTAACGGGGCAAATCAGACTGAAACGTAAGGAAGTAGCAGCGCTCCGGCGCGAGCCAAAGATTCTTGAATTCTGATTCATCGATAAAGACGTGCGGGGCGCCGGGTGCATCGGAGCCATACTCCAGGTTGACCCTGCGGTTGGTGAAAAGAAGCCCCGAACGATCGGTATAGAAGAAGACGGATGAGAAATCGTAGTAGTGGCCTTGCGCTATCAGCTTGCCTTCAGGGGCGCTCATCAACGCTCGCGCAAGCAGCCGCGATGAAAGATATGGGTCGAACGCGACCATCGCCAGCCGGGCCGCGTGAAAGAACACGACCATCATAAGAGCTGGCGCGAGAAATGCTCGCTGGCCGGTTCCTCGAAGGGTTCCAAACACTCCAATCAGAAAGGCGACGCCGGCAATCGCGAGCGGCAAGCGAAGATACGCAAACGATTCCAGGGTCAGGTCTTCCATGTGACCGAGGGAAAGCGTGTAGGCTTTGGGGTGGTGGCCAAGAGCCGAGGAAATGTCTCCGGGCGTCAGAATGCCCCGCACGTGAATAAGAATCGCAAAGACGGCGATGGCCGCGCAGGCGGAGACGACGCATAGGACGCGAGTGCCGCGCCGAGTCCAGTCTCCGCCGGTCGCCATGGCCGAGCCGAGCAGCAAGGCGAGCGCCGGATAGCAGGGCATCGAGTAGTATTCCTGCGTTGTCGAAAACGTGAAGAAAACCAGGACGAAGCCCACCCAGCAGAGCGCCAGCAAACGGGTGCGTCCAGCGCGATCGACCGGCTTGAAGGAAAGCTTCGCCACCGCCGGGAAATACACGCTCCAGGGAAACAACCAGATCAGGTGAAACAGCCAGAAATAGAGCCGGGGCACCGTGTTGTAGTCGCGCGGATAGCGCAGATTCAGGAACCGCAGTACCTGTTCGTTCATGAAGTAGAACCACAGGAATCCGTGATATTGCCCCGGGCCGGAATGGAACGTAAAAGCGAAATAGGGGGGATTGCGCAACGTAGCCAACACGTGCCACGGCGCCGCGATCAGGATTGCGATCAGTGCTCCGC
>JBAPOM010000287.1:0-4313 GCA_049279635.1 Candidatus Acidiferrales bacterium
GTTTAGTCCTGTGTTCGAGCTGGCCGATGCGGTTAAAGTCAGAGTGACCGGGATCTCACCGGTCGGAGTTATGGTGATGGCCGCAGCGCCGCCAGCTGCCGGCTCGATCACGAAGGTGCCCACAACATTGGCGCGGGTGTTCCCAGTCGAAGCATTGACGGGAAATACTACGTAATCAGCGGTGCAACTCGGCGCTGCGGTCACATCGAAGGTGTACTTGGCGGGCGCCATACCTTGAGCCACGCCGCCCGCGCCCAGCGATACAGCCCAGTCCCGCCCGATCTCGTCCCGAGACCACCGCCACCTTGGCGGCGTTGGCGGCCTGCGCCTCAGGTGTAGGCTTGCCGGCGCACCACCATGCCGGAGCCACTGCGCGTAGGCCCGCGGCTCGTTCAGTATCTTCGCTGCTTGCTTCTTCGTGGAGCCCGGCGTGAAGAGAACATGCTTGGAGCTCCAATCCATCGGCACGGGCACCGAACCATCTTGCCTCGCGAGGCCCTGCCCGAACGCCCCTGGCGTGAAGCACGCCGCCAGCCCGAATATCGCTAAAGACAGCGCGGCCCGCCAAACAAGAAACCTCGCATTGTGCTTGACCTGAGATCTAAAGCCATTCACCCTCAATCCGCCTCCGTGTCTAACCCGGGCTGGAAATCAAAGCGTAAGCGAATTCTATCGAAAGTCAACTGCAAATTTGCAAGGTCTTGCCAGCTTTGGTCAGTTATAACCACGGATTTGCCATATACCTCACTGGCCGAACACTTTGAATGCACGGATTCAGTCAGCCGTTTGCGTCCGTCAACTACCCCCGCGGCCGGCAGTCGTCACGAGGCAATTCAGCCAGGATGCCTCACTATTGCGATGCGGGCGGCATGCCGAAGGGCACGGCCCAGGAGAGCCCCTCGATCTCTCGAATCTTCCCTCCCTCGATCTTGAAGAGTTGCGGCGCGAGGAATGTCATCGGGCGCTGGTATGGTTGAGGCACCTTCACCGTTCCGACTCCGGCGACATCCACCGACTTGACGTTGCCTTCATCGTCGTAAAACGCGAGGTTCAGGACGAGGCCCTGCTTTTCGTCGACGATAAGAGGCCGCGAATCGCGGACTGTGGCGAGAGTCCTGAAAAAGCCGCGATCGAGCTCGCCCGCGCAACCTTCACTGAACAAATGAAACGAGGGCTGCGCCGTGTCGGGCACGGGACCATCGGGATTGTTCGTCGCCGCGATGCCATTCTCCCGGCGCTCGCATGGCGTTGCAAAAGGCGCCAGCGAGGTACTGCCTTGCGCGTAGGCGTCGAAATATCCCTTCGTCGCAGCGAGAAGCTGATCGCGCGTTTCCGCCGCGGCGAGCGACTCGAGCAATGCGGCCTCGGGCGAAATGAAGCCAGCCGAGTCAAGCTCGTCCATCATGCGCGGGGTCATCACGCCGGCCGTATTCATTCCGAGGCCGCCTTTCGGCCTCTTCTGCTCGCGCACGGTGATTGTCTCGAGTTCGGTGATGCGGTGATCTTTCACTCTCATGCGCAGCGCTATCATTCCGACCAGCAGGCCGTTGTCTTCCGTGATGTCGCCATAGTAGCCGGCTTCACCATTCGCGGGATCGGCGAGATAGACGCGATAGGTGCCGCGGCCGGAGAAGGTCTTCCACATTCCCTCGCCCGGATCGACGGCGAGTTCGTTTTCCGTGTACTTGACGTCGGGCCCGAAAGCAAGGTTGCACGGGCAGCGTGAGAGCATTGCGTCGAAATATTTGTCGACGAATTGGTAGAGACACTCGCGATTGCATTCGCCCGGCACCGCAGGGGCCAACGGATACTTGGCCCGCGTGAGATTCTTGCCTTGATCGGGCGCGGCGTTTCTGGGCGAACCATATGCGACGGAAGCCGCGGCGCAAATCCCCGCAAGCGCGAGAGCCAGCATCGAAGTGCGAATCATCATGTTGATCCTTGGATTCTTCATGGCTGTTTTCATCGCGCTAGAACGCGGGCTGCATGTTGAAAGGGATTTCGTACATGGTCATTTCTATCAGGCTTATGCTGCCTTTTTCGATGCGATACGCCTCGTTCGACTGGTTCGTGCGCGGCGTCATGAAATACGGGGGCACTTTCCAGAGGCGGCCGTCGGTGAGGTGCACCTCGGTGATCGTCCCATCGAAATCGAGATACGCTGAGGCGAGCACGGCGCCACGTTCGACGTCCGTGACCAGGAAACGGCGGTGGCGGCAGCCTGTAGTGAAGCCGAGAAAGCCGAGCTTGTACTGATCGGTGCAATTCATGGTGGGGAAGTCGCCGATGTCCTGGTCGGCGTGGCCGTAGTTCTGCGGGCGCGGCTGGTTCGTGGTGCGGGTGGCATCTTCGATGCGATTGCAGTCGGGAGTGAAAGCATAGATGCCCTGGCCGTCATTGAGTTGCAGGCCCTCGTAATACATGTACGCCGCCTGATCGAGCGCTGCGCGCGTCTCCCGCTGGTCCATGGGAATCGGCGTCAGCCATCCCGGATCGGGCTTGCCAAGTTTTTCGTAGTTGGCTGCGCCATAGGGATCGTGCGCCACGAACTGCTCGGCTTGGGTAATCAGTCCTCCTTCGACCTTGAGCCGGACGATCAGGATCGCGCCTACGCCGTTCTCCTGGACGTCCGTGATGACGCCGACATCGTCCTGTTCGGGATCGGCGAAGTAATGGATGTATTTTCCGCGCGCCGTGGCGGTGGCCCACAGCGCCTGCCCGATTTTCAGCCGGACGTTGTCCTGCGCGTATTGCACGTCGGGAGCAAGGGGCGCCTGCGAAGGATTGTGGGCAACCATCGCATCAAGGTAGCGATTCATCACTCCTTCCAAACAGGTGCGATCGCATTGGACCTTGGAGTCGACTGCCTTGGTGGCAACGGCCGGTTGGGCGGCGAGAGACGGCGCCGTCGCCGTAAAGACTGCCGCTGCGATCAGGGCGAAAAGAATTGCAGCCGGGCACAACGAATGCTTTCTCAATTTCCTGTCTCCTCTTTAGGGAGTTGAACGGAGCTTTCCATTCGGCAAAGCCCACCGAGCTTACAGCGAAAAACGCAAGCTGCCAATGTAATTGAGCGGCTCAAACGAATGGTTTTTCGCAAAGACTGGCCGCACGGCACTGCACGCCGCGCCCACGCGATCCCCGGATTGCAAATCGTGCGCTCTGTTATAATCTTCTCCGCCACGGAGGCTCATCGCGCATGTCCCTACTGTGGCCCACTGAAGCAGAGCCTGATTGTGAAAGGCGCGGGCCTTCGATGAACGGGCTGGTAAGTACACCTGAAGTGATGGCCGCGCTCGAGCACGCGACCGGAGGCGGTGGCATCTCCTGCGACGAAGCGCGGTTGCTCCTCGACCAGGCCGAACTCAGTTCGCTGCTTCGGACGGCCGCTGCGGTGCGGGACAGATCCAAGGGCCGCACGGTTAGTTACTCCAAAAAAGTTTTCATTCCGCTGACACACCTTTGCCGGGATTACTGCGGCTATTGCACGTTCCGAGCGGACCCCACGGCCGATGGCGAGCTATACATGACATCGCAACAAGTTCTCGCGGTGGCCGAAGCCGGGCGCCGCGCTGGATGCAAAGAGGCGCTCTTTAGCCTGGGCGATCAGCCGGAGGCGGTATTCCCCGAGGCTAAGGGGTTTCTGCGAAAGCAAGGGTTCGAGCGCACCCTGGAATATCTGGCGGCGATGACGCAACTTGTGCTTGATGAAACGGGACTGTTGCCTCACGCGAATCCCGGTGTGATGGACACGAAGGATCTTGAAAGCCTGCGGGAGTCCAACGTCAGCCTTGGGCTGATGCTGGAAAGCACCAGCGCCGGAATTCGCCGACCGAAAGGAGCGCACTGGAAGGCGCCGGACAAAATACCATCGGTTCGATTGAAGACGATCGAGGAGGCCGGCAGGTTATCGATCGCGTTTACGACGGGCATTTTGATTGGCATCGGCGAGACCGCAGAAGATCGCATCGATTCGCTGTTCGCGATTCGCGATTTGCACGAGAGATATGGCCACATTCAGGAACTGATCGTGCAACCGTTTCGAACCAAGGCCGGGACGAGGATGGCGTTCGCACCAGAGCCATCGACCGAGGATTTGCTGCGGACGCTGGCAATCGCACGATTGATTTTTGGCGGCAGTATGAACATACAGTCGCCGCCCAACCTGCTTTCGGACGACTATCCAATACTGCTCACTGCGGGAATGAATGATTGGGGCGGGATCTCGCCCGTCACCAAGGATTTCATCAATCCGGAAGCGGAATGGCCGGAGATTTCTTTGCTTGCCCAACGGACAGCCACCGCGGGATTCC
>JBAPOM010000288.1:0-2324 GCA_049279635.1 Candidatus Acidiferrales bacterium
CTCGAAGGCTGGTCTGCCTCACCGGATTCATGGGCAGCGGCAAATCCACCACCGCGCGCCTGCTTGCAAGCCAGCTCGGCTGGCCGAAAACCGATCTCGACAAAAACATCACGGAAGCGACCGGCGCAAGCATCGCGCAGATTTTCGCCGCGCAGGGCGAAGCCGAATTCCGACGCATCGAGCGCGAGCAGCTCGAGCGCATCGTCGCCGAATACGCCGAAACGCAGCGCCCGCGCATCGTTTCGCTCGGCGGCGGGACGATCGCGCAGCCGCAAAATCTCGCGTTGCTTCGCGAAAACGGCGCGATCCTCATTTGGCTTCAGTGTCCCGTCGAGCAGCTCTTGCACCGCTGCGCGCAGGTCACCGACCGGCCGCTGTTTCGCGACGAGGCCAGCTTCCGCCGCCTCTACGAGGAGCGCGTGCCCGCGTACGAACTCGCGGACTATCGCGTCGATAGCAGCCGCGAGCCGCTGCGCGTCGTCGAACAAATTCTCGCGCTTGGAATTTTTCCGCAGGTGACGGTATGAGCCACCCGCGCCGCCCGCTCGGAATGCGCCGCATTCTCGCTGCCTCCGTCTTCGCGCTCTTTCTCTCGATCGCCGTTGCGGGCTCGCTCGCCTCGAAGCCGCTCTCGGGATTCACGCCGGACAAAGGCACGTTCAAGATCCTCGTCAACGGCCAGCAGGCGGGGAAGGAAGATTTCGACATCGGCCCGAACGGCCCCGGGGGCAATGACTGGATCGCGCACAGCACTTCCGAAATCGCGGCGTCCGACGGCGGTAAGACGAGCGTCACCGGCACGCTCGAGTTCCGCGCTGATGGCACGCCGGTCCGCTACGAATGGTCCACAGAGGGTGCGAAGAAAGCTGCCGCCACGGTCACCTTCAACGGCCCCGTCGCTTCGATTGAGCTGCGCATCCCGGGCGCGCGCCCGTTCACGCAGCAGTTGACGTTCAGCTCTCCGCTGATCGTGATCCTCGACAATAATCTCTACGATCAGTACGCCGTCCTCGCGCACATCTACGATTGGGAGAAGAAGGGCCCGCAAACTTTCCCCGTCCTCGTCCCGCAGGAAAACACGCCCGGCACGATCACCGTCGATTCGCTCGGCAACCAGGATGTGGATGGCAAAAAGCTCGACGAACTCAGCGTGAAAACCGAAGACCTCGAAGTCGACGTCTACCTAGACGGCCCGCGCGTCGTCCGCATCGTCGCCCCCAGCGCCAACGCCGAAATCGTCCGCCAATAACCTGCTCCCGCGGGCGCAACGACGTTGCTGCCGTCGGGGCCTTAAACGGCCTTAAATGGCCAAGAAAAGCCAAATTTGATGGTTTTTTGCGTCATAGCTGCCCTTTGGTGAGGGTGGGGCTCGCACCGTGCTCAAGCTAGGCCACCGCCCTTCCGCAGGCTACTCGCCGGGCGATCAGCCGAGGATGTGGGGCGCTGCCAGGCTCAGAAATTCACGGGACGTGATGATCTTGGTTCTCTTCCAATAGCGTGGAAAGTCACGAATATTTCCGGTGACGAGATAATCCGCCCGGGCCGCGTCCGCACACTCCAGGAACATGTCGTCATCCGGATCGCGCGCCACTTGAAGGCGGCGTGACGGAGTCACCCAATAAGCTTTCGTTTCTATGAATCGCAGCAGTTGGCGGCGAAGGCCCTTGCGAATGTGGAATTCCGGCCGAGACAGCACGGCCTGATACTCCTCGAAAATTGGAGCAGACAGATATAGGCGAGCGGGTTTGGTGAGCGCGAGCAAAAGAACTGTGCGCTGAAGTCCCTCGGGTTTCAGAGCGGCGGAAACGATGATATTCGTGTCGAGGACGAGGCGAAGCGGGATCATTTGCGCTTCGTTCGTCTGGCACGGGTCTCCCTGATAATCTTGTCGATCTGCTGCGAGCTCAACTTGTGCGTGCCCTTTGCCTCGGATTCCCGGCCGATCGCCTTGAGAACCTCGGGCTCCGGCGCGGACAGCCGGACGTAATCGCGGAGGCTGAGCAACACGGCGCGAGGCGTTCCGCGCTTTTCGATCACCAGCGAACGGCGCTCGTCTTCCACGCGACGCAAAAGATCGCCGAAATTCGTGCGGGCGTGGAGCGCGGAAACGACGATGCCCGTATTCTTATTCGTTTTCGCCATCAGCCAAACTCTCCAGTTTGATTATACCAACTAAACAGTTCCGTGCGTCATTTTCCAATCCCTACGGTTGTTGTTTCGATGGATTTTCACTTGCCGATCTGGCCCACCCGGCATCGCCATGCGCACCGTGTCGAGCGGAACGATCTACTACTACGCCGAAGACATGCTGGGCAGGTCGCGGA
>JBAPOM010000289.1:0-4670 GCA_049279635.1 Candidatus Acidiferrales bacterium
ACCACCGCGGTAGCACCGGAATTGCGCACCGCAAACCGCTCGCCCGCCATTCCGCAGAAATATGCTTCGCCGCTGGTCGCGCCGTAGAGGCACACGTTGCCGATCAGGATGTTCTCCTCGGGCACGAACTCGGACTTCCGCGGGTGAAAGATGATCAGTTTCCCTCCTGAGAGCCCTTTGCCGACGTAATCGTTGGCGTCTCCTTCGAGCGTCAACGTCACTCCTTTCGCCAGGAACGCACCGAAGCTCTGCCCGGCGCAGCCGTTGAACTGGACGTGAATCGTGTCGTCCGTTAGGCCCGCGGAACCGTACCGCCGCGCGATCTCCCCACTGAGCATCGTGCCGACCGTGCGATGGATGTTGCGTATCGGCATGCTCAGTGAGACGGGTGTGGGATTCTCGATGGCATCCTGAGCCATCTCGATCAGCTTGTAATCGAGCGCCTTTTCGAGCCCATGATCCTGCGCGATCAGGTTGCGCCGCCCCACGTGGCTCGGCACCGGCGGGTCATACAGCACCGCGGAGAGGTCGATGCCTTTGGCCTTCCAGTGCGTGATGTCCGAACGCTGCGTGAGGCAGTCTACGCGGCCGACCATTTCGTTTACGGTGCGGAATCCGAGCTCCGCCATGATCTTCCGGAGGTCTTCCGCGACGAAGAAAAAGAAATTGATCACGTGCTCGGGCCGACCCATGAATTTCTTGCGGAGTTCCCGGTCCTGCGTCGCCACGCCCACCGGACACGTATTCAGGTGGCACTTGCGCATCATGATGCAGCCCATCGAAATCAGCGGCGCCGTGGAAAATCCAAATTCCTCTGCGCCCAATAGCGCCGCGATGGCCACGTCGCGTCCCGTCGCCAGCTTCCCATCGACCTGCAACCGCACGCGGCTGCGCAGGTCGTTGAGCACGAGAATCTGCTGCGTCTCCGAAAGCCCGAGCTCCCACGGAACTCCCGCGTGCCGGATCGAACTGATCGGCGACGCGCCGGTCCCGCCGTCGTAGCCGCTGATGAGGATCACGTCGGCGTGCGCTTTCGCAACACCTGCCGCGACCGTTCCCACTCCCGTTTCCGCCACGAGCTTCACGGAAATCCGCGCCCGCGGATTGGCGTTTTTGAGATCGTGGATGAGCTGAGCCAGATCCTCGATCGAATAAATGTCGTGATGCGGAGGCGGCGAAATCAACCCCACACCGGGAATCGAGTGCCGCACGCGCGCGATGATCTCGTCCACCTTGTGTCCGGGCAGTTGCCCGCCTTCACCCGGCTTGGCGCCCTGCGCGATTTTGATTTGCAGGTCGTCCGCATTGATGAGGTAGTTCGTGGTCACGCCGAAGCGCGCAGAAGCCACCTGCTTGATCGCACTTCGCCGCAGATCTCCGTTCGCGTCGGGCACGAACCGCGCTTCGTCTTCGCCGCCTTCGCCCGTATTCGATTTTCCGCCGATGCGGTTCATGGCGATCGCCAGCGTCTCGTGCGCTTCCTTGCTGATCGAACCGAAGGACATCGCCCCGGTCGCGAAGCGCTTCACGATCTCCGACGCCGGCTCCACATCGTCCAGCGGAATCGGATCGCTCGACGGCTTGAATTCGAACATACCGCGCAGCATCTGGAAATCGCGGTTCTGTTGGTTCACGATGTCCGCGAACTCTTGGAAACTTTCCGGTTTCGACTGCCGCACGGCCTGCTGCAGCTTGCTCACCGTGAGCGGATTCAGCAGGTGCCGCTCGCCGCGCACGCGATATTGATACTCGCCGCCAACCCGCAGCTCGGTTTCCGATTCGTTCGGCGGCTGCATGGCAAATTCGTGTTTCATCAGCGCTTCGCGGGCCAGCACTTCGATGCCCACGCCTTCGATTCGCGACGCCGTGCCCGTGAAGTAGCGCTCCACCAGTGAACGATTCAAGCCAATGGCCTCGAAAATCTGCGCGCCCTGATAGCTTTGCAGCGTGGAGATGCCCATCTTGGAGAAAGTCTTGAGCAGCCCCTTATCAGTGGCCTTCATGTAGCTCTTGAAAACCTTGTCCCAAGTGCTCTCAACGGGAAAGTGTCCGTGCTTGTGCAAGTCTTCGAGTGTTTCGATGGCGAGATACGGGTTCACCGCGCTTGCGCCGTAGCCGAGCAGTAGCGCGAAGTGCATCACCTCTCGCGGTTCGCCCGATTCGACGATCAGCGCCACCTGATTGCGCGTCTTCTCGCGGATCAGGTGGTTATGGACCGCCGAAAGCGCCAGCAAACTTGGGATGGGCGCGCTCTCGCGATCGACTCCGCGGTCGGACAGAATCAGCAGCGTGTAGCCGGACTTGATCGCGCGCGAAGCGCGCACGCAAAGCTCCTCGACGGCCTTTTCGAGCTCGTGGTCGCTGTCGCTCACCCGGAAAAGAGCCGGCAACGTGGTCGCAAGGAACTCGCCCCACTTGACGCTGCGCAGCTTCTCCAGTCTCCAGTTGGAGATGATCGGATGGCGCAGTTTCAGCGTATGAGCGTTCTTGGGCGTCTCATCGAGGATGTTTCCCTCGCATCCGATATATGTGTTCAGGGACATTACAAGGTCTTCGCGGATCGAATCGATCGCCGGGTTCGTCACTTGCGCGAACGTCTGCTTGAAGTAACTGAAGAGCAGTTGCGGCTTGTCCGAAAGGCACGCGAGCGGCGTGTCGATGCCCATCGACCCGATCGGCTCCTCGGCTTTCAGCGCGGAAGGCTCGAGGATCGTCTTCAGGTCCTCGTCTGTGTAGCCGAAGACGCGCTGGCGCATCAAGATTGTGTCGTGATTCGTGAGCTGAACGTTTGTCGGGCTCGGAAGATGGTCGAGGGTGATCTGGTTTTCCTTCACCCATTTGGCATAGGGCCGTCGAGCCGCCAGTTGCTTTTTCACTTCTTCATCGGAGATCAGGCGCTTCTGCTCCGTATCCACCAGAAGCATTTTGCCGGGAGCAAGACGGCCTTTCATGCGTACGTCTTCGGGCTTTACCGGCAGCACGCCCGCCTCCGACGCCATGATGACGAGCCCATCCGCCGTGACCAAATAGCGCCCGGGACGCAGTCCGTTGCGATCGAGCTTGGCTCCGATTACTCGCCCATCGGTGAACGCGACGGCCGCCGGACCGTCCCACGGCTCCATCAGCGACGCGTGATACTCATAAAAAGCCTTCACGTCCTCTGGCATCGCCATGTCATTGTCCCACGCTTCGGGAATCAGCATGGTCATCACGTGCGGCAGGCTGCGGCCCGCCAGCGTCAGCAGCTCCACCGCGTTGTCCAGCATGGCGGAGTCGCTCCCGCCTGGAGTAATGATCGGCAGCAGCTTCTGGATGTCCTTCCCGAACAAGGGAGATGCGAGCACGGACTGCCGCGCGTACATCCAGTTTGCATTGCCGCGCAGAGTGTTGATCTCCCCGTTGTGGCACACGTAGCGGTAAGGGTGCGCCAGTTGCCAGCTCGGGAACGTGTTCGTCGAGAAGCGCTGGTGCACCAGGCAGACCGCGCTCGTCACTTCGGTGTCCGACAGCTCTTTGTAAAAGTGCGTGATCTGCGGCGCCAGCAATAATCCCTTGTAAACGATCGTCCGCGACGAAAGGGACGGAATGTAAAAGAAATCCTTTTCCTTCAGGTCGGACTCGGCAACCGCGGCCTCCGCCCGCTTGCGCACCACGTAGAGCTTGCGCTCGAGTGCGTCTGGATCCATGCCTCGCGAGCGCCGGATGAAAATCTGCTCGATGTATGGCTGCGAAGCGCGCGCCACGCGGCCGATCGTGTCGCCGTTGATGGGGGTGTCGCGCCATCCAAGAACGGTCAGCCCCTGCGCGCGCGCCGCTTTCTCCAGGATGCCCTCGCACAGCATTCTTTCCTGCGGGTCCACCGGCAGGAACACCATGCCGACTCCGTATTCGCCGGGCGCTGGCAAGGTGAAACCGAGGCTCGCGCATTCGCGCTCGAAAAACGCGTGCGGAATCTGAATCAAAATACCCGCTCCATCGCCCGTCTCGGGATCGCACCCGCAGGCGCCGCGGTGCGTCAAATTGATCAAAATCTGGATGCCTTTGAGCACGATGTCGTGCGACTTGTGTCCCTCGATGCTCGCGACGAATCCGACGCCGCACGCATCGTGCTCGTACCGGGGCGAGTACAATCCCTGCGCTTTCGGCAGGCTCAAGAACGGATAGGGAATTTCCGTCTCGCTATTCGACTTCGTTTTGGGGTTCTTACTCATCGGAGTGAATCCCCGGGTTCCCTGTCCGGCGTTTCCGCTGCGTTCGTTTTGCGGAACACCCCTAGCTCGCTTCTGGTGCGTCGGGGACTCCCGATCTTGAGGACCGGGTTCCTTCATAATATACAATGGATATGCCTCGTTTGGCTCGCTTTAGGCAGCTCGACTCGGGCGGCCGAATTAGCCCCCGTGCCAAGCGTGCTGGATTCGTACAGAGTGTGTACGATTCATCGGCCCATTCGCATTCCACCACGGGCTGGCCGGCGATTGGAGCTTCAGCATTTGGAAGCATCCGGCACGGCTTATCGTCGGTGCAGCCGCAGACCCTACAGACTCCGAACCGAAGATCGAGTTGTTTGCCCTTCGCGTGCGATCTCAAATGACGTACGAAGTATCACAGGCGGCACGCCATCTGCAAGGCGGGTTCCAGTACTTCACTTGTCCGGTTCGGGCGTTGATCAG
>JBAPOM010000290.1:0-2647 GCA_049279635.1 Candidatus Acidiferrales bacterium
CCCAACACGCGCGCGGCGACCGCCTTCGAACGTGCTATGTATTTGTCGCTCACCGGATCAGTTCCCAGGCTCGTTCGTCGGGCGCGAAAACAAACCTTGCTACCGGGACGCGCGAAACAAACTCGATTGCCGCGTCAAATACGCGCTTCACCAAATCCGGATCGTGCGCGAAGAACAGAATATTGCGAATCAAGGCGTGTGCCGCATCGGGCTGGCTCGTAGGCACGATGCGATTATCCGCACCCTTTTCGAGCAAATAAAGTGCTGCAAGGGGCGCCTTCAAATTGGTGCCGACGCGGGCCAATTCTCCCGCGAAAGGAGTGCCATAGGCATGATAGCTGCTCCCGCTCCTCCGAATGTAGGAAATCTCGTCGGTAAGCAGGGTCGCGTCTGGGGGTGCAAGCCGCGATATTGTCGTCTTGCCCGCGCCCGAGACGCCCGCGAACACAAACGCGCGGTCGTTCCGCACTCCGCTCGCCGCATGCACTAGGAAACCGCCCTCTTCGGCCAAAACCAGCGAATGCATGATTCGCAGTACCGCATCGAGCGAGTAAGGATTGGCCGACTGACGCACCCAGCCGCTCCGCGAACGCGCATCGAATTCGGCGCAGAAGTCGCCGCGCTCGATGCGCCACACCGAGCCGCTCCTGGAGACTTGCACATCGTCAGGTGGGCGCTGCATCGGTTGCTGAAGATGAATTGCGAGCTGACAGACCGGTTCGGCCGAAGAATTCACGAAACCGGCGTAACGCTGCTCGATCAGGCTGCGGAAATCCTCGTCGCCCGTCTGCAGGAGGATCGGAATGCCGCCAATTTCAACCGTGGCGCCGCATCGCTCCGCCGGCTCCTCACGGAAGAATCGCGAAGGTGAAACGCTGGCGGCCATCAGACCGATTCCTGAGGCTGCAACTCGGCTCCGATACCCGCCGTGCCAGAATTCCGCGCAAACCGCATGCGCACCGAATGCCATCGCAGCAACCATTTCGGGGCGCCGCTCGAGTGTTGCACGATCCATCGAAGGAGATGTTGGCCCGCAGCGGGATGCCGATCAAGCTCGATGCGCTTCCGGCCGCGGACGACTGCCGCAACCCGGCCGAGCATTTCGTTTTCGGCGAAAGGCGGATCGTTCCCGCGAAGAGCGTCGCCGCGCGCGATCAGGCGAATCGGCCCACCTTCTTCTGTTTTATCCACCAGCCGATGCGCGTAGAAACGTGCTCCCCGGACGAAGAGTACAACGTCTCCGGGACGGGCGCCTTCAGGCGTCTCGCGCTGAACAATCAGAGTGTCTCGGGGAAATATAGAGGGAACCATGCTCGATCCCCAGGCGACGAACCGAAACTCACCGAACGACCGCAAGATTTCCGCTGCGAGGTTTACGACAACATCTTCGCGACGTTGGTTGGCCTGTCCGCTCATAGAGGCCGCTGGGGCTAGGAATTCATCGGATGTACTTGGCATTGGGCCTGTGTGGCGAGTTTGCCGCAGGTCAACGCCATGGTTTCGAAGGCACTCTCCTCGCGGAAGGAGGGTTTGTTATAAGGCTTCTTAGTTTTGGCGGATGGATCCGTCGCTTTTTCCGTTGCCGCAGCATGTCCTTGTTGGTCGTTCATATCAACTAATCTAACCCCGCTTGCGTTAGTTTTACAGCGCAATAACCTGTTCCCGTAGTTCCGCAGGTTTGTGCTCCGAGACCTGAGAGGTAGATGCTGGAAGCCTGGGTCGCGGTACTCTCGTTGTCCGGAATAATGCCGCTCGAGCCGCCCGACACGGAAAAGCTCGCGGTGGCGCCGAAGCCCCCGGCAAACCCGGAACCTCCCGTAGTGCCGTTGAGGTTGTAGTTACTCAGATTGCCGCCGGAAAGGCTCACGAAAAGCCAGTCGATGATCGACGGGAACGGCGGGCCGCTCACTACGTTCGTGAATCCCGTAAGCGGCGAACACGCCTCCACATCCGAAGCAAGCTCGAATTGGTTCGAAGCTGGCGGGGGCACTATGCTCATAACGCGACTGGCGCTGAAAGCCACATCGTAGAGCACAGTGAAGGAGCCTGTCGAGTCATAACCGCAGGAGAATATCGCCCAATTCGCAGAGGTGGCGCTCGAGAAGTAAGCGGTGTTGAAGGTCGGGACGCTGATGTTTTCTCCTGGGGATGTGGGGGGCGTAGGAGCAGTGCCGAGTGCCACTCTTTTCGGCGTGCCAAAAGCGGTGGTAGCCTGTAGAAGTACCGGGCTCGTGTCGTTCGTTCCGGTCACGGCATAAACAAATCCATTCGAGCTATCCACGACTGGCGGAACCACAATTCCGCCGAAGGTCGATGCGGCCCCCAATCCAAGAGGGCTCGCCGATAGCCTTGTTCCGGCAGAGGTGAATCCATAAAGCTTCCCATCCGAGCATCCAACATAAACGTTGCCAGTCAGGGAGTCGTCCACAGCGCCGGTCAGCATTCCACAGTGGCTACCCACAACAACCATGCCAGCCGCTCCCCAAGTTGTGTCTATGCTGGGCCCAAGACCCGCGGTGCATCCGGCATCCGTATTGTAGGTCGGGCAGAAGACGTCCTTGATCCGGTAGAGGTCGCCGTTATCATTTCCGACGTAAGCGTAGTCGTTAGTTTAGTCGACATATGGCGCGGAAAGCGTGTCGCTGCC
>JBAPOM010000291.1:0-10281 GCA_049279635.1 Candidatus Acidiferrales bacterium
CAGCAAGTAATTGTAGCCACCTTGGAAACTTGCGCCGGTCGAATTCAGTAGATCGCTGTCAAAATAGTGTAGCAATGAGTAGCCACCCACGAATGTTAGAGTAGTCCGTGGCGTCAGGGACACATCAGCTTCTGTGTCAAATGCATTTGCTAGACGTTGACCGATCCCTGTGAGGATCGTTTGCCCTGGCAGACCAAAAGGCGTTCCCAGCCCGACCGATCCGCCCGTCGAGAGGCCAATGCCACCCAGCCCGCCAAAACCGAAAGATGACTCCGGCAGATAGCTCAACTGATCCGCAACAGAAAGAGTCCAACGGCGAAGTGCGAACCTGTCCACAAAGCCCAAATCCTGCACGATCCCGTTGCTTGCGCTTCCATCACTCGATATCGTTCCGCCGCCCAGATAATTGAGTGTCATGTCGGAGTCGCCCGAAGTCCGGTGAACGTCCACTCCGCCCGAGACTGAAGTCCATGTACTCCAACTAGTCCCACCCCCGCCTGGAGTCTCTTGCGGGTTTGAATCGACGGATCCCGATACATCGATGTGGGGCCGCCAGTAGCTATGATCATTCGCGGGATTTCCCAAAGACAGATTTTGCGCGCCCGCAAGCGCTCGCGTATCGGGAGTCAGCGGCTGCGTTTCGTCCTCATCCGTGTCGTTTCCGGCCTCAGATGCGAGAGGCGAATGGTACGCGGGTATGGGCGCCGCGGACTGTTCCTGATTTTGCTGGCCTTGGGGCGTCTGAGTTTGCTGGTTCTGCGCGGGCGGCTCCTGATTCTGCTGATCTTGGGCCCTTGCTGTTGGCAAGGCAAGAGTCAGCATGTACGGTGTTGCTGCCAACAAGATGTGAAGTAACTTTCGCATTCCGATCCCTACGGCACCACGATCTGATCGCCAGCCTTCAGCACGATATTCTGCTCGGCGTTCTTGCCCTTGACGACTTCCTTGTAATTGAAAGGGAACTTTTCTTGCTTCCCGCCTTCGTTGCGCAGAACGTAGATCTTCTTCATATTGGCGAATGGCGTGAACCCCCCCGCGCTCGAGAGACCCTGCAGCACCGTCATACCCGGCAAAAGTGGGTACGCACCGGGTCGCGCCATTTCCCCCAGGATATACACGCGCTGGCTGTTGATCTGGGTCACAATCACGGTGACTTGCGGATCGGTAATAAATTTCTTGAGCTCCGTCGTGATCTCCTCTGAAAGCTGTGTCGGCGTCAGACCCGCGGCTTGGACATCGTTCAACAGCGGCAAAGATATTTTGCCGTCCGGCCGCACCGGCACCGATCTTGTGAGTTCGGTTTCTTTCCACACGTCGATATCGAGCACATCCTGCGGGCCGATCACGTAATTGGGATCAGCCGTCGCGGGTGCCTTCGCCTCCGCCGTTGGTTGCTGTTTCGTGTCTTGTGCTTGTGTCTGCAGGGCCGCGATCGATGACACCAGCGCGGCCCACAAAGCTAGTTGTCTTGCCATCGTTCCGTGAGTGGTTCTGTTAATTTGCTTCCGCATCTCGCAATCCAATCTGCTTTAGTTTGTAAAGCAACGATTTGTAGCTGATCTGCAATTCGCGCGCGGCCCGCTTCCGGTTCCAGCGGGTTCGTTCGAGTGCCTTCAAGATCAGTTCTCGTTCGGCTTCGCGCGACGCGGCCTTGGCCGCCGCCTTCAGAGAGTCCGGCCGTGGAACGCTATTGCCCCGTCGCTTTTCCGACGGTCCTGCCGCTAGCTCGGCCACGGCTAAGTCTTCATCACCAAGCGCTACGATGTTCTTCACGATGTTCTCAAGCTGCCGGATGTTGCCGGGCCAGTTGTATTCCAAGAAAATCTGCAGCGTTCGCGAACTTAGCGCTCGCCGCGGTCGCCCAAAAAGAGTCGCGTGCTTTACCACGAAAAATTCCGTGAGCGCTGGAATATCCTTCTTGCGCTCACGCAGCGGAGGCAAACGCAGGCACACGCCGTTCATTCGGTAGAAGAGCTCGCTGCGGAATCTCCCGGCGCACATTTCCTCGTCCAGATTCCGGCTCGTCGTCGAAATCACGCGCGCCGTCAGTGTTTTCGGACGCGGATGCTCGTCGCCATCCGGAAGCGAGTGCAACAGATAACGCTGGCAAGCCGTGTCGAGCTCGCTGATCTCGTCGAAGAGCACGGTTCCCACGGTGAGCCTTCCGTGGCTTTCAAGCTCAGCGGAAAATTCTTCGATCTTCATCGACGCACAGGAGACCTTCGCCATTTCCTCGTCCGCGCGCAAAGACAAGAGATGAATCCGATGCGCGAACATCTGCTTCCCGCTGCCGCTCTCTCCCACCACCAGCACCGGGATATTGGTCCGCGCGATATCGCCGATCACGCTCTCGAGGGTCAACATCGTCGGACTCAGTCCTCGAACGAAGGCCTCATCATGTCCGGCCGGCCCACCAAGAGCGTATGTTCGAATGTCTTCCAGCCTCGAACCCATCAAGCTCGCCCCTATACGGCTCCTACTCGGCACATCAATCCGTGCCTCCTGGTGCAATACGGTGGCCACCACGCGCATCTCGGCCCGGCTCGCCACTTTTCCGTAAGATGCACATAATAAATGGCTTCTGAGTTGGCAAAGGCCGAGGAGTGCTCTCGGACCAGTGGTCGGAGTCCTGAGTATCTTCCATCTAGGAGTAAAGCTCTTCCACTCCACCTTCAAGGTACTGCATATAAAACACTTATAGACAATGAGATCACAGTATGATGCTGGGCTAAACCCCGATATTGGGTATTTTGTGCCAATTTCAGGGGTAAAAAGAGGAAATCTATTGCCCTCGCCATCGACCTGCTCTGTAATAAAGCCCCATTTCTCGAACACCGCCCAGACGGACGCTAGATTGCTCGGTTTCCGTGTTGCATAATGACCGCAGCCGTTATCGGGACAGGACCTGGGGCTTCCCAGAGAAGCTTTGCAAATGACTCTCACGCTAAATACGAGCGCGAACAAGAGACCTGCACTCGGCAGGCTGTCCGTTTGGGCTCTGGTCGGGTTCTTAGCTGTGGGCCTTGTCGGCTGTTCTCGGAACCCTCAGGTCGCCAAGCAGAAATATCTCGATAAGGGCAAAGCATACGCCGAAAAAGGCAAATACAACGAAGCCGAAATCGAGTTCGAAAACGCCATTCAAATCGACTCGCAATTTGAGCCCGCACATTACGAACTCGCCATGTGTTACCTGAAACAAGGTTCATTTCAGCGCGCCTACGAGGAACTTGCGCGGGCCGTACAAATCGCACCTGGCGATCTGAAGGCGCAACTCGAACTAGCCGATCTGTTTCTCGCCGGCCGCAAGGCTTCCGACGCGCGCGATCACGCGGAAATCGTGCTGAAGAGCGATCCGCAAAATGCGCAAGCGCAAGTCATTATTTCCGAAGCGGACGCTTCGCAAGGGGATATCGTCAAAGCGATCGACGAAGCTCAGAAGGCCGTCGAGATGGATGCCAATCGATCGGCATCCTATGTAACTCTGGGCCTGCTCCAAGCACGGAATAATGACGTCGTCGACGCCGAACAGAACCTCAAGAAGGCTCTTGCACTGGATCCGAAATCTGTGCCCGCCGCGCTCGCAGCAGGTCAATTTTATGAATCGCAAAAGCGCTGGCAAGAAGCCGAGCAGCAGTTTCAAACGGCCATTGCTCTCGAGCCTAACAACCCGACATGGCGAGCCACACTCGCCCGTCTTTACCTCGGCGAAGGGCGAAAAGATCTGGCCGAGCAGTCTTTGCGGAACGCCAAGGATTCACCCACGCTCAAGGACAACCCTGCGGGCTATCGCCTCTTGGGTGATTTCTATCTATCGCAAGGGGAGCTCGACAAAGCTTCAGCCGAATTTGCCTCCTTGTATGCTGCTCATCCAAAAGATCTACAAATTGCGAGGGCCTACGCCGGAATCCTTCTTCTCGAGAACCATGTCGACGACGCCGCCAAGATTGACGATGCCATCCTGAAGAATTCCCCAGCCGATTATGAAGCCCAAGTCCTTCACGGCGAAATATTGACGCGTCAGGGCAAGCCGAACGATGCGATTCCCATCCTCGAGGCTGCGGTGAAATCGGCTCCAGACAATGCAATAGGCCACTATTACCTGGGTCTTGCTTATGCGGCGGCCTCGAACTTCGGGCAGGCTCAATACCATTGGCTGGAAGCGGAGCGCCTTCGTCCGGGCATGCCCGAGCCGGAGCGCGCCATCGCCGCCTACGCGGTCCAATCCGGCAATGTGAATCTTCTGGTCGATAGTAGCGAGCAGTTGATCAAGATCGAGCCGCGTTCGCCCGAAGGCTATCTCTACCACGCGAGCGCTCTCTATTCGAAGGGGGACAAAGCCGGCGCGGAGCAAGATTTGAAAAAGGCGATGGAGATCGCCCCGCAGAACCCGATCGTTTACGAGCGCATGGGGAATTTGCGCGCGGCACAAAAGCAGTTCGCTGAAGCCACAAAACTCTATAACCAGGCCTTGAGCCTTGATCCCGCATCGAATGGCGCTCTTACCGGACTGGTCAACCTGGACCTGATACAAAAACAGCCGGCGCAAGCCCTGCGACTCGTCCAGGATCAGATTGCCCACGTTCCGGCCAATAGCGGCCTCTATTCACTGCTCGGGCAAGTCGAACTCCGCAATCAGGATTCGGCTAAGGCCGAAGAGGCTCTCCAAAAGGCCGTCGATCTTGATAAGAACAACGTCGGCGCGTTCGCATTACTTGCCCAGGTGCAGGTTGCGCGCGGATCGGTAGATCAGGCCATCGCAAACTACCAGCATGCGATCGATTCCAATCCTCGCGCAGTCCAGATCTACGTGGCCGAAGCCGTCCTCTTCGAAAGTCGCGGCGAGTGGCAAAAGGCGCAAGACTTGTATCAGAAGGCGCTCCAGATCCAGCCGGATTATCCCGTCGCGGCAAACAATCTGGCCTATCTGATGCTCGAACACGGCGGCAATATCAATGTCGCTGTTTCTCTTGCGCAGACGGGTCGCCGTGGCTTGCCCAACGTGCCGAACACCGCGGATACGCTCGGTTGGGCCTACTACCATCAGGGCGTTTACAATGCCGCGATCGACATGCTCCAGCAGGCCGCAAAGGCCGAGCCCAAGAATCCCGATTACCACTATCATCTCGGCATGGCCTATGAGAAGTCGAACGATTATGCCCAAGCAAAAATACAGCTCGAAGACACGCTCCAGATCAGCCCGAATTACGCCCAAGCTGACGAAATACGCAAGCTGCTCTCGGGTTCACCCGCCACCAATTGAGTAGGCGTGCGTCATCAAGAGCTTTCCGCGCTATGGCAAGGAATCGGAGAAAACGTTGGGAGTGGCAAGGAAGCCGAACGAAGACCTGTGGGTTAAGCGTCCGTATCAGGGCGGTTTGTGCCGCTGACGTACGACGGCCCGTCGTCAGTACTGCATGAGTAAGCCAGAGCAGCTCACCGTTACAGAAACGGGGGTTGTACGTCAACGGGGACGAAAGCTCGAACGATTTTCTGCGATATGCCTTCCCTCAGCGATAGACCCCCTTGCGATGCCCCACGCGGAGAACCAGAACCACCAAGCGGTCATCTTCGATTTTGCAGATCAGTCGGTAATCGCCCACGCGGTATTTCCAGAACTCCCCCAGCCGCGAGCCGTGCAGCGCCTCTCCAATGCTGCGCGGATCGTCGAGTTTCGCCACTCGTCCATGCAGGAACTTCAAGATTCGTTTCCGGTGCTGCGCGTCGAGCTTGCCGAGTTCGCGGTCGGCGGACTCCGACAGTTCAACGCTCCAGGCCATGACGTTTCAGAGCGCCTTTAAGAGGGATAGTTTTTTCCTCGCCGCTGCGGATGCGTTCCAGCGCGCCTTCTGCCAGATACAGGTCTTCGAGATCCTCCAGGTGTTCGAGGATCGCTTCGCGGGCATAGTAGGTCTTGGTGCGCCCGGTGCGCCGGGCGAGCTTCTCCAAACGTTTTTCGACGGAGTGCGGCAGACGAATGGCCAGCATAAGCAACCTTTCGCTCGTGCGCCCCTCGCCGGGGCCACGGGAACCCTTTCTTGCTATACAAGTATAGCACCAGATGGCACGCTCCGCTCTTGCCGATCTTCGCGCGCACCACGTAGCTGCGCACCATCCAGGTCAGATGATCGCGGTTGATCGCTTCTCCCCGGTTCGCCAGGAACAGCGTGCCGTCGTCCGGGTCGGCGGCCAGTTGCAGTCGCGCTTCGCGGATGTATTTTTCAACCCACGCCGCCGCGCGCTCGCCGATAGGCACGAAGCGGTCTTTCTTGCCCTTGCCCTGGCGCACCAGCAGCGTGCCGCGCTCGCTGTCCAGATCGAACAGTTTCAGGCGGATCAGTTCCATGCGCCGGATGCCCGTCGAATAAAGCACTTCCAGGATGGCACGGTCGCGCAGCCCGAGGGATCGGCGATGTTGGGCTGCATCATCACCTGCTCGGCTTCCGAGGCCGTGAGCACGTGGCGGGGGAGGCGATGGCCCAGGCGCGGCAACTCGATCTCCGAGGCCGGGTCCAAAATCACTGCCGATACTTAGGTTCGATTCGCTCGAATTCTTCTTCGATCGTACGGTTGATTCTGGCGGTTTCCTTGCGAAGGTGCCGGAGTTTGCCAAAAGCGGTCATCCAAGGCTTGCTGCCCGCCTCGTCGGTCCGAAGCTTATCAGCGAGCGCCTCGGAAATAAGTGCGCGGAGCGGAATCCCACGCTGAGCGGCTGCGGACTTCGCGCGGCGAAATATGGAATCGGGAATTTCAAGCGTCGTCTTCATGCCACCATCCTCCCATATTTGTGGGCCATACGGGGCAAGTGACCATGTCTTTCCCTCCGCAGGCTTTACACCGGAGCCGACGCAAGCCCTCTGCGAGATCCGAGACCGCGCACGCCGCGGGGAGCCTGACCGCCTTTCGCGACGGATTCGACAAGAACTTGGAGATCGCCATAACGAACTTTGGTTGTTGCCCGTGAGCACCTGGGAGGCACTATGGTTGAATGCCAAAGGGCGATCACGTCTCGAAAGGGACCTGCGAACCTGGATGGCCAACGCAACCGGCTATTTTCGTGAGGCTCCCCTGACCCACGAAATCGTTCTCGCGGCGCACGAATTGCGGCTGGCTCACTCCGATCCCGCCGACCGCTTTTTGGCGGCTACGGCGGCCATCTTCGGTCTGACGCTCGTCACTGCTGATCGACATCTGCTCGGCATAGGCACGATCGCGACCCTGGCAAGCCGTTGAATCCCAGCCCGCATTTCCCAAAAGCCCTCAGGTCCCATGTTCAAGATTCAGCCGAGGTAGCTTCTGGATGCACACCGCTGGAATAGTTCCTCCCTAAAGGGCTATTATCCTCGACAGATATTGCAACGACGCTCGGCGAAATAGCCCCGCTCCAAACGAGAAACAGATCAAGGGAGTAAAGTCATGAGAGTTATCGACGAAAACACGATCACCGATGCAGCGCTCGACCAGATGTCATCCACTCCGAATCCACGCTTCAAGGAGATCATGTCCTCCCTCGTACGTCACCTCCATGCGTTCACACGCGAGGTCGATCTGACGCCCGAGGAGTGGCTCGAGGGAATCCGCTTTCTCACCGCGGTGGGACAGAAGTGCACCGCGCACCGCCAGGAGTTCATTCTTCTCTCGGACACGCTCGGGCTGAGCTCCCTCGTCAACGCGCTGCACGATAAGCGCGGGACCGAGCCTGCGACGAAGTCGAGCCTTCTCGGGCCTTTCTACCGCCAGGACGCTCCCATGATGGAGCTGGGCTCTTCCATTATTTCGCAAGGCGCAGGCTCCGAGGTCGTCATTCATGGATACGTGCGTAATGCGGCGGGTGAAGGAATTCCCAACGCCCTGGTGCAGATCTGGGAGCCGGATGAAACCGGGAACTACGACTTGCAGAAACACGATCCCTCAGTCATGGACCTGCGCGGCTGTTTCCAGGCGGATTCCGGCGGCCGTTACTACCTGCGCGGCGTCTGCCCAACCGGTTACATGATTCCGATGGATGGTCCGGTCGGAGACATGATCCGCGCGCAAAAACGCCACGGCTATCGCCCGGCCCACATTCACTTCGTGATTGGCGCTCCCGGCTATCGCGAGCTTGTCACCGCTCTCTACATCGCCGGGGACGACCACATCGATTCCGACACCGTCTTTGGCGTCAGCGATTCGCTCATCACTTCGGTCAACAAGGATGACCCCTCTTCGCCGTTCCCGAATCTGCCCAGCATTCGATATGATTTCCAGCTTGCCAAAGCCTCGGCGAAAGATCATTCGGGCCGCGTGGGAGCGGATCCTTCGCAGATCACCGGTAAGGAGACTTCGCGGGCCGGCGCCTGATTGATTTTGGAATCTGTCGAGACTCTTCTATAATTAAGTGTTTGGAAGGTGTGAGGGGGCGTCGCCGATATCAACATCATGTTGAAGACCATTCAGCAGCGGGACAGGCAAGGAAAGCGCTGGGTAAAGATTGCCATGACCGTTTTCCTCGGTCTGATCTGCCTCAGCATGTTGACCTACCTGATCCCGGGGTTGTTCAGCGGCGGCGTGGGCAACGCCAGTCCGGATGCGGTTGCCTCCATCGATGGCCACTCCATTACGGTGGACGATTTCCAGCGTGAGTACACGCAGGCGATTCAGAACCAATCCGTCCCCACAATGATGCGCAGCATCTACGCGCAACAGATACTCGATCAGATGATTTTCCAGCAGGCCCTGGATTATGAAGCCACCCGTCTGGGCCTCCAGGTGACGCCTGACGAAGAGAGCGACCGCCTAAAACAGATTTTTCCGGACTCGTGGCTCGGCGGCGTTTGGCAAAAGGATCGCTACGTCGATGAAGTCCAGCAGCGAACCGGGATGTCCGTGCCGCAGTTCGAAAGCGCGATGCGCGACGACATGCTGCAGCAGAAGTTTCGCCAACTGATCACCGACGGCATCACCGTCACTCCCGCCGAAGTCGCTCAGGAATTCCGGTGGCGCAATGAAAAAGTGGCAATCGACTACGCGCTGATCAAACCGTCGGACCTCGCCGGCACCATCCATCCGTCGGACGCTGATCTTGCAGCTTGGTTCGCGAAAAACGCGTCGCATTACCAGATCCCGGAAAAGCGCTCCGGACGCTACGCCCTGCTCGATCTTGCGAAACTCCGCGCGAACACGCAGGTCAGCGACGATGCTTTGCGCGCCTATTACAACGCGAACATCAGCCAGTACAAGGTCGAAAACCGCGTCCATGTCGAGCACATCCTCTTCAAGACCGTTGGCAAGACGGACGCCGAGATCGCCGAGATCCGAAAGAAGGCCGAAGACGTGCTGAGGCAGGCGAAGCATGGCGCCAATTTCGAAGACCTCGCCAAGAAATACTCCGAAGACGACGCTACCAAGCCGAAAGGCGGCGATTTGGGCTGGATTGTCGAGGGGCAGACCGTTCCAGAGTTCCAGCAGGCCGCTTTCAGCCTGCCCAAAGGCGCGATCTCGGATCTGGTGAAAACGCAGTACGGCTTCCACATTATCAAGGTTCTCGACCATGAGAACGCGCACATCAAGAGCTTTGAAGAAGTCCGCGATTCGATTCTGCAGCCGATGCTCGACGAGCAGGTGAACAAAGAGGCCAATAACATCTCCGATCAGATGGCCGCCGCTGTCCGCCAGTCCGATCGCCAGTCTCTCGATGATCTCGCAAAGAAGTTCAATCTCGAAACTGGAGATATTCCTCCTGTTAGCGCAACCGAGCCGGTTGGACCCCTCGGTAGCGCACCGGCGCTGGATCAGGCGTTCTTTCAGTTGAATCCCGGCGAGATCAGCCAGCCGATTCAGGTCGACACCGGCTTCGCGATTATTACCGTAAAGAACATTCTTCCGGCGCATCAGGCCGCTCTCGCCGAGGTGCGCGATCGCGTCCTCGCCGACTACCAGCACGAGAAATCCATCGAAGTCGCACAGGAGCGCGCAGAGGAACTTGCCAAGCGGACTCAGGGCGGCGAAAACTTCGATCAAGCAGCCAAAGCACTCGGTTTGACCGTGAAGACGTCCGATCCATTCGCCCGGTCTGGCTCGATTCCAGACGTGGGTACGGGTAAGCAACTCGAGGCCGCCTTCGATATGTCGATCGGACAGGTGAGTCCAGCCGCAAAAATCGAGGACAACTGGGTCGTCTATCGTGTCGCCTCGCACAGTGCACCCGATCCCACCGAACTCGCAAAACAGGAAGGCACCATCGAGCAGCAGCTCCTGCAAACGAAGCAGAATGCTGCCTTCGAAGCGTTTCACACGGCTCTCGTC
>JBAPOM010000292.1:0-17004 GCA_049279635.1 Candidatus Acidiferrales bacterium
GGGGACGGCGTCAACGTGGCGGCGCGTTTGCAAACGGCCGCAGAGCCCGGCGGGATCTGCATTTCAGGGAGCGTTCACGACCAGGTCCGGAATAAGTTGTCGCTGGGCTTTTTGTCGCTCGGCGAAAAGAATTACAAGAACATCCAGCAGCCGGTCCGGACATTTTCCATCACGGAAGCGGAAGGCGTCGGCGTTCTTCCCGCAGCGAAACCGGAAGTCGCCGGCAGTGGCGGTGCCGCAAAATGGATCGCCGCGGGCGTGGTGTTACTACTGCTGCTGGCGGGCGGAGGCTATTGGGTTTACTCCAGCAACCAGCGAATCAAAGTGGAGCAGGCGCCCCCGGTTGCGGCGGCGACCCCGCCCGCGCCCGAACCTGTGAAGCCCGCCGTCGAAAAACCCGCGACCGTGCAGTCCGCGCCAGCGCCAAACGCCACGCCGCCGATCGCCCAGCCCGAGGCCAAGAAGGCAGCGATGCCCCGTCCTGCGGCTCCGCGGGAGTCAGCGCCGCCGAGCGCAGTCGCAGCCGTGGCGCCATCCCCCACGAATGCCGTCGGCGCGAGCCCAGACGATGGCGTGTACGCCGGGCCAATTTGTTACGGCCAGACTCCGAAGTTTCCGAGGCGATGCTTCGACAGGGAAGGGACCATCAGCGGCAAGAAAATCGCCGGCCAGTGGTTGGAGGCACCCGAGGCGGGCGTCACGATGTTCCTCACAGGTGATGTTACTCCGTCTGGGGACGTCAAGATCGAGATGCACAGCCAAAAGCCCGACGGCACTATTGTGGTCTTGATCGATCTCGAGGGTACGCTCCACGACGGGCTAATCGACGCGAGCGGGAGTTTCCGAAGGGGACGCCAGGCGACTCTTGAGTGGCGCAAGAAGCCTGTTGCCTCTAACTGAGAGCCGACCGCTTCGATAGCTCAGAGCTTCAAGCCGCTGTCGACTCGGATGGTGTCGCCGGTGATCCAGCGTGCGTCTTCGGTTGCGAGAAAGGCTCCGCCGGGTAGCAGCCTCCCGCTGCGCATGCTAAAATGGCTGTGCGGTTGTTGCTCCAGAAATCCTACAAATGGACCGGGGCTGCGAGACTGCACTTGCAGCCCTTTTTTTCTGCCGAAGCAGCACGACGCAACGCGACCCCATGACGACGCCCATACGCAATATCGCCATCATTGCCCACGTAGACCATGGGAAGACGACGCTCGTCGACGCCATGCTGCGGCAGAGCGGCATTTTTCGCGCGAACCAGGAAGTGATCGAGCGCGTGATGGACTCAAACGATCTCGAGCGCGAGCGCGGCATCACGATCCTCGCGAAGAATACCGAGATTTCCTATCGCGGGACGAAAATCAATATTGTGGATACGCCGGGCCACAGCGATTTCGGCGGCGAAGTCGAGCGCGCGCTGCGGATGGTGGATGGCGTGCTGGTGCTGGTGGATGCGAGCGAAGGGCCGCTGCCGCAGACGCGCTACGTCCTGCAGAAAGCGCTCGCGGCGAAGCTGCCGCCGATCATGGTCCTCAATAAAATCGACCGGCCTGATGCGCGCCCTGCCGCCGTGCTGGATGAAATCTACGATCTCTTCATCGATCTCGACGCAACCGAAGACCAGCTCGATTTTCCGGTGATCTACTGCAACGCAAAGGCTGGAATCGCGCATGTCAACCTCGACGACGGATCGACGACGCTCCAGCCGCTCTTCGAGCAGATTATCGCGTCGATTCCACCACCGGCGGGCGATCCCGAAGCCGTGCTGCAGATTCAGGTTACGAACCTCGATTACAGCGATTTTCTCGGCCGATTGGCGATTGCGCGCGTGTTTCAGGGAACGCTGAAGCGCGGCACGGAAGTCGGCATCGCCAAACTCGACGGAAAAATTCAGCCGACGAAGATCACGAAACTGTTCACGTTCCGCGGGCTCGAACGCGATGAAGCCGAAGAGGTGTGGGCGGGCGACATTGTGGCGATCGCGGGCGTCGAGGGCATCCAGATCGGCGAGAGCATCACCGACCTCGCGAATCCTGCGCCGCTCGAACCGTTGACGATCGACGAGCCGACGCTGACGATGGTTTTTACGATCAATACGTCGCCATTCGCGGGGCGGGAAGGGCAGTTCGTCACCTCGCGCGACCTGCGATCGAGGCTCGAGCGCGAATTGCTCACCAATGTTTCGCTACGCGTGGAAGACACGGGCACGACCGACGCGTTTCGCGTCCTCGGCCGCGGCGAACTGCAGCTCGCGATTCTGATCGAGACGATGCGCCGCGAAGGCTACGAACTGATGGTCGGCAAGCCCGAGATCGTGGTTCGCACGGAGAATGGGCGGCGGGTCGAACCGCTCGAACTACTGGTGATCGATTGCCCGGAATCGTTCATCGGGATCGTGATGGAATCGCTCGGCAGCCGCCGCGGCGAAATGAAAAAGATGGTGAACCATCATTCGGGCCGCGTGCGCATGGAGTTCAGCATCCCGTCGCGCGGATTGATCGGGCTGCGTGGCCAGCTGCTGACCGACACGCGCGGCACTGCGCTGATTCATTCACTGCTCGAGGGCTGGACGGAATATGCAGGCGACATGGCGATGCGCCTCACGGGCGCGCTGGTTGCCGACCGCGCGGGCGTATCGGTCGCCTACGCGATCTGGGGCATTCAGGAACGCGGCGAGATGTTCGTCGGCCCGGGAGTCGAAGTCTACGAAGGAATGGTCGTCGGCGAAAACGCGCGCGAAGACGACATGAACGTCAACATCACGAAGGAAAAGAAGCAGACCAACATGCGCTCGTCCTCAGCCGACGAAGCCATTCGCCTGATTCCGCCGCGCGACATGACGCTCGAGAAAGCGATTGAGTTCATCGCCGACGACGAATACGTCGAAGTGACGCCAAAGTCGATTCGCCTGCGCAAGAAAGTGCTCGACGCGAAAAAGCGCCCGAAGCGTTGGCAAGAGATTCGCGCGAGCGCCGAAGCCTCCAAGCTCACGTAAGTGGTATCATCCGGTTTTTGCAACAGCCCCGAAGGAGCAAGCACATGTCCGAACCGACAAAAGAAGAATTGCTGGCGCGCATCGCCGAACTCGAAAAGCAGACGGGCGCCAGACCCAAGGGCAGCCTCGAATTTCGCGTTGGAGAAAAAGGAGGCGTCAGCGTGTACGGGCTCGGGCGCTTTCCGGTGACACTCTATTACGAGCAGTGGATCCGTTTGCTCGACGCTTCCGAAAATCTGCGGGCGTTCCTCGAAGAAAACAAGCACAGGCTCAAGCTGAAGAACAAGGAATAGGCTTCGGTCTCGATCCGCACGGCCCACTTGATCCGCGCCGGAGCCCTAGCCCGTGGTTTTGCTTTCCGTCTGCCGTTGCTCTAGCGCCGGATGGTCCGGAGACTGGATGGCGACGCGATATGCGTTGAGTATGTCCGAGAGATAGACGACCCCGAGCATCTCCTGCATGTTGAACCGGCTCACAACCGGCAGCACGCGCAGACCCGAAACTCCCATGCGTTCAAGCGCGATGTCGAGCGAGTGATCGCTGTGGAGGTGCGGGAAACCAGCAGGGTCGACCGCCTGCGCCAGCGGCACGTCACCTTTGCCTTCGTTTTTCATGCGGCGCAGCGTCTCCGCCGAGATCAATCCGACAAGCCCTTGATCGTCGGTGATCGGCCACGTGCTGAGCCCGCTGCGTTCGGCGAGCGTGCAAGCCTCCGCGACCGTCATCGTTGCGATCAGCGTCTCTTCCGGTTTGTGCATCACCTGGCCGACCACTCGCGCATCCGGCCGCACGCGAGAACCTGCGATAGGCAGGTGAATTCCATCCTGGCGCGCCAGTTCTTCGTACAGCGTCTTCGATTGGATCTTGCGTGAGACGAAGTAACTCACGAGATTGGCGATCATCAGCGGCACGATGATGGTGTAGTCGCGCGTCACCTCGAAAACGAGCACGACGGAAGTCATCGGGGTCCGAATGATGCCGGCAAACGCCGCGCCCATCCCCACCAGCGCGTACGCCCCCGGGCTTGCAGTGAATTGGGGCAGAAAGTGATGCGCGACGCCTCCCACCGTGCCGCCAAGCATCGCTCCGATGAAGAGAGTGGGCGCAAAAATTCCGCCGGCGTTCCCGGTGCCGCTGCTCGTCGCCGATGTGATCAGTTTGAGAACCACGAGAATCGCGGCGATCTTAATCGCCAGGTGGCCGTTGAGCAGCGCATTGATATAGACGTAGCCGACGCCGAGCACCTGCGGAGCAAATATGCCCACGACCGCGACAAGAACGCCGCCCGCCAGCGGCTGAACCCAGCGCGTATGCGCCGGGAATCGCCGGAACTGCGCGCGCGTCCACAGCAGCAGGCGGATGAATGCGCCGCTAACGACTCCTCCTAGAATTCCGAGCACGGCGTAAAAGGCGAATTCGATTGGATGAACGAGATGGTAATCCGGCACGTGAAACAGCGGGTTATCGCCGAGAAGCAGCCGCAGGACCATCCATGCCGTCGCCGAGGCTAGCACGACCGATCCAAGTACCGGCGCGTGCAAGTCTCCGACGATCTCCTCGAGTGAAAAGATCACGGCGGCAACGGGCGTGTTGAAAGCGGCTGCGATAGCCGCAGCGGCTCCGACGGGAATCAGCGTGCGCACTTTTTCGGGCTTCAAGCCCAGGACGCGCCCGAGCACCGACGCGATTCCCGCACCGACCGCCACCGACGGGCCTTCCGGCCCCAGAGGGATACCCGATGCGAGAGTGACGGAGGTGCAGAAAAATTTTCCAATGATGCTGTGCATCGTGATGCGCGCGTCGGGAGAGTACAGGGCGGACTTCGTCTGCACGACGCCGTTGCCTCGCGCATCGGGGAAAAACCGCGCCAGTACGTATCCCATCGTCAGCGCGCCCGCCATCGGGCCGATCAACCGCCTCCAGACGGAAACGCCCGGAGGATAGATGCGCGCGCCGAGCCGCTCCGTGAGCAGAATGAACGCCACGACGGCGAGCCCGGCGAGGGCGCCGATCACGAATGTCAGGATCAGAAAAACGCGGTCTTCTTGATGCTCGAGCTGAGCTTTCCAATATGCAACGCGATAGATAGGAGGGCGATTATCCGGTTGTTGAGGTAAGTCGACGGATGTCTTATCGAAAGAAGTCATCCATTCTATTTTGCTCCTGTTTTCTCTCATCACAAAACATAGAGTCGCCTCAATGTTTACGCCGGAGCATCTTTTTTCGATGAACCGCCCGCATCAATTGTCATATGCTAGGGGCGTTTTGCGGAATCGTATGCAGAGGAGGAACGATATGGCGAAGATCGCGACCGAGAAAATCACTTTGGCGGTTGCCGGCGGAACTTCGATGAACGCATATGTCGCGCGGCCCGAGGAACAGGGAAAATTTCCGGGCATGCTCGTGCTGCAGGAAGCTTTCGGAGTGAACCCGCACATTCGCGACATCACGGAAAGGATCGCGCGCGAGGGCTACGTCGCGATCGCTCCCGAACTATTTCACCGCACGGGGCCGGGCTTTGAGGGAACCTACGACAATTTTCCGGCCGTGATGCCGCACATGCAGGGTCTCACCGAAGATGGACAAGCGGCGGACATGCGCGCCGCGTATGCTTGGCTGCGGGCGAATCCGCTAGTCTCGGCTGACCGCATCGCGAGCATCGGCTTCTGTATGGGGGGCCGCGCGTCGTTTCTCGCCGACGCGACTTTGCCTCTGCAAGCCTCGATCTCGTTTTATGGTGGCGGCATCGCGCAGGCCCTTTTGCCGCGCGCGGCCAATCTGCACGCCCCCATTTTGCTTTTCTGGGGTGGCCTCGATAAGCACATCACTCAGGAGCACAGGCGGGCGGTGGAGGACGCTCTGACGGTTGCCGGGAAGCCCTTCGTGAACGTCACCGTTTCGTACGCCGACCACGGATTTTTCTGTGACGCGCGCGCCAGCTTCAACCGCGTCGCGGCGGGCCTGGCGTGGAAGCTGACGCTTGGATTCCTCGACACGTACGTGAAGGGCACAGCCGAAACAGCGCACGCGTAGCGCCGGTTTATCGGCTCTTTTCACGCGCGGCGTTTTAATCGCGGTAAAGGAATTCCAGCTCGATGTCGGCAACCGCAATCACGTCGCCCGACGCGAGCTTGGTCGGATGTGAAATCGGCTGTCCGTTGACGCTCGGCACCTTGTCGGCCGCGCCCACGTAGTAATCGTTGTCCTCGCGGCGGTTGATCTGCGCGGCGGCTTTGGGCGCAAACCATCCTTTTAGTTTCACGGTCGCCATCGCCGACTTGCCGACCACGGTGAGCTTGTCGGTGAGCGCATATTCCTTCCGGTCGGTCTTGCCGCTGCGCACCACAAGCGTGGCCACCTTGACCCGCGCCGGTGCGATCTGCGAACTTTCTCCGCCGGCGGCGACCTGTTCGAGAAACTCGCGCCGCGCTTTCGTATCGAGCATCACGGTTTCGTTGATCTTGGGCGCTGCCGGCCGCGAATCTCCGGTCCACGTCACCAGGCCGCTCGGCTCACTCGATTCCGTCACCACGATCGTGTGCTTGCCCACCATCACCGAATCGCCGGGCTTGAGCGTCACCATTTTCACGCGCTGCCCGTTGACGAACGTCCCGTTGAGGCTGCCGAAATCCTCGAGCATCAGCCGCCCTTCTTCGCGAAACACGCGGGCGTGGTAGTGCGAGACCGCCGGATTGTCGATCACCAGTCCGTTTTCGGGCGAGCGGCCGATGCTCACCTCGCTCGATCCGACCCGCACTTCCTTCAGCACCGAGTTTTCAAATTTCAGAACCAGCTTCGACATTTCGTCCTCCTCTTGAACAATTGCTCCCGCACTCCGATCCGCACGTTCCGCCCATTCGGCTAACATCCTGGGTTAAACAGAATCCTTGAACCACTTGAAAATCCGCGCGAACGCTCCCACCGGCTTCGGCGAGCGGCGCACCACGATCACCGTGATGTTGTCGCCCCCGCCCGCCTGCTTGGCGAGCTCCACGAGCGCGTCGGCCGCCTCTTGCGCGTCCTCGTTTTTGCCGAGGACGCCGGCGATTTGCTCGTCGGAAAGCTCGCGCGTGAGTCCATCCGAGCAAAGCAGTACCGTGTCGCCTTCCATCAAAAGCTCGTCGTTTGCGTCGACGTCCACTTCCGGTTCGATCCCGATGGCGCGGATGAGGACGCTTTGCAACGCGCTGCTGCTCGCTTCTTCCGCCGTCATGCGCCCGTGCAGCATCTGTTCGGCGACGAACGAATGATCCCGCGTGAGCTGCTCGAAACCGCCGTTGCGCAGCCGGTAGATGCGACTGTCTCCGACGTGCGCGATGCTCAGGCGCTCGCCCTCTACGCGAGCCGCCGCGAGCGTTGCGCCCATCCGTCCTTCGGCGCCTTTTTCTTTCGCGGCGTCGCGTACCGCCTGATTCGCCAGCCGAATCGCGCTCGCCAGCCGGTTCGACGTTTCGGAAATTCCGTCGATGCGTCTGCCCACCAGCGGTTGCGACGGATTCGCCCGAGCGTCGCCGCAATGCCTCACGACGCAGTCCACCGAGAGACGGCTCGCGATCTCTCCCGAAGCGAGCCCTCCCATACCGTCTGACAAGACGAACAAATTCATTTCGGGCGCGACGCGAAAACTGTCTTCGTTGTTCCCGCGAACGCAACCGACATCGCTGCGCGCCCCGAATTGCATCTCCACGCTCATGTTTCTCTTCGAATCAGGCTTTGCCTCGCCGCCCCAAGCCCTCACGGATTTGGCGCCGGATTCGTCTTCCCCCACGGTTCTCCGTTTTGCCCCTGATCCCGCAAACCCATCGTTCCATTCCCGGGTGTCCTAACTGCGCGCGCCTTCGCGAATCCTTGAGCCTGGAGCCAATCGAGGATGCCCGGCAGACTCTTGGCCGCGAAGGGGCCCGTCCAAACCACGAAAAACTTGCCGCTTTCATTCTGCCTCGACACGACCCGCGCACTCAGTCCTCCGAGGTCCTCGATCTTTTTCGCGGCGCCGCGCGCGCGATCTTCGCGTTCGAAGCGGCCGACCCAAACGTAGCCGGGACGATTATCTAAGCCCGTAAACGCCCCTCCGGATTGGCTCTTGCCGAATGCCTTGTCGGCGCGCTGCTGCACATCTTGCGGCGGTGACGCCGGTTGAGCCGGCCTGGCCACGGCTGGCTTCTCAGGCTTCGCCATGACAGGCTTTGGCACAGGCAGCGGCAACGCAGATGGTGGCTGTGCGGCCTGGCGCGGCGGGATATCGAACGCGAAAGCGGGCGGCTTCGGCGCAGGCAGCGGCGCAGGGCGAGGCAGCATCGCGGTTGCCTGCCTGATTTGCGCGGAGCGCTCCCCGGCAACTGCAGCGAGCGCGACAAGAACCAACAACAGCACCCACACGGCAGGAGACACGCGCTTTCGCGGAGGCGCCATCAAGCGCAACGGCGGAGAAGGCAACGGCAGCGTCGCCTGTGTGGAATGCGTGGACGAGACACGCGCCGGTGGAGCACCGGTAAGCGCCGCTGGTGCCGTGCCCTGCGGTCGAAGCGCACTCTCAAGTTCGGCAATCGATTGAAAGCGCTTCGACGGTTCTTTTTCGAGGCATTTCAGGATCGCGCGCTCGATGGGAACCGGTATCTGCGGATCGATCTCGTGAGGAGGAACCGGCGATTCGCGCATCTGCTTCAGCGCAACCGCGACCGCGTTGTCCGCGCGAAACGCCGCCGTGCCCGTGAACATTTCATACAGGATCAGCCCGAGCGAATAGATGTCGGTGCGATAATCCACCGGCTTTCCCGCCACCTGCTCGGGAGCCATATACGCGGGCGTGCCGACCATCGAGCCCGTCATCCGCGTCACCGCTTCCATCGAGCGCGCGATGCCAAAGTCCATGATCTTCACGTTGCCCTGCGCGTCGATCATGATGTTTTCGGGCTTCAGGTCCCGGTGGACGATCCCTTGCGCATGAGCTTCCCTCAGCCCCGAGCAAATCTGCAGCACGAGGTCGGTCGCCTTGCGCACGGGAAGGCCGCCGAATCGGTTCAGCACCGAGCGCAAGCTTTCCCCCTCGACGAATTCCATCGAGGTATACGCGATTCCTCCCAGACGATTGAATTCGTGGACGCGGCAGACGTTCTTGTGGGTAATCTTTCGCGCGAAGAGGAGTTCGTTCTTGAACCGGTCCATCATCGCCTGATCCGAGGCGATTTCGGGCTTCAAAAGCTTTAGCGCGACGATCTCCCCCGTTTCGCGGTCCCGCGCCTTGTAGACGTTGCCCATGCTCCCATGGCCCGCTTCACCCAAGATCTCGTATCGCTGGGAAAGGGCGGCAAGCGCCACTGAGCTCAGATGGGGAAGGGTGGCCTGGTCCGAAGCTTCCGGCATCAGTTCCGAGACGTCGGGGACGTCCCCGAGCAGCATCGTGTCCTGCTGCTCGCCCCTGGCGGCCTGCTTCGGCGGTCCGGAGAGTCCCCTGTTCGTGTCGGTTCGTTCGGCCATAGTTTGACTCACTTAGAATAGGAGAGAAGGGGGCTAAAGCGGGTAAATCGAATGAAAAGTGTGAGGAAAGAGTATCCTGTACCACGGTTCCGAAGTTCTAAGAACAGCCTCCTAAAATTGTGTTGGAAGGCCGAGTCGCCTACCTCAAAATAGAGGTTTCTTGGCCCAACCTGATCGAATCCTGATGACCGGGAGAGTCCGTTGAAAATCTCTGTGATTGGCAGTGGTTACGTGGGGCTGGTGACGGGAGCTTGTCTCGCCGAGATCGGCCACGATGTCGTCTGCGCCGACAACGACAAATCGAAGATCGACACGCTCGAGGCGGGCGGCGTGCCGATTTACGAGCCCGGCCTTGAAGGGGTGATCGCCAAGGCCCGTAAGGCAAAGCGGATCAGTTTCTCCGCGAATCCGGCCGAAACGATCGACAAGTGCGAAGCCATTTTCATCTGCGTGGGAACGCCCCCGCTTCCGAGCGGAGACGCCGACCTGAGCGCGATCGATCACGTGGCGCGCGTGATTGCCACCGAGGCGAAGTCGCCGAAGCTGGTCGTTGAGAAGAGCACCGTGCCGGCGCGGACCGGACAGGAGCTCAAGCGAGCTCTCTCCGTTTACAGCCGCAAGACTGGCGTCACGTTCCGTGTTGCCTCCAATCCCGAATTCCTCCGCGAAGGCACGGCCGTAGGAGACTTCCTGCATCCGGATCGAGTGGTGGTCGGTGTCGAGGATGAGACCGCTGAGCGACAGCTGAGAGAAATCTATGGGCCTGTGCTCGACCGCAAATTCAATTGCCCCGTTCACTCAGGGTCTTGTCCCGATGGCCCGGCGCCGGTGTGGGTCGTCACTACGATCAATAGCGCGGAATTGATCAAGCACGCGTCGAATTCATTCCTCGCCATGAAGATCTCCTATGCCAACATGGTTGCCGATCTTGCCGAGCGTCTCGGCGGGGATATCGGAGAGGTGACGCGCGCGATGGGCCTCGATCCGCGCATCGGCGGAAGCTTCCTATCGGCTGGTCTTGGCTTCGGAGGGTTCTGTTTTCCGAAGGATCTGCAGGCGTTCGTGCACCTCGCCGAACGATCGGGCGTCGACTTCTCGATGCTCAAGGAAGCGGAAAAGATCAACAAGCGGCGCATCGACCGGGCTTACGACAAGCTTCGCGAGGCGCTGTGGGTGGTGAGAGGGAAACGCGTTGGCGTTTTAGGACTAGCCTTCAAGCCGAACACGGACGATATCCGCTTTGCTCCCGCCGTCGATCTCGTCCACCGGCTGCTGGCTGAAGGGATGATCGTGCGGGCATACGATCCGGAGGCAATGGAAAGAGCACGCGCCGTGCTGCCTCAAATCGAATACGCAGAATCGCCCTATGATGCGGTGAAGGACGCGGAAGCGCTGATCATCGCCACCGAATGGGACGAATTCCGCAAACTCGATTGGGATCGCGTCCGCGACGCGATGGCCCGGCCGTTCCTTCTCGACGGGCGCAACCTGTTTTCGCCGCGCGAGATGAAGGCTCGAGGCTTCGAATACCGTTCCTTCGGCCGCTCGGAATAGAAGTTTCGTGGTGGCGTTGCCTGGCGCTCGATTGTCATCCTGCCTGCCCTGAGCGCAGTCGAAGGGAGCGAACCGAAGGATCTCTCTTCGACTTCTGCGCTATTTGGTCGAGCCGGTCGCGCCCACCTGTTGCCTGAAAAATTCGTACGTGCGCTTCAGCCCTTCCTCGAGCCCCACTTTGGGCTCCCACTTCAAGATGCGCTTCGCTTTCGTTATATCCGGGCACCGCTGCTTGGGATCGTCCTGCGGCAAAGGATGAAACACGATCGGCGCCGTCGCACCCACAAGCGCCCGCACGCGCTCCGCGAATTCCAGAATCGTGATTTCGCTGGGATTGCCGATGTTGGTTGGCTCGGGCTCATCCGATTCGAGCAATCGGTAGATCCCTTCGATCAAATCGGTGACGTAGCAAAAGCTGCGCGTCTGCTTGCCGTCTCCGTACACGGTGATCGGGTCGCCGACGAGCGCCTGGTAGAGAAAATTCGGCAGCGCGCGCCCATCGTTCAGGCGCATGCGCGGCCCGTAGGTGTTGAAGATTCGAACGATGCGCGTGTTCACGCCGTGATAGCGGCGGTAGGCCATTGTGATGGCTTCCGCGAACCGCTTCGCTTCATCGTACACCCCCCGCGGCCCGACCGGGTTCACGTGCCCCCAATAGGTTTCCGGCTGCGGGCTCACCTCCGGGTCGCCGTAGCACTCCGATGTCGATGCCAGCAGAAACTTGGCCTTCTTCGCCATCGCCAGGCCCAGCGTGTTGTGTGTCCCGAGCGCGCCAACCTTCAATGTCTGAATCGGGAACTTCAGGTAATCGGGCGGACTGGCCGGCGAGGCGAAATGCAGCACGGCATCCACCGGGCCCTGCACATCGATGTATTGCGACACATCCTGCTTCTGGAATTTAAATCGAGGGTCCGGCAGCAAATGCGAAATGTTCGAATCGACGCCGGTCACTAGGTTGTCGAGGCAAAGAACGTCCCAGCCCTTTTCGATGAAGTAGTCGCAAAGATGCGAACCCAGGAATCCAGCTCCACCTGTCAGCACAACGCGCAATTGAACCGTCCTTTACCGCGAGCTTTTCTGCACAAGATCTACTATCTATCTATTATGGACGAAAAGCTCGGCGGGAAGAAAGCCTTGAGCGTCCACCTCGGCGGCGACGAAAAGGTCCTTGCCATCCCGCGACGCTCGCGCCAGAATCGTTCGCCGATCGCACATGCGCCCTCAGCCGCCAGCCCCCGCCGTCGATGGAACCCTGCGAGGCCTTCGCACTCTGTACCTGATTTTGCTTGTTGCGATGCTCTTGTATGTCGCGCTCGCCGAGAAAACGCAGCACCAGCCCATTGCTATGAATCACGCGTTTCTTGCAGGCCTCAGTAGCATTGCCGCGATCATGGTCGGCGCCGCCCTGTATCTTCAAGTGAAGGTAATTCGGCCCGCCCTGGAGGCACTCCAGGCAAAGCCGGACGACGGCTCCTCGCTCGAACGCTGGCGCAATGCAAGCTTCGCGAGCTACATGCTGGCCGAGGCCGTGGTTCTCTTCGGCCTCTGTCTGCGCTTCCTTGGCGGGACGCGCACCTTGTCCCTCCCGTTCTATGGTGTCGGCATCCTGCTCATGCTCTTCTTGTTCCCCAGGCGACCCTGATTGCCGGAGTGTCAGGACAGCCTTTCCGTCTGGCCTGTGCTGCTGGTTGCTTCATACGCTAATGCGTCCGGTCATTCTTCCTCTATCCCATGCGATTTTGTGGTCTAAAGGGAATGGGTCAGAGGCACGGCACAGCAGGGTTGGGGAGGGGTGGTCATGCGCGGGCGCGTCAGGTTCTCATTCATTCGCTATCTATTCGTTCTTGCGGTTCTCGGCATCGCGGGCTGCGCGGGCACGCCATCGGATTTCAACACGGTCGTACTGCGGGTGAGCGCACGTACGATCGTGGCTGGCGCCAAGGTTACGATCACCGCAAGCGTCCCGAAGGACACCATGAACGAAGGGGTCACCTGGGTTTTGACCTCTGGCCCCGGAGCGCCCGTGCCCCCGGGAACGTTCTTGTCGACTAACCAGCAAGCGACCCTTACGGCTCCCGTGACCGTGCTGAATTCGTACTACGTCATCTTCACGGCGACATCCGTGGCATTTCCCACCGAAATGAGCTCGGTGAAAATCACGATTCAGCCGCCCCAGCCGCTGAAAATCACCACCACCAGTCTTCCGAACGGCACGCTCGGCGCTCCGTACCCGGCAACAACGTTGCAAGCCAAAGGCGGTGTGCTGCCGTACACGTGGTCGCTCGCCGCCGGCTCGGGGCCGCTGCCGGCGGGTCTGGCGCTCGCTCTTAACGGAACCATCAGCGGCATCCCAACGGGTACGACGGCGGGGAATTTCCCCATCACAGTTCAGGTCGCGGATGCGGAAGTGCCCCCGATGATCAAAACCGCCAGTCTGAGCATCACCATCACGAACTTGCTGAGCGGAAACTATGCATTCGAGTTCAACGGTTTCAACACGCAGGGCGCCATTGTCGCAGCCGGTAATTTCACTTCGGACGGCGTCAGCAAAATCAGCGGAGGCGTCGGGGACTTCAATGCGATTACGGGGACGCCATCTGGCGGCACGCTCGAGACGTTTACCGGCACGTACACCATCCTCGCCAACGGCCGCGGCACTCTCGCACTCACTACGAGCAAGTCTGGCACTGTCACCTACGCGTTCGCGCTCGACTCGAAGGGATTGCATGGCCGCCTCGTGGAACTCGATTCGAGCGGCAATCGCGGCTCTGGCGAAATCGCGCAGCAGAACGTGACAACCTGCGCTTCGAGCACGCTTTCCGGCGCGGGCCCGCTCGGCGCTGATTTCGTCATGGGAATCACCGGTACGGAGGCTGGTTTCAACGGAACAGCTTCCGGACCGTTCGCCGTTGCCGGCCGCTTCACCGCCGAAGTCCCGGCAAACTCTTCCACGCCGGGAACGATCGACAATGGCGAAGTGGACGCCAACGCCCCCAGCAGCGCGCAGCCGATCATCCCCGATACGACTTTCTCGGGCACTTTCCAGACGTCCACGCAATCATCGCGCTGCACCATGAGCGTGGGTCAGCAGATCGGCAACATGACCTTTAGCGTCTATCCGGTCACGCTCACGAGCGGCCTCGTCACCGAGGCTTACATCGTGGAAACTGACGCAGTGACCGCGGCCACGCCTTTCCTGAGTGCAGGCAAGCTGATCCATCAGATGGACTATCCGTTCTCGAACGCGATTCAGTCCTTCGCGCCCGGCTCCGCCGCGAGCGTCGGCGGTTTGGCGGGTCCCATCATTCCCTCCGGCCAGGCCGCGTACGTGCCGTTTGCGGCTATCGCATCCGTGCAGCCGACGGGAGGCACCGGGTTCAACCTCGCGCTGGTCGAAAACATAGATGGTGGCGTCGCAAGCGCACTCGGTTCCAACGCAATCGCCGCAAGCTTTAGCACCGGCGATTCCTATGGGCGTGTCGATACAGACCTGCTCGCTCCGATCGAGCCCGTCTTCTACGTAATTAACGCCAATGAAGCTTTTTGCCTCCTCGAGAACACTAGCGCGCCCGTGCTCGGAATCCTCGAGCCGCAATCCACGGGACCCTTTTCCTCGAGCACAATCGCCGGTACGCTCATTGAGGGCACTTCGGCGCCCGCCCAAACGGCGCTCCAGAATTATTCCGGCGTGGTGGCGTTCACAAGCACTGGTGCCACTACCGGCACTGTTGCGGGCACGGAAGACTTGAGCACAACAGGCGCCAATTCGCCTGGCCTCGCTGTCTCGGGCACCTACGCGCTCACTGCGACCGGCCAGACTGATGGTAGCGGCGCGCTCAGCCTCACGCAGGTTCCCCCGCCACCGGCGTTCAACGGCGCGTTCTTCATCGTCTCGCCGACCAAGGCCGTGATGATCACGACGACCGCGGGCGATACGAATCCCGTCCTCACGATTCTGGGAGATCAGGCGGACGACTTCGGAGTGAACTAGGCTCCCATATCGGACTTACGCCGCCTGCATCTCCTTTTGCAGCGCGGCGCGAATTCGAAACAGCCGGCTCTTGACGGCACCCACCTGTATGCCGAAGCGCTCGGCCAACTCCTCGTACGAATACCCGCCATGGTAGTGCAGCTTAAACAGTTCGGCGTTCGCTGGAGGAAGCTTGCCGAGCACCTGCCGCACGTGGTGCCGTTCCATCACTCTTTGCTCGGCGGCGGGATGGTTCGGTGGCAGGCCGGTCTCGGCCCTTTGTGTGCGCCTGCGAATCACGTCGATCGCGGCGTTCACCGCCGCTCGCCTCCAGTATGCTGCCGCGCCGCTCCCAACGTCCGGCGGCCTGCCGTTCCGCATCATGCGCAGGAACACATTCTGGACTGCATCCTCGGCGTCATCCGCATTGCGGATGACGCGCAAGGCCACGCGGTAGATGAAATCCCGATGGCTGGCGTAAAGCTCTTCCATCCACACTTGCGCGTCTTCTCCATAACTGTACTTGCTATCCGCAAGTATTGCTTCGTGCAACTATTGTACAGAGTGGGGAACGGGGGTTGTCGCCATTGTGTTCTTACTCCTGTGGATGAGGCCTGGTGATTTTCGTCATCAGCTCAATGAATATTTCTCGTTCACCATGGGTCAAGGGAGCGAGCATCGTTCCGGCAATTTCACGGCGCCGCTCGAGGAAAATCTGGTTCAACCTCTTGCCTTCTTCGCTCAGCTCTACATGCACGACGCGTCGATCATCCTCGATGCGCGACCGCATCGCCAAACCCTTATGAATAAGCCGTTCTACCATGCGCGTGGCGGTGCTCAGCGGCGTCCCCAGCAGCTCCGCCAGATCGGTCATGGTCACGCGGCCGCGGCCGGCGAGTGTCACCAGCGCCCGGCCGTCTTGCGGGGAGAGCTCGACCTCCGTCGCAGGAGGAGCCATGCTGCGAATCATGTCGCGTCGAAAAGCTTCGAAACACGCGTCCAGTTCTCGGATCTGGCGCTCCAGGACGGGTGGGGCCTCGATGGCATCTTTGAGTGGTTCGGTCATTGCGGCGTCAAGATAGTTGCATCATGCAACTATTGCTGGCACATTGTCAAGCCTTGGATTCCAGGGGAGGAAAGTCGAGTAACGCCGGTTCGCCCTCAGTAAGCCCAGCGCATCAGGACGGCCCCGGTGGTATAGCCGGCGCCCACGGCGATCAGCAGGATCAGGTCGCCCTTGCGCAGGCGTCCTTGTTCGACGGCGTCCATCAAGCCCAGCGGAATCGTTGCGGCGGTCGTGTTCCCGTAGCGGTCGATATTCACCATGATCTTCGAATCATCCACGCCCAGCCGTTCCTGCATCGCGCGGATAATCCGCATGTTCGCCTGGTGCGGGACCACCAGCGCGAGATCGCGACTCGAAAACCCATTGCGCTCGAGAATCTGGCAGGCCAGCTCGCTCATGCGCCGCACCGCGTACTTGAAAACCTGCTGGCCCTCCTGATGGACGTAGTGCATCCGCTTGTCGACCGTCTCGTGCGACGCCGGGTGCAGCGACCCGCCCGCTGGCATATAGAGATTGCAGCCGCCCGAGCCGTCCACGTCGTGCATGAAATCGAGGATGCCTTCGGAATCGGAGGTCGCCGGCTCGACCAGCACGGCTCCCGCGCCGTCGCCGAATAGGACGCACGTGGCGCGGTCCTTGAAATCGAGGATCGACGTCATCACATCGCTGCCAATCACAAGCACTTTTTTGTGCGCGCCAGACCCCACGAATTGCGCGCCGACGGTGAGCGCATACGGAAACCCCGAGCACGCCGCCGAGAGATCGAATCCCCAAGCCTTTTTCGCGCCGATGCGATCCTGAATCAGGCAAGCCGTCGCGGGGAAAAGCATGTCCGGCGTAACAGTGGCCAGCACGATCATCCCGATTTCCTCGGGGTTCACGCGTTTCGCCGCAAGCAGCTTTTTCGCCGCTTCCGTTCCCAGATGCGACGATCCGACACCGGGCTCGGCGTAATGC
>JBAPOM010000293.1:0-5432 GCA_049279635.1 Candidatus Acidiferrales bacterium
CGCAGCCTGAAGCGCCTCGGCGCCAAGCTGCGCGGGCGCGTCCTCGAACAAAATACGCTGTATGACACGCCCTCCGCCGACTTCCGCAGCCGGGGGCGCCTGCTGCGGCTGCGGATCGAGACCCCGGCGCCCTCGAAGCTTCTGCCGGGCGGCGCGCGGTGCGCGATCCTCACCTCGAAGGCTCCCGTTCCCGAATCCGGCGGCCGCTCGCGCTACAAGGAGCGCCTCGAAAGGGAACTCGCGGTCGAAGCGCCAGCCCGCTGGCCATCGGCCTTGCGGGCGATCGGCCTGCGCCCCAGCTTCCGCTACGAGAAATACCGGACCACATTCCGCCTTCCGGGGCTGCATCTGGACCTGGATGAAACACCCGTGGGCGTTTTCCTCGAACTCGAAGGCCCGCCGCACGCCATCGATCGAGTGGCCCGCGCGCTCGGATATGCACCTCGCGAGTACATAAACGGAACGTATTGGGATTTGTATGCAGCCGATTGCCGTCGCCGCGGCCACAGGCCCACAAATATGCTGCTTTCGGCGTAAAAATTGCCTAAAGCAGCCACTCTTTGCTTGACAAAATTTCCGTCTGCCTTTACTAGTCAAAACGGGCATGCGCATTTCTATGGAAGCGCGTTCGTCCAATTCGGAGCCTGGAAGTAGCCGCTCCGCCGGTCTGGCAGGTGAAACCCGGCGGCACCACTCGGACTTCCCGTCTGTTTTCGGTCACCGTTTCGACGCGACCCGCATCCGGGCGCGCCGGGACAGGGAGGCGAGGCCCGGCCTGAACTAGCGCGAGGCAGCTATTTGGTCTGCCCGTGGCCGGAAGCACCGCCGGTCTCGGGCTTTTTTTATGCCCGGATTTGCCGTCTGGCCGACAAAGGAGCTACCAATGCTGCACGCAACGGAAGTCCTAGGCGCTCAGACCTACGATTCTGCCGGGAACATTGTGGGGCGCGTGAAGGAGATGTTCATCGTGCCCGAAGAGCAGCCGAACCGCATCTCGCGGCTGCTGCTGAGCCGCGGGCAGTACCGCCCGCTCGTCGCCCGCTACGACCAGATCGCCGAAGTCGCGCCCGGCCGCGTGAGGCTGACCACCGACGAATCAGCGCTCGAGCTCTACCAGCCGAATGAAGCATGGCTGGCGGTCCGCAAGGATCTCCTCGACCAGCAGATTATCGACACCAACGGCCGCAAGGTGGTGCGCGTCAACGACGTCGATCTCTCGGAGCACCGCACGAACGGCAACATCGAAATGCGGATCACCGAGGTGGACGTTGGCCTGCCCGCGGCGGTTCGCCGCCTGCTGCAGGGCGTGGTCCCACCGATGGCGATTCGGCGGATCCAGAGCAAGCTGCCGCCGCGGACCATCCGGTGGGAGTTCGTCAATCTGGTCGAGCCGGACCCGCTGCGCCGCGTGAAGCTGCGCCTCTCGAGCCAGAAACTCGAGGCGCTCCATCCGGCCGATCTCGCCGACATCATGGAGGAGCTTTCGCCCGACGAGCGGCAGTCGATCATCGGCTCGCTCGACGAAGAAACGGCCGCGGAAACCATCGCCGAGCTCGACAAGCGCTTGCAGACGCAGGTCGTCGAGAAGCTCGATCCCGAAAAAGCCGCGGACATCATCGAGGAGATGAGCCCCGACGCAGCGGCGGACCTGATCCAGAGCCTCGAGCCCGCGAAATCGAAGGAAGTACTCGAAGAAATGGAAACCCCCGAGGCGCAGGAGGTGCAGCAACTGATGCGCTTCGACGAAAACACAGCCGGCGGCATGATGACGACGGAATTCGTGGTGGTCGGCGAGGACGCCACGCGCGGCGAGGTGGTCGACTTCATCCGCTTCCACGAGGTGCCGCCCGACCAGCTCGACAACGTCGTCCTAATCAATCGGGAGGCCGCGCTCGCGGGCGTGGTGCCGCTTGCGAGGCTGTTGCTGGCCGACGGCGACACGCGGATGGCCGAGATCACATTCGAACCGATGCTTTCCGTGAAGGCCAATACGCGCGACAAGGATGTTTTCGAGATGTTCGACAAATACAATCTGCGCAGCCTGACCGTGGTGAACGGCGAGAACCAGCCGATCGGTTCGATCACGGTGGACGACATCGTAAGCCGCCTCTGCGCGAAGATATAAGCAACACATAGATCGACCCGGCCTCGCGCCGGCAGCTCTCGGGGAATCTAAACGCTTCTTATGAATACGTGGGTCACACTCGTCGACACGTTCGAGCATCTCTCGACGCGCGGCAAGGACTTTGCCCGTCGCACGCGCCCGGCGCGCAGGCGTCTCGCCGTGTTTCTGGCGGTCATCGGCCCGGGGCTGATCACCTCGAACGTCGATAATGACGCGGGCGGCATCGCGGTCTACACCACTTCGGGCGCGCAGTTTGGCTACGCGCTCCTGTGGTCGCTGATCCCGATGACGATTGCGCTCTATGTCAGCGAGGAGATGTGCGCCCGCATGGGCGTCGTGACTGGCAAAGGGCTCTCCGACCTGATCCGCGAGGAATTCGGTTTTCGCTCCACGTTTTTCGTGATGATCGCCGCGTTCCTGGTCGACTTGAGCAACACGGTGGCGGAATTCGCGGGCGTCGCCGCGTCGATGCAGATCTTCCACATCAGCAAATACGTTTCGGTGCCGCTTGCGGCAATCGCCGTCTGGATTCTGGTGGTGCGCGGCAGCTACCGGCAAGTCGAGAAGATTTTCCTCGTGGCCTGCGGTTTCTATCTTACGTACGCGATTTCGGCATTCCTGGCCAAGCCTGATTGGATCTTCGCGGCCAAGCAGATCGTGCTCCCGACGGGCGTCCAATGGAACGCGCCATACGTGCTGATGCTGATCGGCCTCATCGGCACCACGATCGCGCCGTGGCAATTTTTCTATTTGCAGGCGGGCTTCGTCGAAAAGCGTGTCGGCCCGCGCCAATACAAGCACGCGCGCACGGACGTGCTCGTCGGCAGCATCTCCTGCATGGCGATCGTTTTTTTCATCATGGTGTGTTGCGCCGCGACCCTGCACGCGCATGGCATGACGGACATCACCGACGCCGGGCAGGCCGCGCAGGCCTTGATCCCGCTGGCCGGCAAATGGGCGGGCATGCTCTTCGCGTTTGGGCTGCTCAACGCGTCGCTCTTCGCCGCGTCGATTCTGCCGCTTTCGACCGCGCACGTGATCTGCGAAGGGCTCGGATTCGAAGCAGGCCTCGACCGCAAACTGAAAGAGGCGCCGACGTTTTATTCGCTGTATACACTCCTGATCGTCGCGGGCGCCGGCATCATCCTGATTCCCAAGGCGCCGCTGCTGAAGATTCTCGTCCTGTCGCAGGTGGCCAACGGAGTTTGGCTGCCCGTCGTCCTGATCTTCATTTTGCTGCTGATCAACCGCCGCGACCTGATGGGCGAGCACGTCAACGGATGGCTCTTCAACGTGATCGCGTGGGGCTCGAGCGTCATCATGATCATCCTGACGCTGATCCTGGTGTACGTCGCGATCTTCGAGCCATCCGCCGCCGGCCTGAGCGGCTCGCTCGCACGCCCGAGCGTGCACCCATGGCACGCCTTCGCCGCGCTGTGGCACCATGCCCACCACCCGCTCTCCGTCATCTAGGTACGCTCTGGGTCGGCCTGCGCCCCGCAAACTGCCTTGCGGTTGACTCAGAAGACGACTGAATCTCCGCTGGAGCAAGATGCGGCGGATTGCGGAAAGTTTACCGCGCTACAGCTTTGAGACGTACTCGGAGAGCCCTCCTTGGTAAACCCTTATTTCGCCAGCGCCGAAAAATCTCTCATATTTTTCTTGGGTGGCATTGTCGTTGAGGACGACTACGTCAATCTGCTTTTTTGCTTTGGTCTTACTGTGTTGCATCCTCAAGCAGGACGATTTCAAAACGTGCTTCAGTTCAAAGTCAGCCTCTGGAAGGGAGTACCCAACGAATATCCAACGCGTTGATTCCGAAAGAAGCCTTTCGGCGTGATACCAAATGGATGGATAGGCGTGCGTCCGAAACGACTTTCGGTAACTGAACGTGGCTATGTGGGAAGACACCGGGAAGTGACAGAACCTACAGTTTCGCTCCGCGGGGAGTATGGCCAGCGCCTTGTCGAACTTAGCGTCCGTAAGCCCCTCATTGAATAGCCGAAAATCGCCCTTAATTAGCCCTGCACGAATTCGAAGTGGCAACTTTTGCTCTAGATCATAGAAAAGAGCCTTGCAATTCTCACAGTAGGCCCAATTACTGGATCCGTGCATCTTGCATATCGGGATTCCGTTGCCGAGCGTCGCAACGTCACGTGTATGCCAGTTGAAGCAATAGCAGCGGTAGTCTATGGCGGTTTGTAACGCTGCAAGAATATGCTTTTCGAGAACGATGTCCCAATTCAATACAACGAACGCGGCAGGCGCGGCCTCACCTCCGCAAGCGTGGTTGATCAATTTCGTGATATCCGGCGACCATGAAAAGCGGCGGTCCAATACTGAGAAAATTCGGAAAATTGCCATTCGACGGATGGCGCGAAGCATCTTCGGCGTATATTTGGGAATCCCCAGGTTGTGTCCAGAGCCTGCCGCCAGGTCAATACACGTGAACACGTCCTCCAGCATCGGCAGGCGGTGACCCTTTTTCCACCCGAAGACAACTCGCAGGAATTCTCGAAGTGTTGCCGTAATGGTTTCCTCGATCTCACCCTCGAAGTCATCGGAGAGAAGTAGCTCCGAAAATTCGTCCTGAAGCGGAAGACCCGCGCACTTCGAAAATCCCGCGCCCAGTACAACGGTTGTTGTGACTTCTGATTCGACAGGCCTAGCTACTATGGGGAGCATCCGGCTCGATGACTTTCCTCGCGGCGGTAGACCATTGTCAGAAACCGCGACCATGACAACCCAGCCGCCCCGACATCGGCTAGGCCGATGCCGGGACAGGTCACTGGACCGTCACACTTCGCATCTCTGCGAAGTGTCTGGGAGTTGCTTCGTGGACTAGTTTGGTCCTTTCTGCAATATACGCTCGATTCAAAAACGGGTCCAATTGTTGCATCTGGGTCTTCGTTTATTGGATCGTCCAATCATCGTGCGCGCAACCGCTCATCCATAACGATTGCGCCATTGATATCCACCGCCGTGCGACCCTTAGTGTTGCACGGGGATAGTCGCTGTGCTACTTTCGCTGGCGAACTTTTTTGTGAACGTGCATAACCTGCACTCCTTGAGCGATTTCCGGTGAAAGCCAGCGACCTCCTAAAGCCCGCGAACCGCGAGGAAGCGGAACTTCTCGAAAAGCTCGACGCGAAGCGATTGCCCGACCACGTGGCCATCATCATGGACGGCAACGGGCGGTGGGCCGAGCGGCGCCACCTGCCGCGCATCGCGGGGCATCGCGCGGGCGTGAAGGCGGCGCGCGGCGTGATCGAGACGTGCGCGCAGCTGCGCGTCCCATGCCTCACGC
>JBAPOM010000294.1:0-10067 GCA_049279635.1 Candidatus Acidiferrales bacterium
GCATCACCGTCAGCAGGTTTCGATCGATGCCGAGGAAGGCGGCCGTAATTCGGCCATGGAATTGAGAGACGAGGAAGCGACGCCGTTCGAGCAGCTGGCGACGCATGAAATGCAGTCCACCGTGCGCCGCGCGCTGGCGTCCGTGCCTCCCCTGTTTCGCAGCGCCGTGATTTTGAGAGATCTCGAAGGACTTTCCTACGAAGAGATCGCGGAAATTCTGGAAGTTTCGGTTGGAACCGTGAAATCCCGGATCCTGCGCGGCCGGCGAACGCTCAAGGAGATTCTCGATCCCATTCTGCACGCGCCTGAACGACACACAGCCGCGGCGTTCAGCAATCGTGCAACGATCACCGTCGCGGGCCATTCGATGAGAGAACTAACCGCGACGCATCCTGAAACGCCAAGCGTGCCTCGCACCCAGGAAACTGCTGTCGGTGAAATGCAGGGAGCAGCGAGATGAAGTGCCAAGAAGCCCAAAGACGCCTTCCCGGTTATCTCGATGGAGCCATGCGCGCCCAGGACCATGCAGGTTTGCGCGAACATCTTGATTCCTGCGCAGAGTGCCGGGACCATCTCGAGCGCTATCGGTTGCTCAACGGGTATCTTGCGCACATGGAGCCTGTTGCCGCGCCTTCCGATCTGGCGTTGAAGATTCGCATGCGCGTTTCGCGCGAACGGTCTCCGTGGGCCGGGGTGGTCCGTTTTTGGAATAGCACACTATTGGTCTTCGAGAATCTGCTGGGCCCGCTCGCCGTTCCGGCAACGGGCGGCGTCCTGACGGCTTTGGGCGTGTTCATTTTCGTCGTGCACGGCCTGTTGGTCGGCGTGCCCATGAACGGCGTTGTGCCCAACGATTTGCCGCTCAACCTCGTGCAGCCTGCCGAACTCGAAAGCCTCGCGCCGTTCCCGGTTCCCGGCATGGTTGGCCCAAATGGCCAGCCGAGCCCGAGCGGCTTGCTGCTGGAAGCGACGCTGAACGCCCAGGGCGAAGTGGTCGATTACAAGATCCTTTCCGGCCCCGAAAGTGTCGACGTGCATCACCAGATCGACCAGCTGCTCATGTTCTCGCGCTTTCGGCCACAGATGAATTTCGGCCGGCCAATGGACGGCGGGCGTGTCCTCCTGAGCTTCAGCGAGGTTCGCGTCCGCGGGTAGCCTGATCGCCAGAGCTAGCTTCCAACCATTTCCGCGATTCTTGACTCTGATCCTTTCGACCGCTAGAGTCTGAGCCGGGCGCGCATCGGGGAAAGGTGATCGCCCAGAGCCAGAAAACGGGAAGCCGGCGGGACCCCAGATTGAGGAGCAGGCCCATCCAAAGGTACGTCCGAAATTTCAGACTTTCGCATTCTGTGCTTGCGCTTCTGTTCGCCTGCGTCGCAGCAACCGCGCTACCTGCGCCCTTGAAGGCGCAGCAGTCCACGGACAGCGACAACATGGGCATTACCGTGCAGGCAAGCCCGCAAGTTTTTGCCACCATGTGCGCCTTGGGCGCGGCGGGCTACCAGGTCGACGACAACCTGCTCGTTCAAATGCCGGCGCGCCGCGCTCTGCGCGATGATCTGCTCAAGATGCAGGGACCCGCGGTGGATGCCCTGCGCCAGTTTTATCAGGATCACGCCCTGGCCGATCCCGGCGAGACGCTTTCCCGCTACATCACCTTTGCCGTGGTCGCGGGGCCGCCGCCGGATTTCCAACTGCCGGTGAACCAGGAGTTGCTTCCTCCAGATGTGGTTGCGCTCGACGGATTCCAGACCGTCCTGGCCAACTTCTACCGCGAAGCGCATCTCGGATCGCGCTGGACCTGGGTCGAGCCGGAATACGAGCCTCTTTTGGCGAACTATCGCGCGTCTCTCCGTCAGATTGTCACGGTCTCCGACGCGTACTTGCGCGAAATCGTGAAGCCGACGAGCCGCACGTTTACGGTGTACGTCGAGCCGCTGGTGGGCGCCCGGACCAATTTCCGGAATTACGGCGACCAGTATTCGATTGTGGTCGGCGCCGCCCCCGAACTGCCCGTCGATGCAATACGGCACGCCTATCTGCACTTTTTGCTCGATCCGCTGGTGCTGAAAAATCGCCCGCTGGAGTACAAGAAGCGCGCCCTGCTGAGTGTGGCGGCGAGCGCACCCCGCCTGCCCGCCGAATACGACAACGATTTTATTTCCCTGATGGACGAGTGCCTGATCAAGGCCGTCGAATTGCGCCTGCGCCATCTCACGGGACCGCAGCTCGAAGCCGCGCTTCACGACGACGATGAATCCGGCTTCATTCTCGTGCGGCCTCTGGTCGCCCAGCTGCAGCTGTTCGAGAAGGCCGGTCCGGCCATGTCCTATTATTTCGGCGACCTGATTTCCGGCATCGATGTCGACGCCGAGCAAAAGCGCCTGAAAGGTTTTGCCTTTCCTCCCGTCGAAAGCGGGCCTGCGCCCCAGCAGCACGAAAACTCGGAGGCCGTTCTCGCGTCGGAGCTCGATCGCTGGCTCGTCGAAGGCAATCGCGAGCTCGAGCAGAAGGATGTTTCGACCGCTGCCGCGACTTTCGAGAAGGTGCTGGCCAAATATCCCGACGATGCCCGCGCGATGTACGGCCTCGCGATCGCTTCCGTCGTTTCCGGCAACGCGGATCGCGCCAAGGATCTGTTCCAGCAAATCACCACCGCGTCAAATTCGGACGAAGCATCCGCGTCGGTGGACCCGGAAATTCTGGCATGGTCTCATGTCTATCTCGGCCGCATTCACGACCTCGAAGGCGAACGCGATTTGGCCGTGAGCGAGTACAGAGCGGCGTTGGCCGTCGATAACGGACCTTTGGATGCCCGGGCCGCGGCTCAGAGCGGCGTCGATGCGGCCTACAAAGCGCCCGCGCATGCCGGCGAAAATCAGGAACCGCAACAGTGATCCATTCGTCTCATGTTCAAGTTCTCCGGCCCGATTCCGCAAGAGGAGGACCGATCACATGAGGCCTCTAATCTCAGGGTCGGCAGTTCGCATAATGTCGATTGCGTTCGCCGCCTTTTCTGCCTTCGCCGGCGTTTCCCGCGCACAAATGGCCGTGGCGGGCGGCCAGCAGGCAACGCCGGTGAACGCTGGCGTCGATTCCTTGCAAACCGAACTTCACATGCTCACCGATGTTCAGAGACAAGGTGGCGCCCAGGACCCCCATGAGGTGAACGCCTATAAGGCTTTCTACCAGGCGAATGAACCGGCCAAGAAAATCGAACTTGGCAATAGCTTCCTCCAAAAGTATCCGAAAAGCGCGCTGGACGAACCGGTTGACGTCGGGTTGCTGAACATCTATTACGCCCAACAAGATTGGAAGGATGTCTATGCCAGCGCCGACAGGGCGCTGGCGCTGAAACCGGATGATCTCTTCGTTCTCACGACTGTCGGCTGGATAATCCCGCATGTCTCTCAGCCGGGCGATGCCAACGCGGACCAGTTGCTCGACAAGGCCGAAACCTATGCAAAGCACGCAATTGAGATCATGCCTACGATGAGCAAGCCTTCCTATATCAACGACGCACAATTCGCCGCGTTCAAAACTCAAGCCGCGATTCAGGCACACAGCGCGCTCGGCCTGGTTGATTTTCGGCGCGGCGATTACGAGAATTCGGTCAAGGAGCTTCAGCAGTCCTCGCCGAGCACCGCGAATCCCGACACGACCGACCTGTACGTCCTCGGCATCGACTTCCAGAATTTGAACCGCTTTGCGGACGCAGCCGACGCCTACGGCCGTTGCGGACAGATCGCCGGCCCTTTGCAGGACCGCTGCAAACAAAGCGCTGACGCGGCGAAGAAACAGATGCCGCAGTCGAAGTAACAGGAGCGGGAACCATCGAGGAAGTATGACGGCTTTCTCCATTCTGCTGAGGAGGAATACCAGATGAATATCTATCGAGGCTTTGCGATTCGCAATTTGGCCGTTCTGTGTGGCGCAGTTCTGGTTCTTGCGCTTTCGTCGTACGCGCAAGTGCTCGGCAACCTCAGCAGCGGCGCGGCGCCCGGAGACGCGCGGTCGGTCGACTCCCAGGAAGCGGATATGCGCGCTCTCGTCGATGCCGAGCGGCGTACGAACGAAGATCCGAAGGAAACGGCAGCGTACAAGGAGTTTTACAAAGCGACCGATCCGGCCAAGAAAATTGAGCTAGGCACAAGCTTTCTGCACAAATATCCCAAGAGTTATTTCGACGAACCCGTCGAAGTTGGCCTGTTGGACACCTATTATTCCAAGCAGGACTGGAAGGATGTCTATTCGACGGCCGATAGCGCGCTGGCTTTGAAGCCCGACGATGTCTACGTCCTTACCACTGTCGGCTGGCTGATCCCCCACGTTTATGATCCGGATGACCCCGATGCGGCAAAGTTGCTGACGACGGCCGAGCAGTACTCGAAATATGCCATCGACGTCATCCCCAAAATGCAGAAGCCTTCCCACGCGAACGACAAGCAGTTCGACGCCATGAAGGACCAATACACCCACAAGGCGCATAGCGCCCTGGGGCTGGTCTATTTTCGGCTCGACTATTTCGATCTTTCGGCAAAGGAGCTTCAGCAGGCCATCTCCGGTCTCCCCAATCCGGACGAAACGGATCTCTACGTCCTTGGCGTCGACCTCGACAATCTAAAGCGATATTCCGAGGCAGCCGACGTTTACGACCGCTGCGCCGCCCAGGCCGGAAGCCCCTTCGTGGACCGCTGCAAGCAAAGTGCGAGCGATTCCAGAAAGCTGGCCGCGCAGCCGAAGCAGTAGGGTTAGGAACGATCACGGAAGGACGAGGGACAAGCCAGATGACACTTTCATCCGTTCGAAACACGATTCGCATTCTCACCGTCGCGCTCGCAGCAGCCACCGCATTTGCCGCGGTTTCGCACGCGCAGCAGCCCACCGATCCGAACACGATTCCGGACAACGAAAATCTGGCGAATCAGGCCCAGCAGCAGAAACAGAAGGAGCTGGAGGCGTCGCCTCTGACGGTGGACCCCAAGGAACAGGCTGCCTACAAAGCGTTCTTCGACACGAGCGCGCAGGATACGGACAAAAAGATCCAGCTCGGCGAGGATTTTGCCAAGACCTATCCCAAGAGCAGCTATATCGAATCCGTGTACGCGGTCTTATCGCATGCCTACTACACGAAGCAGGATTGGAAGAATCTCTATCTCATTTCGGACGAAGCTCTCGCGATCAATCCGGATGACGTCGATATACTCACGCTGGTCGGTTGGGTGATTCCGCACGTCATCGATCCCAACACACCCGATGCCGGTAAGCAGCTCGACAAGGCCGAGGACTACGAAAAGCGCGCGATCAAGGACATTCCCACGCTCACCAAGCCTCCCGGCATGACGGACGAGCAGTTCGCCACCATCAAACTCGAGAAGACCGCCGAAGCGCACAGCGGTCTCGGCCTCGTCTATTTCCGCCGTCAAGATTTCGAAAACGCGGCCAAGGAGCTTCAGCAGGCCACCCAGAGCAACCCGAATCCCGATGCTACCGATTTCTTCGCGCTGGGCGCCAGCCTCCAAAACTCGGGCCACTTTTCGGAGGCCGCGGACGCTTATACTCGTTGCAGCCAGATCATGGGAAGCTTGCAGGATGCGTGCAAGCAGAATGCGGATAAGGCCAAGCAGCTCGCCGCGCAGAAGAAATAGGGAACGAGGCAGCCGTACATGACCGATGAGGAGCGCGCGTTGCTGGAAACGACGCTCGGCTATCGCTTCCAGCGCCCCGACCGGCTCGAACGCGCGCTCACGCATCGTTCCCTCCGTCAGAGCGCGGGCGGCGTCGATAACGAGCGACTCGAGTTCCTCGGCGACCGCGTTCTCGGCCTCGTGGCCAGCGAGCGGCTTCTTGCTTCCTTTCCGCAGTGGGACGCAGGCAATCTCTCGAAGGGACTTGCCCGGCTCGTGAGCGCGGCTTCGATCCACGCGGCGGCACAGCGCTTGCAACTCGGCCATCACTTGCGTCTCGGCCCCGGCGAGGAAAAGACGGGCGGCCGCGAAAAAAGGAGGCTGCTGGCCGACGCGTTCGAAGCGATTCTCGGTGCGATCTATCTCGATGGCGGCTTGGCTCCGGCGGCGGCGTTCTTGCGCCACTGCTTGCTCGATCCCGCGCTCGAAGAAGGAGTCGAAGGCCTCGAGCGCGCCGATCACAAGTCTGCGCTGCAAGAATGGCTTCAGCAGCGCGGGCTCGGCATGGCCGAATACCGCCTCCGCCACGCATCCGGGCCCGAGCATCAGAAAACCTTCGAGGTGGAAGTCTGGCATGGAGGCCAGAGGCTTTCCGCATCGGAGGGCCGCAGCAAGAAGGAAGCGGAACAAGCAGCTGCTAGAATCGCACTGGGAATCTTGGAAGAAAGTTGTGGGATCGCCTGAATGGAATCGATCGAAACAGAAACGAGCGCGAACGTAGCCGAGCCCTCCGCGCCGGCGAAGGCCGCAGCCGTACATAAGGTGATCGTCGGAGGTCTTGCCGAGGTCCTCGAGTCGCTGCTGGTCACGATCCTCCTCGCGCTGTTTGCCACCACGTTCGTCCTGCAGGCGTTCAAGATTCCGTCCGGCTCCATGGAACCTACTCTTCTCGTCGGCGATCACGTCCTCGTCAACAAGTTTCTCTTTGGCGGCCGCGGCGTCTGGTACGAAAAGCTTCTGCCCTATCGAGCCGTTCGCCGTGGCGACATCATTGTCTTCCGATTTCCCTACGACGATCACGTCCACTACGTCAAACGCGTCATCGGGCTCCCGGGCGAACACCTGCGCATCGTGAATCAGGTCGTCTACATCAACGGCAAGCCTCTCTCCGAGCCCTATGCTGTCCACAGTGAGGCCTACGATCCCTTCGGCGAGAGTTTCCCGCCGCTCGATCAGGCGCTCCTCGAGGAGCGCCTGCGCCCCGAATGGGCGGCGCAGATCGGCAAATACCTCCAGGGCAACTCGCTCATTGTTCCGCCGGATCACTACTTCGTGATGGGCGACAATCGCGACGATAGCTCCGACAGCCGCTACTGGGGCTTCGTCGATCGCGACGCCATCATGGGCCGCCCGATGTTGATCTACTGGTCCGTGCGCGCCACGCCCGACGACTACACCGATCGCAGCCTCGCGGGCACGCTCTTAGGCATCGAGGACACGCTCGCCCACCTGCCCAGCCGCACGCGCTGGCACCGCATGCTCCGCGAAGTTCACTAGGCCCGCGCAGGCTTCCCGCCGTGGTATCTTCATTCGTATCCACGTGTCCGGCACCTACGCACCGACCGTCGAACCACCCGAGTCTCTCGACTCGGTCCCGCCGCCGCGCCGCGCCTGGATTCGCTGGCTAAAATGGCTTGCCGTTCTGCTGGCGTTGCTTTGGCTGGCTTCCTTCGCTATTTCCTTGCTGATTCGTCACAGCCCCTTGCAACGAAAACTGACGGAGCATCTTGAAGCCGCCTTCGGCCGCCCCGTGGAAGTCGGCAATTACGATTTCAGTTTTTGGGATGGCCCTTCGCTCGTGGCGAATTCGATCAGAGTCGACGAAGACCAGCGTTTCGGCCATGAGTATTTCCTCCGCGCCGATTCGATCTCCGTCCGTCTCCGCTGGGAGAGCCTTCTTCGCGGCCGCATCGAACTCGGCACGCTCTCTCTTTCGCATCCGAGCCTGAACCTCGTCCGCGATTCCGCCGGCGAGTGGAACGTCGCCGAATGGCTGCCCCGTCCCAGCGAAAATGCCGCGCCGCCCGTTGCCGTGGGCCCGTCCTTGCCGTCCTCGCGGTTGCGCTTTCGCAGGATCGAGATCGATGGCGGCAGAGTGAACTTCAAGCGGGGAGACGATAAGCTCCCATTCGCTTTCGTCGGCGTAAGCGGCAGCGTCGAAACCGATAGTCCCGGCCTTTGGCGCATCGATTTGGACGCGACGCCCTGGCGCGCCGCGGTCCTGCTGCAGCAGGTGGGGACGATTCACGTCTCAGGCCACGTCGGCGGCACTTCTTCGCGCCTGCGCCCCGCGGCGCTCGATCTTTCGTGGAGCGACGCTTCGTTTTCGGATGTGCTGCGCCTTGCCAGCGACGACGATGACGGCATCCGGGGCACGCTCGCGCTCGACCTCAACGCAAAAACAGAGGAACCCGACGGCACGTGGGCCCTTCGAGGCGCCGCGCAACTCGGCGAACTCCATCGCTGGGACCTGGCGTCGCGCTCCGATAATCCCTCGCTCAGTCTCATCGCGCAGGCCCGCTGGAATCCGGCAACTTCATTCCTTGAATTCAGCGACGCGGCGCTGGAAGCCCCGCACTCGAATCTGCACGCCGCCGGCCGGATTTCATGGGGTCATCCCCGCACGCCTCCGAAGGAACTGGCTCCCCCGGTTCAAATTGCCGTTACGTCTTCGCAGATCAACGTCGGAGATCTCCTCGACTGGCTGCGCGCGTTCCACTCCAACGTCGCGGACGACGTCGCGGCGCAAGGGGTTGTCGCGGTTCGCGGCGATCTTGACGGCTGGCCGTTGCGCGTCGTGAATGCGGTCGGCTTGAGTGAAGGCGCGGAGCTCACCGGCGGGAGCCTTCAGGCTCCGGCCCACCTGGGGCGTCTACAGTTTCGATACGATCACGGAATCATTTCCGTCCCGCCCGCCATGCTTTCTTTCGCAGGCGCCAATCGTGTGGCGAGCACTCGTTCCGCTCGCGCTGCCGCGGCTCCCTCCGATGGTTCCTTCCAGCTAAGCGTTGCCATGAAAGCCACGCGCGGCGCCTTGCCCGTCTGGCACGTTGTGGGAAGCGGCCGCGACATGCGCGATCTCGTGTCGGCAGCAGCGGCTCTGGGCCTGAATATCTCCCGCGGCTGGGATCTTGCGGGTCCTGCCTCCTGTGATCTCCTCTGGAGCGGAACGGATGTGCCATGGCTTGTCCGCCCCACCGGCTGGATCGAATTCGGCGACTCCGATGCAGCGGATGGCGCCGCGCTTCATGCGCCTTTCTTGAATCAGCCGATCGATCAGATTCACGCGCGCGCGGACCTTAAGCCCGGAAAACAGCACATCACGCTCACCTCTGCGCGCGCATTCGAAAGCGAATGGAGCGGGACGTTCGATCGCACGGACATCGAGCCCGAGTGGCAGTTCGTCCTCTCGGCCGGCACTCTCTCCGGCGCGGACCTCGACCGCTGGCTCAATCCGCTCTGGCGCGAAAGTTTCCTCGACCGCATGCTCCCGTTTCTCAATCCGCTCCTTCCCGCGGTTGCCGTGCCGGAAGCCCTGCGTGCCAGCGGGCGTCTTAGCCTCGATGAATTCACATTGCCGCCGCTCGCCGTGCACCATCTGCAAGCGGACCTGAAAATCGGCGGCCGTCACATCGAGCTAGCCAACGCCACGGGCCAGCTTTACGGCGGCACGCTCGCGGGTTCGCTGGTCGCCGATCTGCAAGCGCCGCCTTCGTACAAAGTGAACGCCGCCTTTTCGCGCGTCGATCTTTCAGCGCTTTCCGCCGCCTCGCCCAGCCTTGCCAATCTTTTCGACGGCTCCGCCGACGGCAAAATCTCGTTCACGGCCAGCGGCGCCACACGCACGGACCTCGTCGCCTCGCTCGGATGCCAGGGACAAGCCGATTTCGCCAGCCCCACGATCCACGGCATCGACATCGTATCCGCGTTGCGTGCCTCCGTTGTCGTTCCAGGTGTAAGCCGCTTCTCGACGGCTTCGGCGTCCTTCACGTGCTCGTCGCGAACGATCCAGGTCCAGAATTTGTCGTTCGCCGCCCCGGGCCCCGACATCGCCGGCTCCGGCGCGATCGGTTTCAACCGCGATCTCGATCTCCGCCTCCACTTCGTCTCGCCCGCGCCAAAATCCGCCGAGCCGTCCTATCGCATCACCGGCTCGCTCGCCTCACCCAAAATTGCCCGCATTGCCCAACCAACGCGCCGCTCCCGCTAAAAGTTGTTTGGCTCGGTAACCGGACATCCTGATACTGGAACCAACTTTACCGGCAGCGTTTATCGGGAGTTTGCGTCCCGCGTGAAGGGGCTTGGTACAAAGGGGTAAAACTATGCACCTACCAGCTCATAAGGTTCGGAATCATACTGTGTTTTCAGTAAGATACGATC
>JBAPOM010000295.1:0-18257 GCA_049279635.1 Candidatus Acidiferrales bacterium
GCGTTTGCGTATTGCGCGGAGTCGGGCTTGAGGGAAGACTACAAGCAATCTCTTCTCGCAAAAGTCATTTCGGGCGATGCGCGAGTCGTTACCGATTCGCTGGCTTCGCCCACGGGTTTCCCGTTTAAGGTAGCCCAATTGGAATGCACTCTCGCAGAGCGCGAGGTGTATTCGGCCAGGCCGCGCATTTGCGACCTTGGCTATTTGCGCGAAGCCTACAAGAACCCCGATGGTAAGATTGGTTACCGCTGTCCCGGTGAGCCGGTTACCGTGTACCTCTCCAAGGGGGGAAAAGAAGAGGACACAGTCGGGCGGACGTGCCTCTGCAATGCGTTAGTGGCAACGATCGGACATCCCCAGATACGGAATGGCCGGTACGTCGAAAAGGGGTTGGTAACTTCCGGGGACGACTTACCCGGAATTACGCGATTCCTGCCAAAAGGCGAGCCAATCTACCGCGCCGCGGACGTGGTGACCACACTCCTGAACGGCTAATTGCGTCCTGCGCCGCGAAGAATTATGCCGCGCCCACTCTAGCGCCGGACTCGGCACAAAACTCTCAACCTCTTTGACGTTTCGGGCCGAGCAAGGTTCGCCCGGCAACGCGGAAGGTTACTTCTGCACGGCGGATTGTGCGTCCTGGTTGCGCGCCCAAAGCTTCCGGAGCCTGCGCATCGCGTCGAGCCCTTTCAGCTCGGTGAAATCTTTCAATGTTTGCAACACGACGTTGTCGTCCGGCAACAGGCGGAAATCATTCCACGGCGTTCCCATAATCGTGTCGAATCCAAGCGGCACTGCAAGCGTGAGAAATGCATTCTCGGCGAGCTGGCGCAAAGAAACGCCGTCGAATTTGAGCGGCGGCAGCATGTTTCCGATGTTGGTCATTCCACCCATGATATGGACACCCTTGAGTTCGGGATCTTCACCGATCGCGCGGATGGCGTCGAGCGCCATCTTCGTGAGCCCTTCAAGGTCCGATATCAAGCTGTGAATTGTGACGTCTACCAGGATGTCGCCGCGACTGAATCCATATTCTCGCGTCAGTTTTGCCGCCATACGGCGGGCCACGCCGAGTACTTCGCTCGTCAACTTGTTGGATTTTGCCGAGCCGTCTTCCAGACGCTCCGATGCCATGAGCACGACCTGGAAGGGGCATATCTTCACGAGGTCCAGCATTTCCAAGCGCGTTTCGGCAAGGGAATTCACGACCGGCTTGCGGCCTTTTGCTTTTGCCGGATCGTACGCCTTCAGGCATACCTCCTGAACGGCCGCGCTCGGATAGTCGAAGCAGAGAGGTACATCCACCGCCGCCTGTAACGCCCTGATCACTTCGGTGAGGAACTGAAAATCGGTGTATCCCCGCGACCCGACCGTAACGTCGAGACACCACGCCCCGGCCTGTACCTGGCGCACGGCCAAAGCCTGCAAACCGGCGATATCCTGGGCCTCGATAAGCGCTTTCGTGGTTTTGAAACCCGGATTGATGCGGTCGCCAATGATGCTAACACCCGGTATCGCCATGATTGTCTCCTCTTAGTTTTTCTTTGTGGCCGGGAAAACCCATTGCGTGCATGAAAGCCGTGTTGAACCGCGCCGACCCCGCAAGTTCGAGGTAGTGGCTGCCTGCCGCGATGCTTTGTGCCGTGGCGCGGTGCGGATACGACACGAGCGCGAGCTTCGCCCCGATTCCCGCTGCGTTGCCGACCTGCGCGAAACGATCGAGCGGTAGATCGGGCAACATGCCGATCGCCACGGCGCTCGCGAGATCGATATAGTTGCCGAAGGCTCCAGCGATGATCACTTGTTCAATCTGGTCTTCGCGCAACCCCGCATCTTCGAGCAGGACCTGAATCCCGGCCTGAATCGCGCCTTTGGCGAGCTGCACCGCGCGAACGTCGCGCTGGTTGAAGACGATGGCTGTTCCCTGCGCCTCGTTTTCGTCCGCGAGCACGAATTCCGGTTGCCCGTCCTGAAGGCGTACTCGCGGATGTGCCTTCTTCATGCGTCCCGTCGGGGTGACGACGCCCGCCAAATACAGTTGCGCTGTCGCATCGAGCACTCCCGATCCGCAAATTCCGATGGGCGGAGCATTCCCAATCGTCCCTACCTTTACTCGGTCCCCGGAAATCTCCACAGATTCGATCGCTCCCGGCGCCGAGCGCATCCCGCAACGAATGTGTCCGCCTTCCAAGGCCGGCCCCGAGGGGCACGCGATGCTCAGAAGCCGCCCCTTGTGGATCAGCGATATCTCGGTGTTCGTACCGATGTCGAGGGCTACGACCGTCTTCTCTTCATGATCGCTGCCGATGGCGAGCAGCATCGCAGTGTGGTCTCCGCCCACGAACCCCGCGATATTGGGCAATGCGTGGACGTAGGCCCCCGGCATAGCCTTGATCCCGATATCGCGCGCCTTCACGTCCGTCGCACTCGCGCACGCTGCCACGAAAGGCACCGCGCCAAGATATTCGACGGGAAGTTGCAGGAATAGGTGGTGCATGACCGTGTTACCCGCCACAACGACATCCGCGAACTGTTCCGGATCAAGCGACTGCGATTGACACAGTTCGGACGCCGCCTCGTTGATTCCGGCGACGACCAAATCGTGCAACTGTTTCTGGATCTCGCGAGATGACCTCGCCTTGCCGATTCGCGTGATTACGTCTCCGCCGTAACGCGCCTGCGGATTCTCGGTCGCGCGGCTTGCAAGCGTTCGGCCGTTACGCAAATCGACCAGGAGCACGCCGATGTTGGTCGTGCCGATGTCGATGGCGAGCCCCGGCAACGGTCCTTTCCCTGGCGGAACAAGGCCGATTACTTCACCGAATCGTACGACCGCGACGGCTTGCCCGCCGTGTGCTCGCAGCGCAGCGGGGATTTTGCGCAAGACGTCGAGGTCGATTCTCGAGCAGGTGCCCGGCCATTTTTCGTTGAGGGCGTTCATGAGGCGATGGTCGTCGGCGACGGGGTGCTCGAGGGTCGGGGCAGCGACTGTTACCGGGTACAACCGTACGGCTGGATCGGGACGCACCCACACGTCCTCGCTCTCAACTTCGCTGCGTAGCGGGACGGCGCCGGCGCGTGCCGAAACTTCCACTCTGCAATCGCCGCACGCGAGCGTCTGGCAAGCCCGGCGCCAGTTATTTGCGAGTTCTTCGGACGAAAAGAATTCGAGATCTTGCGGCGAAGGCGGCCTAACCGGCCCTTCCCTTATCTGAACCACGCACGATTTGCACAGGCCGCGACCGCCGCACACGCTGGCAATTCGCACGCCGGCGCGCCTTGCGGTATCCAGCAATGTTTCACCCGGAAGGCTCCAGATGAGTTGTTCGCCTGGCGCAAACGTCACCCGATGGCCTATTTGCGACGATTCGTGCGCACGGCTCACATCGCAACCTCGACCATCCTTGATCGCCGGTGAGGGCAGCGTTCCCGCGCTCCACATCGCTCGCAACGTTCGCCGCGGCTCCACTTCGGCATCCGAGCCCCAAACCCGACCACCATCGACAAGCTCTTGCGCGGCACAAGCATGCCGGTGGCCGTCTGAGAAACGCCCAGATTTGTGCCGCCGGCAAGCTCGACGACGACCGCCTGCTGGGAAATCTGAAAGCCGTCTTCGCCAGGATTCAACACGCCGCCGGCCTCAAGACCATATTGCGCGGCTTCGGCCTGCATCAACTCTTCGAGTTGGTCAGCAACGCGAAACAAAACCAGCGTGCCGATGTCGTCGAGCAACACGGCCCGAAGCCGATCGCTTGCCGCGAACCCTTCGCTCGCGTGTTTCTCAACCGCGTCGCCAATCGTGCAAACTCCGGCCGCCACATGAGTAGCGCCAGGCAGGTGATGGCCGAGCATGGGTGAAGAAATCCGGGTGCCTCCGCGCAGGTCAAGCCATTCCTGCCCTCTTCCGACGACGGGCCAAACCTGGAAACCGATCCTCGGCTCGATCCAATGCCCGGCTTCTATCCGCTCCAGCAGGTCGGAGAGCAGCGCCTTCATGCGCACCGAAGCCAACCGGGCGCGGCGAGGACCCCAGAAAGAAGCCACGTCCTCGACCGTCAAAAGCAGGCGCGGATATGTGATAGCCGACATGCAGCCCTTCAGTACACGCAGTCCTTTGCGCACTGGTACATGGCCGATACGTTCTCCGGTTTGGCTTCGTCCGGGATGCCAACGCCGGCGTCCAGGATGAGACCGCCTCCATCGCCCGCCACGTCGAAGAGCTTCTTACAATACTCGCGCACATCACGGGGCGTGCCGGTAATCAGCATCGAGGCGGGCACGTTCCCGCGAATACACACCGTCCCGCCCAACGCAGCTTTCGCCTTAGTCATGTCTGTGCGCTCAAAGAAGTAGACGCACTTGCCGGGCGGCACGTCCTTGATGACGTCCAATCGGCTCGTGCAGTCCCCCTCCCACAATACATGCGGATAGATGCCCGCTTCGATCAGAGCCAGCAGCACTTTTTGGAATTGCGGCCAGAAGAACGTTGTGAATTGTTTTGGCGACATGAAGCCATCCAGCCCCCAATGGAGCGGAATGAAGACCATGTTTCCGCCGGCCGCCTTGACGGCTGCGATTCCGGCGCGCGGAATCAAAGTCGTTAGCCGGTCCATCAGGGCGAATAGTTTGTCCTTGTTGCGGAATAAATCCAGCATCGCGCCTTTGGAGCCCCGCAAATAGTCCGCAGCCACATCGAAAGGGGCGTGGCTCGTGCCGTACGTCGCGAGTGGGAATCCAAGATCCTTCAGCTCCTGCACCATGCGAGCCTGGACGGCGCGCATCTTTTGTACTTCCTCGCCCGCTCGGATCATCGTTTCAAGCGCGCGGCGCACCTCGGGCCGGGCGTACGCTTCCATCGACTGAATGATTCGCGTGTGAAGCACGCCGGGATAGATCGGCAATTGCGAAAGGGGCTCCAGCGCGCCGGCGACCCGCGGCATATATTGGTGGAGCATGAAGCCCGTTGGATCGAGGAGATACTCCTCGTATTCGCTCGGCGCCATGTATTCGGCGTCCAAATATTGAAAGGGCACATTATCGGAAAGCCCCTTGTGGCCCGGCCATTCCAGTTGCTTGTAATCGAGAATATCCATGGTGGGGCCGAAAGCCACCATCGCATGCACCGCCTGGAAAGCGTCCGGCTCCAAGTCGATGACAGCTTTGCGCGTTGCCGCGGCGAGACCCTCATAATCGTACATCGCGTCGCGGAAGGTCATCCCGCAGTAGCGCGCGACCCAGAAATGCGAAAACAAAATCGTGGGCAGCCGATCGGGCTCGCGGAGTTCGATCGCGTCCATCAGACGCTTTTGCCGCTGTTCGTAGAGTGCCGCAGCGGACATCACCTGGCTCCCCACGCTCACGTGGGCACCCACTGCTTGCAGAGAGACACCGCTTCCATTGCATTCAAACCGAAAGCGTCTGCTCCGGTGTAGTTCCTGATCGTGTCGTCCACCTGCCCGCCGCCGATCATGATCTTGATGTTGTCTCGCAGGCCTGCCTCTCTGATCGCTTCGACGGTCTTCTTCATCGCGTCGAATGCCAGCGTCAAGAATCCGCTAAGGCCCACGACCTGGGGCCTGTGTTCCTTAATGCTGTCGACAAAGTTCGCGATAGGTACGTCAATGCCTAGGTCGATCACCTTGAAGCCATTGATTTCGAGCATGAACGTGACGATATTCTTGCCGATGTCGTGCAGGTCACCTTCCACGGTTCCGATAATCACCGTGCCGGCGGTCTTGGCAGCGGCCGCGTCCTGCTTGATCAGAGGTTTGGCCGTATCTCCGATCGATTTAAGCATTTCGCCGGCCAGCATGAGCTCGGGCAAGAAATATTCGCCTTCCTCGTAGCGCTTGCCGACCAATTCCATGGCTTCCCTGCAGTGCGCCAACAGTTGAACCGGATCATATCCGCTGTCGAGCATCGCGCGGGCCAGCTTTACGGCCTCGTCTTCCTGCATGTCCGCAATTTGCTGGACCAGCTGCTTGCCTTTGTCGTCCAAGGTGGACCTCCTCTTTTTGCAAACCCGCGCGTATTGTACTCAGAAACGCCAGACGCTTTCGACTACATCCATGCGGCACGCCACTGCACTGGTCGCGAAGCAAAACTGCCTGTCGCGCGGCTCAAGGATAGGCCTGCCGGGCACCTAGGAGGCACCATATTCTTTAGTGGCGTCAACCCATACTTTCACAAGATCCGGGCGACACTGATCCATCGACGAGTTTGCGCCCATGATGAAGCCACCCTCTTTGCCGAGGATCTCACACACCTTCTTGGTTTGTTCCCGGACCTTTTCCGGCGGCCCGACTTGAAGCAAAGAAACCGGGAAACAACCGGAGATCGGCATCACATCTCCCACGATTTCTTTCAACTTGTGAATATTCGTGGCCTGAAAATGCCCAGCGGTCTTCCCTTTGGGCAACTCGCGCAGGTAGTGAAGGTGTTCATCCCAAACGCCCTCGTAGAAAACGGCGGGCATGATGTCTGCTTCGACCAGATCCATCAGCAATCCCTTCAGTTGCGGCCAGTAGAAGGTCTCGAATTGCTCGACGGACATGAAACCATCCGATCCGCGATGCAGCGGAATAAAAACGAAACGCCCGCCCGTGGCGCGGCAGGTTTGGATCGCCGCTTCCGCGCAGATATGCCGCGCCTTCTCTTCCGCCGCCAACAGCTTGTCCGGCCGCCGGTACATGTCCAAGAAGACTCCCCGCATGCCCCGCATCGTGTCGGCGATAAAATCAAATGGCGCCATGGCGAAGGAGCCTGCCCGCCCCAGTCCACTCGGAAAGCCCAGCGCAGCCATGCGCTCCGCGGAGCGGAGCATCGCCTCGCCCCGTTCGGCATAAAATTCCGCCACTTTCGCGAGCGTCTCGAGGGATGCCCTCAGCAAGGGATTGCTGAGGGTGACGAGCGTAGCGTACGACGGATACCCGGTGACCAGTACAGGAATTCGGGGCAGCAGAGCCAAACCCTCGAGTTGCCCGTACACCCGCGGCAAGAATATCCTCAAAGTGAAGTTTGTAGGATCTTCCAGGAAGGCATCGTAGTCCTCGGCCTTCATGTACTCGCCCTCGATGTACTGCATGGGGCTGTCGGCCGGGAGCCCGTAGCCCGGCCATCGCGTTTGTCTGTCGCCCAGCATCCTGCTCGGCTTCGAGACAAAAGGACCGAGTCCCATCACCTGATCCGGCTGAAGATAGACGGCCGCCTCTTCGAGAAGCTGTTGTGCCCTTTCATAATTGGAGTCGAGTTCCTGGCAGGTAATTCCGCCAAACTTGGCCAGCATGTATCCCAAATTCAGGCTAATGGGTACGCGATCCGGTTTGCGCAGTGCATAAGCTTCCGTGAGGCGCCTACTACGCTCGCCGAGCAATTCCTCAGTTGTCTGGGACACCCCATTCCCCTCCCTCTATGTAGCCAGCAGTCCCAATGGCGGGAAACTGAATTGTGGCTTTAGCGTGCCTCTGTCCGTCGCGCTCCGCTGTGACATACGTCACCAAAAACGGTGCTAAATATCACGCAAGGCAGGTACCATAACGCGCCATTATAGACCGGTGGAACCATTGGTAACCCGCCACACAGGCGTGAATCGCGCAACAGGTCACCCAGATCGTGGGAGAGTAAAGGAATGGAAACCCAACCGCAAGAGCTGGCGTCAAGATCCAAATTCGAGGAGCGTGCCAGGCGATGGAAATTCCCGCAAGGAATCGAATTCGCCAACGCGGAGGTACAGGACTCCTATCAACGTCGTGTCCAGATGTTGCTCGACGTCATTAACCTCAGGAAGCCTGAACGGGTTCCCGTGTGCCCCGCGATGGGTTTCTACCCCTTTGTCTATGCAGGGGTCACGTCGCAGGAGGCGATGTACGATTTCGGAAAGCTCGCGTACGCCCTCCGAAAATTTCACACTGACTTTCTGCCGGATACGCTGGGGGGCACCGCACTCTATGGTTCGGGCAAGGTCCTCGAAATTCTGGATTACAAGCTGTATCGCTGGCCCGGCCACGGGGTGCCCCCTGATGAGCCCTACCAATGCGTGGAAGACGAATACATGCACGCGAATGAGTATCAGCAGCTGATCAACGACCCGTCCGACTTTTTCATCCGCAACTATTTGCCGCGAGTACTCGGCTCTCTGAGTGCCCTCGGGTCGGTGGGACCTTTCACGGATATCACCGAACTGCCGTCCGTGGCGACCGCCATGATTCCCTTCGGTCTTCCCCATGTGCAGGAGGCCCTAAGTAAACTCCTCGATGCGGGCCGAGCCGCGGTTGAATGGATTCAGGCATGCGCGGCCATCGACCAAGAGACCATCTCGACGTTAGGTTTAGCCGGGCTAATGGGTGGATTCACAAAAGCGCCGTTCGACATTGTGGGTGACACCTTGCGCGGCACGCGCGCAATTATGCTCGATAAATTCCGCCAGCCCAAATCGGTGCTCGCGGCGGCGGAGCGATTAGTACCGCTTGCCATCGACGCCGGCGTGCGCGCTGCAAAGAACTCGCGCAGCCCGGTGGTTTTCATACCACTCCACAAAGGTGCAGACAGCTTCATGTCGCACAAGGATTTTCAGACCTTCTATTGGCCGACATTGAAGGCGGTGATTCTGGGACTGATCGAGGAAGGCCTGATTCCTTACCTCTTTGTCGAGGGCGCCTACAACAAGCGGCTCGATACGATCACGGACCCGGACATCCCCGCCGGCCGAACCATCTGGGTGTTCGATCAAACCGAGTTGCGGGAAGTCAAAAAACGCTTTACCGGATGGGCGTGCTTCGGTGGAAATGTGCCGTCGTCGCTACTGATCGCCGGCAAACCGGAAGAGGTGAAGGCGCACGTCAAACGGCTAATCGACGACGTGGGGCAGGACGGTGGCTACATTCTTTCGACGGGCGCGACCGTGGATAACGCTCGCGCCGCAAACCTGCATGCGATGATCGATACCTGCAAGGAATACGGCGTATATCGGTAGACCAAACCGGAGCAGGGTTCCTGGATCGCAGACGATTCAACGAGAAAATTGTTCTGCGATTCGACGATCCACGATGCCGCGAAAAAGTTCAATGTGCGTCTTCGTGCTCCCGCAACAGGCGCCTACGATTCTGACTCCTGCGTCGAGCAGTTTTTCAAGTCCCGCCGCCATCTCCTCCGGAGATTGCTTGTAGACCCAACGGCCGTCCTCCAACACTGGCTTGCCTGCGTTTGGCTTGGCCATCAGCGGCAAGTCGCAAGCTTTTCGGTAGCGCATGAGGATCTTCTCCATCCATTCAATGTCGACACCCGCGCCGCAGTTCGTGGCAGCGATGTGTGCCCCGGAACTTTGCAGGAACTCGGCAGCCTTTTCCGGTGTGACACCCATCATCGTGCGCGCATCACGGCCATTGCGCGTGATGTCAAAAGCCACCGACCCGATAATGCAAGGGGCGCCGGCTTCGCGCGCGGCTTCGATGGCCAAGCCGAGCTCTTCGAGGGCTGTCTGCGTCTCGATGGCGATGCCGTCCACACCTGCGGCAACCAGGATTGCCGCCTGTTGCCGGAAGGCGGCCCGCGCCTCCTCCGGCGTCACCGTGCCAAAGGGCTTCAGCAGGCCGCCGAATGGTCCCATGTTTCCCAAAACATATCCCGGCCGATCGCCAAACGCGCGGCGCGCGATTTCAACGCCGGCTTTGTTAATCGCTTCCACGCTGTCGGCCAATCCGTGCCGGGCAAGATTGATCGACGACGCACCGAAAGTTTGCGTGAGCAGGCAGTCGGCACCTGCTTCGACATACCCGCGTTGGATCGCCAGGACGCGGTCCGGATGAGTCACATTCCACTGTTCACCGCAGCTACCTAATTCGAGCCCGGCCGCCTGAAGCTGCGTCCCCATGGCGCCATCGCTAACAAGAGGGTTTTGAGCGATTGCGTCAAGTAAGCTCTTATGTTTAGTTTCCGCCATACGATCAAGGTCTAGCACGAAAGCTCGCGGTGAGAGAAGACCAAGGTGATTGTGCAAGTCGCAAAGAAGGAGCCGTTCTTCGCAGCCCTGGAGTCTTCCAATGAAGTTCTTGAGGATGAATAACCGTCCGGCACGTACTTCACACCGGCGTAAACTCGCCCGAGGCGATCATTTTTTCGCTGATGTCGCGGGCCTGCTTGAACTGCTCCGCTGTTTCCGAGGGCGCGTTTTCCGGCAATTCACGCAGAATGCGAGCCAGCTCTTCATCGAAAAGCTGCTTGATCCGGTCCGGGGTGTGCGGAACAGGCTGGCCGTCTTCGTCGACTATGCGAACAGCATCGCGGTGCCTCATCCTCTGCGCGATCATCAATCGGTAGATGCGGTCAGTCGCCAAATCCTCCATATAGCCGTCCAGAAGACTTGCACCACGGCCGGCGAGCACTCCCTGGCGATAACGAATCACGGTACGGACCGCCGCGCGCGTGCCAGCGAACGTTTGCTTGCCGACCCCCACTGGAACGGGCCGAAGGTCGGGCCGCGGATCCGGATTAACAGGCCGCGCCTTTAGCTGATTCGGACAAGGAAATTGCTTCACGGCAATCTCGTTCTGATCCGGATGGCCGGTCCACGCGCCATCCATCAGACACATCGCCTCGTTCTTCTTGTCCTTTTCGAGCACGGCGAGTGCCCGCGCGTTCAGGTCGGCGTCTTCGCGGCTCGGATAGAGCGCCGTCATTCCTCCAATGGCGAGCATCCCATGCTTGTGGCAGATTTCCGGCATTCGATTCCGCAGGTTCTGGAAGAACGCGACGTCGTGTGGGATCGTGTTGCGATCAGGAAGTACCCAGCGGGGATCATGCAGGTTGAAGTGGATGAGACTTGCCATATAATCCCATCGCCCGAGGTTCAAACCCAGTATGTGCTCGCGGAGGTTGAAGGCGAACTCCTCCATCTGGTAGGCAAGCGGGTGCGATTCGACGAGCGCCATGCATTTGATTGTGTTCTTCGGCCAGCCTCTGACCTGGCCAACCATCTCGAAAAGGTCGCGCCACCAAAGCCCTTCTTCGGCGGATTCCGACTTCGGGATGTAGAACGTGAGCGGATGCTTCATCTCCGCCGGATTCACTTGGAAAGCAACCAATGCCACATCGAAAAGAGACGCGGGCAGGACTCCCTTGGCTATCACTGCCGCCTGATGAATGTGCAGTCCGCGAGGCCGAACAAAGATCGCGGACTTACTTGGCTGGATGGAGACGGTGCGACTTCGTTTGTGGTCAAAGTAGCTGAGCTCGCCGCGCAGTGCTGCGAGCACATTTGCTACGCCTTGCATCAGGTGCAGCCACGTGTTGGCCACGGAATCTTCGAGGTCGAGCATTACGCCCGGCGCCCCGGAATTCAGCATTTTGACCACGAGCTCCGTGTCGTCCGCGGGGCCAGTCATCTGATTTCGCTGGTCGAGGCACCAATCGGGCAGTTCGATTCGCCAATTTTCCTGTGTCGCCGGCGACGGGGGAAGGTAATCCGGTGGCTGGCCCTGGTGCGCCGCCGCGAGCGCGGCGGCCCGCTTCTGAACCAGTTTGCGCTGGGAGGGTGTGAAGACCCGGTCCAGCGGAACGAGGAAGTCCAGGAATCCCTCCGGCAAGTCGCGGGCGGGATCAAAGCCGGCAGGCGCCGTGTTCATCAACTGGATGCTTTCAGGCAGCATGCTGAAAATCTCCATTCTTGCGCGTGCAGCCACGTGATGGTAGCACGAGCGCCAGGAGGGCACGCCTTTCTAACAAGCAGCTAGGGTGCCCGCTGTGACGCTTATCACTGAGTAAGGTGAGATGGCTCATGTATTGTTTGCGAACGCTTGCGAGGCCCATTTTAGACTCTTAACCAATCCAAGGGGAATGCCGACATGCTGATCAATCGAAGGAACATTCAAATCGAATGGGGAGATTGCGACGCGGCGGGAACCGTTTTCTTCCCGCGTTACCTCGAGTATGGTGACGCCTGCACGAATCATTTATTTGCGCGGGCCGGGCTCTTCAAGCCGGTGATGCTGAAGAAGTACAACATCATGGGTCTTCCCCTGGTTGATTTGCGCACCCGATTCCTGGTGCCTTCCGACTTCGGCGACGAGGTGGTGTACGAAACCTGCATCACGGAGTGGGGACGCAGCAGCTTCCTCGTTCAACACAAAGTCTACAAAGCGGACGGCATACTTGGACTTGAGATCTTTGAGAAGCGCGTGTGGGTGAAGCGGGTGAGCGAAACTCCGGTCACGTTCCGAAGCGAACCAATTCCCGAGGAAGTGAAGCGCAGATTTACCGACCCTGTCCCCGAGACGGCACCGTGATCTGCGAGGGCGGCAACCTAGCGAAAACAACCCGTTCAATCTCCTCTCTTAACCGAAAACATAGGCGTCCGGCTCTTTAATGCCGCCGAGCTTCTGCAAACGCTGGTAAGCCAGCAGAGCGGCGCCGAGAGCCGCGACCGTGTCCGGTTCCTCACTGACATTTACGTTTCGGCCGATTGCATCCTTCAACGCCGCCACCATTCCGCTCTGGCGTGCCACGCCTCCGACAAAAGTGACCTCGTTTTCAAGCCCTACGCGGGAAAGCAGCGCCTTGGACCGCGAGGCGAGCGAGTTGTGGATGCCGCGGATGATGTTTTCAACGCTTTGGCCTTCGCTGACGTGGTTGATGATTTCCGATTCAGCCAGCACGGCGCACACGCTGCTGATTGTCGTTGGCTTGTCCGCACCCATGGAAAGTGAGCCGAGCTTGTCGACCGGAATCTCTAAATAATGAGCCGCCCTTTCCAGGAACCCTCCCGAGCCGGCAGCACACTTGTCGTTGGACTTGAACTCCTTCACCTTTCCGCCGTCGCGCAGCCGGATGGCGCGGGTGCTTTGCCCGCCTACGTCGAGAACGCAGGCCGTGTTGGGAAAGAGATGTTCTGCACCCTTCGCCGCACACGTAATGTCCGTGATCTGGAGATCGCGGAACGGGATGTTGTATCGACCAAGCCCGGTCGTGGCCACGTACTTCACGTCCTCCCGGTGGCCGCCCGCCTTGGCGAGCGCTTGCTCGACCGCCTCCCTCGCCACACCGGGAAAATCGGGCCGCGTCTTCACGAGCCCGGTTCCGCAGATGTGCCGCGAATCGTCCAGCAGGACTGCCTTCGTGGTTCTGGATCCGATATCAATTCCAGCTACGTAAGCCATAAAGCACCTCTGTCATTTTCTATCTGACTCGATCTCCATTTAGTGTGCGCCGGCACCCGGCTGCGGAGATGCCGGTTTTGCAGTTTGGCTTAGCTTGCTTGGGCCCTCGGGAATCTCTCCACCCAGTGCTCGTTCCACTGCAAAGATCGCCGCGCCAATGGCTCCGATATAGTGCGAATCGTCGCACACGTTGACGGGCAGCCCCAGCTTCTCCTCAAGCGCCCTAACCATTCCGATGTTCCGCGACACTCCGCCCGTGAAGGTGACCTCCGAATCGACCCCCACGCGGCGCACCAGGGCAACTGTGCGGGCTGCAATGGCACTATGAACGCCGCCCAGAATATCCGGCACGGTCTTCCCTTCGGCCAAGTAGGACATGATGTCCGATTCCACGAAGACGGCGCATACCGTGCTCAGCCGCACCGGCTTCTTTGCTTCGAGCGAGATCGGACCGATCTTGTCCAAGCTGAGGCCGACGGTTTCCGCCGCGTTCGAGAGAAAGCGTCCGGTGCCGGCGGCACACTTATCGTTCATGACGAAGTCCTTGACGTCTCCTTCTTCGCCCACGCGAATGCCCTTGGCGTCCTGCCCCCCCATATCAATCACGGTTCGCGTTTTGGGGAACAGAAGATTCGCTCCACGGGCATGGCAAGAGATCTCCGTGATTTGAGCGTTGCCGAAATTCACTTTGTAGCGGCCATAGCCCGTTCCCACAACGTAAGCGATGTTTTCGGGAGCGAGACCGGCGGAAACGGCGGCTTCCCGGAATGCACGCTCAGCCGCCATCGAAACATTCGCCCCGGTGTTGATCAAAGCGCGAGCCACAATCTTGCGATCTTCCGAGAGAATGACCGCTTTTGTTTGTGTTGATCCGACGTCGACTCCGCCTCCGTAAATCATTTGGCCCTGCCTTTCTTCGTGCCTCTTAGCACGGCGCTCGCTCGAGAACCGGGCGTTTATTTCTTTACCATCCGCTGGTGTTCCAGCGATTCAAAGAAAGCGTCAACACGATTCCGCAACTGGGCCTCAGAGAAATATCGCGGATCTTCGAGGTCCGATTCGATCAAGAGAGTGGGTATTTCGAGCTGCTTGGTGAAGTATTCCCTCATGTCGCCCTGGCCTGCGGAAAACAATCTGCAGCTTTTCACCGAATGAATGATCACGGCGTCGGCGTTCCATTCATTTACGTAATCCTTGATCTGCTTGTACCGTTGCAAGAAGTTGCGGTTGGTCAGGTTCCATTGCAACATGTGCCGCGCGATGCTCTCGAGCGGCCGCTGCGGATCGTGACGGAATCCAAACTCCCAGATGCCACCGACGGTCGAGTATGTGGAGGCCACAGCCACCGCGCCCCAGCGGCTGAACATGTCCCGGAACTGCCGCAAATATGGCCACGGTGGAGGTCCCTCCATCACAAGACGGAACTTTTCTTCGGGGAGCGGGCCTTCATGGTTGTCTGCCCGCTGTTTCATCTCCTTATAGGCTTCCTGGAAGAATCGCAGCCCATCTTCCGTGCCGCGGAGGCAGTAGAGCGGAGCCATCATCATGACGGAATCGAAGTAGGCATCGAAGGGAGTAGGGCGCCCTTGCGCGAGCCTCTTGATGTCCGACCACAGCGCCCCGGTCTCGCTGGAGAGCTCCATGATGCGTTGCAATTTCTTGTAGTCGAGCTTCTTGCCGCTCATCCGTTCCAGAATTTCAATGAGTTGCTCCAGCTGTTTGACCACGTAGTGCAAGTCTTCCTCGGATGGTTCGCTGGCATCGGTCCGGTAAAACGGAACGTCCAGGTTGAAAATCGGGCCTTTGGAATACTCAGCCAGATGTTCGAACCATTGCAGGTAGACGTTGCAGCCGACATAGTTGCAAAGGAGCAAATCGGGCTCCGGGATCGTAGCGAACGGCGTCTTGCGGCCCGCAAAGTACATTCCAACGTCGGCCTTGACGTACGCGCAGTTATCGGTGGAATAGCCCATTTCCTCGGCCGCGAGAATGAGGGGTAATGACTGCTTTTTCGCCGCCAATTGCAGGGCGTTGACCTCGGGATAGACCGGGAGCATATCGAAGGCCTCGATCAGCTCCACCGGATTCCCGCTGATCAGCATGTAGATGGCTTTGTCGCCCCTGCCTTCCGCCGCCGCGGTCAGCCGGGCATAATAGCGGCCGATCATGTCTTTCTGAAGGTTGTGTATGCGCCCCTGATAATCACTTTTCGCTGCGACTTGGGCCATGATTAGCCTCCTTGATGCACGCTCACGTTTCGCTTTTTAGTCGAATAACAGTGATTCCACGAACGTTTCCGCTTCGGAACGGGCGCGATCGAAAATCCAGGTCTTTTCCTCAAACTCCAACAGCAAATGCGGAATCCTTGCATCGTCCAACGCCTTGCGGTATACGGCGTAGTCGAACAGGGCGGGTTCGCAGAACTTGGCGGCCTGCATGACGACCGCATCCGCTTTCTTTTCCTTCACGAGACGAATCAGATGCGCGGCCTTTGCCTCCCGCGAATCGTGTTTTGTGCCGGAATAATAAGCGCGTTCCGAATAACTCTCCGCCAGCGCGGCCAGCGGATTATCTCCAATGGGCACATCCTCGGTGAACCACCTCCACCCACGCAGAAAATCGTCATCCAGAATGTAGCAACCCGCCTCCTCTAAAGTTTCGATTAGGCCGACGGGTGGAAGTTCACAGAACGAACCTTCGAGAATCACTCGAATCCGGTCTTTGGGGCGCGATGGCCGCCCAGGAAGTCCCGCCAAAACCTGTTCGAGAATGTTCAGGAAGTCTTCCGGAGCCATCAATGTACTCGCGCGTGTGAGCACGAAAGATTCCGCGGCGGAAATCAAGTGTGGTGCTTCGGTCCTGATCCGATAGATTTCTCGAAAGCCCGCTCGAATGCGGTTGTACAAGCGGATGCTCTGGTTCAAATCGCCGGCAGTAGCCGCGTGCCCCGACCTCTGCTTGAGGCCGTCCAGAATCCTTTGATATTCCGATTCCAGGTATTGCCTTCCCAACACGGAAGAAAAATGCTGCGGGAAGTGGATGTATGCCACGTACATCCCCGGGAAGTTCCGTTGGAAAATGGTCGAGAGATTGCGCGCCGGATCGCAGATCGAATGGAACAACATCCCATCCACGAACTTGAGCCGGTTCGTGAGCCCGAGCTCCAGCGTGCTCTTGACGATTGAACAGACGAATGACTGGAAACGGGAATCGGCGTTCGCGAGCTCGATTTGATTGCCTGCCCCGATGATGCCGAGCGGCAGCATTCCGGATGCATGGATCAATTCCACCGGGCAATAGACCGGGAAACAGCCGACCGCTTTCTTCCCGGGATGCTCCTCAAGCCAGCGCTTGGCGACGGTAAATTCGGGATCCTGGGCGATTTCGCGGCAGGACGCCACAAGGGAATCAAACACTGGAATATCCTGGACCGGAGTCGTGGCCATGTTCTCCTCCTTACGACGCCGCGCACGCTCGATGTATCCACTTCACGACTTCGACCTTACGCCCGCGCCAAAAGCTTGTCAAGCTTATTCTGGTACTACAATACGATAATTGGCGGCCACTCAATATAACGCCCGGTGCCGCGCGATTTCACGAAACGATGCTCTTTGCGCACGGACGTTCTGCCTCAGCGATTCGATGCTGTTCTGCGCGCCGGCCTTGCTGCGCGAACCGCATTCGCCCACGGCTTGCGAGCCATCAGCTTGAGCATGGTCGAGATCGTGATCGAGCGGAACGTGGCAAGAGTGTGGTCGTCCAATTCATCGAGCACCGTGCGCAAAGCGCCCCCCGCGTCGGTGGCAATCTCCGGGTCGCCGTTCGCGGTACTCTGCGGTCCGACCGGCTCGAAAATCTGGATGACGTCGAGCAGCGTAAGCCGCTTCGGATTGACAGCAAGCTTATAGCCTCCGCCAACGCCGCGGACCGCGTCAACGATTCCGGCGCGTCCCAAATCACGCAGCACCTTAGCGAGATGATGCGCGGAGATCCCGTATTTTTCCGCGATTTCGGTGCCCGCGAGCTGATGAGCTGGATTTGAGGCAAGCTCGATCACAGCGTAGAGTGCGAACGAGCTAGCCTTTTGCAGCTTCATGAAGTCTTTCCTTTGCATTCTCTCCATCGAGCGCGGTCTCGAGCTCGATGAAAGGCCCCGCCATCATCCCCTGGCTGCGAAAAAAAGACAGAACAAGGTGATTGTCGCGCGCCATTATCGTACGCACCTTCATTACGCCGGCGCGCCGAAATGCGCCGCATAGAACTTCGAAGAGCTGCGTGCCGACGCCCCTCAAACGGGTCCTAGGGCGCACCTGAACCGCAAAGATCCAGCCGCACGGGGGCTCGCCAAATTCCCAGGCGCGCACTTCGCCGATAATAAATCCCTCGATGCGTCCGTCATCTTCGGCAACCAAGAGAAAGCGGGGCAATCGAGGCCGGGCGCGGTAGCCCGAGAATGTTTCTTTCCAATATTTGCGCTTGGCGAAGCCCGTGATTTCCTCATCCAGGGCGATGAGCGCCTGCATGTCCGATCTAACGGCCGGCCGGATGCGTAGCGCGCCTGGCTTTTTTGAAACGGCCCCGGACTTAATCACTGAAATGTCTGCCGTAGCATGATCCCTTCAAGATGCAATTTGACCACCGCTTTTTCGCGAAAGCAAAAGCAACGCAAGCAGTTCCGGCTCGCTCCTGCCGGCGCCATGCGGCAGGCGACCTTACCAGGGATGATCCTGCATATGGCTGATTCCTGGACGTGAGAGAGAGACATGATTGTGATAGAGCTTCCATGTTCCTTTATCCCGGAGAAAGACATCCGTGCCATATCCTTCCCGCAGAAGCTGGGCGCCATTCAGTTTCGAACGTCCGTCGCTGCGCCACTCATAAACAACGGTCGCCACATCGCCGAAAACCCTGGCTTTGCGCGGGCCAAATTTCAGACTGATTTCTTCCAGGTCATCAAAGTATTTCTCTAGCATCTGCTTCGCCGATTCCCAGCCATAATACGCGCCGCGCGACGTAAAGAGGACGAATCCATCGTTATGCCAGTAATGACTGAACAGTTGCGGCAGATCTTTATCGCTCCACGCCCTTTCCATCGCGTCCATGATCCGG
>JBAPOM010000296.1:0-1864 GCA_049279635.1 Candidatus Acidiferrales bacterium
AATCGTATCCGCCTTCCGCATACCAGTGGCTGCGGCTATTCCCGCGGCAAAGGTGAATGCCCAGCGCGATGCCGGGGCGTCGCGCCACCTGAAAGCATGCGTTGTCCGCGCGAATCGATTCCTCGAGCCAGGCATCCGGCTCGACCTTCATCTCCGTGCGAATCCATTCGCGCCATTTCGGGTCCATGAAGTAGCTGTAGCGGGGCGCATCGATCTGAATGTATTTCACGCCCTCGGCCGCCAGCCGCCCGAGCTCCGCCTTCATGATCTCGACAATATCCCACAACAGCTCAGAGTGATTCTTGTAGGCCTTGTCGGTCCGCCCGGCCTTGAACGAAATCGCCGGGAACTGCGTGGCGCTCGGCAAGGTCATTTTGATGTCGCCGGGACTGTGCTTTTTCAGGAAAGGAAGCTCGTGCCCCGTCAGCGGCCTTACGACGCGCAGCTTCTCGACCACCACGCCCGCCACTCTTCCCCGGCCCAGCGTCGAGCCACCAGCGTTCGCCGTGTTCCAGCTTCTCGGCAAGCCGTCGCCAAAATCGAATCCTTCGACCGCGTCAGTGAAATCGCCCATGAAGTTGCTGCGGCGGAATTCCCCGTCGGTGAAGATATCGAAACCGAGTTCCTTCTGCTCCGCGAGGACGCGCAAAATTGCGGCGTCTTCGATTTCTCTCAATTCCGCCGCGTCACCCGCCTTCCGCGCCTCCAACAATTCCGGCGGGCGCAGGAAGCTTCCCACGTGATCGGCGCGGTAAGCCGCTTGAGTTCCCTTTTCAAGCGCGTTTCCCTGTGCGGTTGGCATAAATCCTCGAATCTTTTTCCCAAAATCAGGCTTTCTCGGTCTTGGCGTCCACGCTCAGACGGAAAAGCTTCTTGGCGTTGTCCTCAAAGATGGTTTTCTTATCGGCGGCGCTCAGCCAGTCGAAGCCGTCAATGTAGCTCCTCACGTCGTCAAACCACTTTCCGGTTTTCGGATCCTTCGCCGTGCCGACGCCGGGTCGCTCGGTGCCAAAGAGGCAGCGGTCCGGTCCCACCGTCTTGAACAGCAGTTCGAGCGCCTGCGCGGTATAAAGCACCGTATCGAAATAGAGACGGCGCAGGCCGTCGTAAAAGGTTTCGCTCCCTCCGCGGCGCAGGCTGGGCGCTTGAAACCTCCCGAAATGATAAGGCACTGCCCCACCGCCGTGCGACACCACGATTTTCAATTTCGGAAAATCCTTGAAGACGCGCGACCCGGCCAGCGAAACAACCGCGATCGTCTCTTCGTTGATGAAGTGCGTCGAGTAGCTGTGCCGGATCGAGCGACACCCGGCGCCGTGAATGTAGCCGGGCACATCGAGCTCGACGAGTTTTTCGTAGAGCGGATACCAGTATTCGTCGCCCAGATTCGGCGTGTCATAGTTCGACGCCTCACTCGGATCGGGATTGAGCAGGCAGCCGACGAATCCGAAATCCTTCACGCAGCGCTCAAGTTCGGCAATGCAGTTTTTCGGGCTGATCCCCGGCGATTGCGGCAGCCCGCAAACGCCCTTGAAGACGTTGGGAAAAAGGCGGCACTGCTGCGCGACGAGGTTGTTGCACTCCTCGATGAACCACTGCGAGACCCTGGCCGGCTTCTCCGCCTGCATCATCTGGTACGGACGGGGCGAGAGCAACTGGAGATCGGTGCCGACTTCCTTCAAGAGCTCGAAATGCGACTTGCCGGTGCCAAAGGTGGGCTGCTTCAAGAACGCCATCATCTCATCGTCGCTGATCTCGACCTTGCCGCGGCCGTGCGATCCGCGATGCGAAAGAATGTTCGCCTTGTAGACGTACAAAGAATCCGGCGCGGTCAGATGACCGTGAACGTCAATAACCATCGCTC
>JBAPOM010000297.1:0-5276 GCA_049279635.1 Candidatus Acidiferrales bacterium
TTTTGGCGCTTAGCCAAAAGCACGTAAGGCTTTATGAAGGCTCGCGCCGCTCGATGGAGGAGCGGCATCTGCGGGATGCTCCCGAAAATCTGCACGAAGACCTCGCGGGCCTGTCCTTTGAACGGAATTACGAAATGCACACAGCTGCTTCACCCGCGTCCAACCAGAAAGGCGCCTTCTTTCACGGACCGAGCGTGAGCAACAAAGACCGGCTCATTCACTTCTTCCGCGATGTGGACCGGGAGGTCGCGAGCACACTCAAGAACCAGGAGGTGCCGCTGATTGTGGCCGCCGTCGAATACCTTTTTCCAATATACAAAGAGGCGAACACCTACCCGCATCTCCTGGAGGATATGATCGCAGGCAATCCGGACCTGCTCACGCCGGATGCGCTCCATGCAGCCTCGTGGAAAATCGTCGAGAGTCGAGCGTCCGAGGCGGAGGCTCGGGCATTCGACGTCTACAAGGAACACGTCAATACGCCCCTAACCTCGAGCAACCTGCGCAAAGTGATCGCCGCAGCTGCAAGCGGCAGGGTGCGGTTCCTGTTTGTTCCGTCTACCGGCGAGCAATGGGGCTTATTTCAGTCTCCCGAGACAGTGCACATCCACGACAAAAAGGAACCGGGCGACGACGAACTCTTGAATCTGACGGCAATTCTGACCCTGCGCCATGGCGGGGAGGTTTATGTCGTTCGAGCCGATGAATTGCGCGAGGGAGCTGAAGTGGCGACTGTGTTCCGGTTCTGATCGGGGTCGCGGCGTTCGTGTTCGGCGGAAACAGGTAGCAACTCGGAAATCGAAAGATGTGACGAAGCGCACGTGACGAGATATCATCATCTGGTGATATCTCGTCGGGGTTTTCCATTTTGGGATTCATTCCTCACTGTGCAAGCAACGCGTATCACTCTATATATAAACAAGTTAATGGAATTTTGGCGAAGCAAGTGGGATTGGTCCAATCCGTGCAGTTGTGATGTATGACCGGAGCGAGAGTGCTAAGGATCACGCAAGAAGGCGACGCAGCTAGGCCATCGCTAAGGCTCGAGGGACGTTTGGAGGGGGCATGGGTGGAAGTGCTCAGAAAAGCGTGGACCGAGTCAGTGGCGCCCACCGACGAACAGAAAGTAATGGTGGACCTGGGCTCGGTCAGCTTTGCCGATCGCGAGGGCCGCGCGCTACTGCTCGAAATGCAGAAGAAAGGGGCGGTGCTCGCGAAAGTTTCGGGATTCATGCGGCACATCCTGGCAGCAGGCGATGATTCGGAGCGAAAAGGAGAATGAGATGCGTGGACCATACGGAATGGAAGTGGTGGAGGATTGCAGGTCATGCTCGACGCGGAAGAGCGGCTTCTTCTGCCAACTTCCCGCCGCAGCTCTGCAGGCTTTCCACGGCATGAAATTCACGAGCACGTATCCGTCGGGCGCGGTCTTGTTCGTCGAAGGACAGGTTCCGCGCGGCGTGTACATGATTTGCAAGGGCCGGGTCAAGCTGACCATGAATTCCTCGGATGGCCGGACGATCATCGTCCGAATCTGCGAGCCGGGCGAAATACTCGGTTTGCACGGTGCGCTATCGGGCGAGCAGTATGAGTTGACCGCCGAAGCGCTTCAGCCCTGCCAGGTCAATTTCGTGCGGCGGGAAGACTTTCTGAAGCTGGTGCGAGAGCACGTCGAAGCCTCCGTGTCGGCACTGCAGCAGATCAGCAACGGCTACCGCGAGATTTGCCAGGAGGTTCGGTATCTGGGACTGTCGCGATCGGCCAGCGAAAAGGTCGCGCAGTTCCTGCTGGAATCATCCGCAAATGCACAGGAGACGACTCAGGGGAAGCGTTTCAGCCTGGGCCTGACACACGAGGAGATCTCGCAGATCGTCGGCATCTCGCGCGAGACGGTTACCCGGACGATGACGGACTTCAAGAACAAGATGCTCATCACAACGAAAGGTTCCGTCGTCGTGATTCGGGACGAATCGGGTTTGCGAGCGGAGGCAGCCGTGGCCTAGGAAAGCGCACGGCATCGTCTGAGGACGGTGACTTATGGAAACAACTCACACCTATGAAGTCAGGGCGAAATGCACGAAACCGCGATCGGGTGTGGTCGCCTCGGACACGGTGCCCCGGCCGATCTCTTTCAGCGCTCCGCCGGAGTTTCTGGGAGAATCCGGCGTATGGACGCCCGAGCACTTCTTCGTCGCGAGCGTTGTGGCGTGTTACGTGAGCACGTTCTCGGGAATATCTCAGGCTTCGAAGTTCGGTTTCGTTTCTCTTGAGGTCGATGCCGAGGGCGTGCTCGAGAAAAGCCAGGACGGATGGAGATTCACGGAAGTGAAGCTGCGTCCGGTGCTCAAGATTGCCAGAGAAGAGGATCGGGAACGAGCCAATCGCTTGCTTGAAAAAGCCGAGCGGTCGTGCCTGGTGGCCCGGTCAATTTCGGCCGGCGTGACTCTCGAACCGGCCATTAGCGTAGCGCCAGAGAGCGCAGTTCTCGCAACGGTGAATTGAAAGACCCTATCTCAAGCTCGCCGAGTTCGCGTGCATCGGGTGGACCGAGTCGAGATCGAGGTTGAGTTCGAGAACGTTGACGCGCCGCTCGCCGAGAAACCCTAGCTGACGTCCCTCCGTATGTTTCGCTACGAGCGCGCGCACCTCTTCTTCGCTCATTCCACGTTCCTTCGCGACCCGCGGAACCTGAAACTCGGCAGCCGCCGGAGAGATATCGGGATCGAGGCCGGAGCCCGATGTGGTCACGAGATCGACCGGGATTGGCGTGCCGGGATTGGCCGGCTGAAGTTGCTTGACGCTCGCGTCAACGCGATCGATCAGGGCCTTATTCGTCGGTCCGAGATTCGATCCGCCTGAGGAAGTGGGATCGTACCCGGCCGTTCCAGCGGCCGATGGCCGCGAATAGAAATAGCCCGGCGCCGTGAAGGGCTGGCCCATCAGACGCGAGCCAACGAGCACGCCGTTCCGTACGATCAGCTCTCCATTCGCCTGCTTGGGAAAGATCACCTGCGCCAATCCCGTGACGACGAGTGGATAGATGATTCCGAGAATCACCGTGGTCACCAGCGTGTACAAAATCGAGATCCATAGATTCTTTTTCATGGCTGCCTCACGCCCACCCGATGTGGGTGATGATTAGATCGATTAGTTTTATTCCGATGAAGGGCGCGATGATGCCGCCCACTCCGTAGATCAAGAGATTCCAGCGCAATAGAGCCGAAGCGCCCAGCGGGCGGTAGCGCACGCCGCGGAGGGCCAGCGGCACGAGCGCAATGATGATCAGCGCGTTGAAAATGACGGCTGAAAGAATCGCGGACTGAGGCGTTTTCAGCCCCATGATGTTGAGTACGTTCAACTGCGGGAATGCGCCGGCGAACATCGCGGGAATAATCGCGAAGTATTTCGCCACGTCGTTGGCCACGGAAAACGTGGTCAGTGCGCCGCGCGTGATCAGGAGCTGCTTGCCGATTTCGACGATCTCGATCAGCTTCGTCGGATTCGAATCGAGATCAACCATGTTGCCCGCTTCTTTGGCCGCCTGAGTTCCGGCGTTCATGGCCACGCCGACGTCGGCCTGAGCGAGAGCTGGGGCGTCGTTCGTGCCATCGCCGGTCATGGCGACGAGCTTGCCTTTCGCCTGTTCGTTGCGGATGAGGGCGAGCTTGTCTTCCGGTTTAGCCTGCGCGAGGAAATCATCAACGCCGGCCTCGCGCGCGATCGCGGCGGCGGTAAGCGGATTATCGCCGGTGATCATTACGGTGCGGATTCCCATTGCGCGTAGGTGATCGAAGCGCTCGCGCATCCCGCCCTTGATGATGTCTTTGAGATGAATGGTGCCGAGGATTTTTCGGTCTTCCGCGACGAGAAGCGGCGTGCCGCCGGAATTGGAAATGTTCTTCACGGTTTCTTCGACTTCAGGCGGCACGCGATGCCCGTTGGTGGAGCAGTGCTGCACGATGGCATCGAAAGCGCCCTTGCGGATTTCGCGGCCGTCGAGATCGACGCCCGACATGCGCGTGACCGCCGAAAATGGAATGAAGGTCGCCGCGTAGGCCGAAAGCTCGCGGCCGCGCAGATTGTATTTGTCCTTGGCCAGTACGACGATCGAACGGCCTTCAGGCGTTTCTTCGGAAAGGGAAGCGAGTTGCGCCGCGTCGGCAAGTTCCGCTTCGGTGACGTTGGGTGCGGGAACGAATTCCGTGGCGCGGCGATTGCCGAGGGTGATGGTGCCCGTCTTATCGAGCAGCAGGGTATCGACATCGCCGGCCGCTTCCACGGCCCGGCCCGACATTGCCAGCACATTATGCTGGACGACGCGGTCCATGCCGGCAATACCGATGGCTGAGAGGAGGCCGCCGATCGTCGTCGGAATCAGGCAGACGAGCAGTGAAATCAAAACAAAGACTGATTGCGGCGAGCCGCTATAGATCGCCATGGGCTGGAGCGTGACGACCGCAAGCAGGAAGATGATCGTCAAGCCGGCGAGCAGAATATTGAGTGCAATTTCGTTGGGTGTTTTCTGCCGCTCGGCTCCCTCGACGAGCTTGATCATGCGGTCGAGGAACGTCTCGCCGGGGTTCGACATGATCTTGACGATGATTTCGTCCGAGAGCACGCGCGTGCCGCCGGTGACGGCCGAGCGGTCGCCGCCGGATTCGCGGATGACGGGCGCGGATTCGCCGGTAATTGCGGATTCGTCGACCGAGGCGACGCCTTCAACAACCTCGCCATCGCCGGGGATGAATTCGCCTGCCGCAACCTTCACCATATCGCCCGCGCGGAGCTTGGAGCCGGCCACCTCTTCGATCTCGCCGCCACTCTTGATGCGGTTTGCGGTGGTTTCCGAGCGCGCCTTGCGGAGCGTGTCCGCTTGCGCTTTGCCGCGGCCCTCTGCCATGGCCTCGGCGAAGTTTGCAAAAAGAACCGTGAACCACAGCCACAGAGTGATCTGCAACTCGAAGCCGAAACCGGAAAGGTGTTGGATGTGGTCGCGCACCAGGTCGTAGGTCGTGATCACCGCGCCGATTTCGACGACGAGCATCACGGGATTCTTCATCAGCGTGCGCGGGTTGAGCTTGATCAGGGAATCCCGCACCGCTCCGCCGACGATGCCCCAGGTCCAAAGCGATTTTCTTGCTTCTCGTGTGTTCATGGTTGCCTCAGAAAACCTTCCCGGCGTGCATCAGCAGGTGCTCGAGAATCGGACCCAGGCTGAGCGCAGGGAAAAATGTAAGTGCGCTGACAATTAGAATCACGGATACCAGCAGGAACGT
>JBAPOM010000298.1:0-58045 GCA_049279635.1 Candidatus Acidiferrales bacterium
GTCCGAGACTGCGTGGCACGGGAAGAATCCCGGGGCTAAAGCCCTGAACTAAGCAGCGCTTTTTCGCGGGCCTGAAGGCCCACGCTTCCACCCGAAACGGGACTGCTGGACGCGGGCGTTGCGTATCGCACGCTGCCCGAGGCGAAGATGCCGCGCTGAAGACCGCGGCGCTACATTTACACCTTAACCTTCCTCGGGCTGCTACTTGATGACGCGGATGGTGTGGCGCGGGGCCGCGCGGACGATCGCGTTGCGCGTGTTGGGCGGCGACTGGTGCGACGCGACGAAATCGCGCGCCACCTCGCTACGGACGTAGCGGATGAACTCCTCCATGTGCAGCTGCATCTCCGCCATTTTGTCGCGCATGTTGAGGATGATTTCGATTCCAGCGAGGTTCACGCCCAGTTCGCGCGTGAGATTCAAAATCACTTCGAGGCGCTCGAGGTCTTCGTCCGTATAAAGGCGCGTGTTGCCCTGCGATCGCGACGGCTTGAGCAGCCCGACGCGCTCGTAGAGACGCAGCGTTTGCGGATGAAGATGATACAGCTCAGCCACCGCGCTGATCATGTAACCGGCTTTGGCCCTTTTCCTCGGACGCATTGCCATTGCAGTTCTCCTACTTTCCTTCTCAGACCGTCGCGCGCGCGAAAAGCTCGCTGCGCGGATCTTCGGCATCAATCTTCCCAAGTTCCTTCAAGAGATTGCGCACGCGCTCGTCTTCCGGCTTTGGCACCACGATCTGCACTTCGACGATCTGGTCGCCGCGTTTTCCGGGGCGTCCCGCGGCGGGCGCGCCCTTCTCGCGCAGCCGCAGCTTCTTGCCGCTATTCGTGCCGGGCGGAATGCGCACCTGCGCGCGCCCGTCGATCGTCGGCACTTCGACTTTGGCGCCGAGCGAGGCCTCGGGCACCGTCACCGGCACCACCGTGTAGAGATCGTCGCCGCGCCGCTCGAAAAACGGGTGCGGCTGGACGTTGGTGATGATGTACAAATCGCCCGGAGGCGCGCCGTGCATCCCTGCGTTTCCGTAGCCGGCGACACGCACGCGCGAGCCTGTCTTCGCGCCGGGCGGAATACGCACGTCGATCGTTTCGACTTTCTGCACGCGCCCTTCGCCGCCGCAATTGCGGCACATCGTGCGCAGCTTTCCGCGGCCGCCGCAGCGCGAGCAAGTAATCTGAAAACGCATCTTGCCGCTCACCTGCGTCACCTGGCCCGTGCCATTGCACGTGGGGCAGGTTTTCTCTTCGCCGGCAAAGCCTGCGCCGTGGCACACGTTGCACACGTCGAGCCGCGTGAAGCTGATTTTTTTCACCGCGCCGTGCATCGCCTCAGCAAACGAGATATCGATCTGAAATTCAAGATCGCTTCCGGGCTCGGCGCCGCCGTCGTGGCTTGCTTGCGCGGCAGTGGCGCCGCGGAAGAATTGACCGAAAAGATCGCGGAAGCTCGATCCGCCCGCGCCGCCCTGCGTACCGGCGCCGAAATCGAAGCCGCCGAAATCGAAATGAATGTCTTCCGGCGAAGCTCCGCCGCCGTACCCTGCTCCAGGGGGCATCCCGCCCGGTCCGGGCGCGTTGAAACCGAACTGGTCGTACGTCTGGCGTTTCTTCGTATCCGAAAGGACTTCATATGCTTCCTGAATCTGCTTGAACTTCTCTTCCGCCGTCTTGTCTCCGGGATTCAGGTCCGGATGATACTTGCGGGCAAGCTTGCGATACGCGGCACGGAGGTCCTTCGCCGATGCCTTGCGCGGAACTCCCAGCAGTTCGTAATAATCAGTTTTCGTTGTGGTTGCCATCGTGATCGGTCAGCTTAAAGAGAGATCCTTCGGCCCGGCCACACACTGACCGGGCCTCAGGATGACGAGGGCGCTAAGCGTCCCCGTTAGTTCGGCTTCTTCGATTCATCCACGTCCACGAACTCGGCGTCGACCACGTCGCCTTGCCCGTGGCTCGGTCCGCCCTGGCCTGCGTCACCGCCCGGAGCGCCATTCGCGCCCGCCGGTCCAGCGCCGCCCGGCTGCGATCCCGCCGCGCTCTGCGCCTTGTACAGCGATTCGGCGATGCGATGCGACGCCTTGGTCAGGTTGTCAACGGCCGCGTTGAGCTTTTCGAGGCCGCCTTCATTCACCGCGCGCTTTCCTTCTTCGAGCGCCTCTTCGGCCGCTTTCACGTCCGCTTCGGCGAGCTTTTCACGATTCTCCTTAATCAGCTTTTCGGTCTGGTAGACGAGATTATCCAGCCGGTTACGGCTTTCGACCTCAGCCAGCCGGTCCTTATCCTCGGAAGCGTGCGACTCCGCTTCCTTCTTCATGCGCTCGGCTTCGTCCTTGCTGAGGCCCGTGGACGCGGTGATGGTGATCTTCTGCTCCTTGTTAGTCGCCATGTCCTTCGCGGACACGTTGAGGATGCCGTTCGCGTCGATGTCGAACGTCACCTCGACTTGCGGCATGCCGCGCGGCGCCGGCGGAATTCCCATCAGATGGAATTTGCCGAGCGAGCGGTTGCCGCTGGCCACGGGGCGTTCGCCCTGCAGCACGTGGATCTCGACCGACGTCTGGTTATCCGCCGCCGTCGAGAACGTTTCCGACTTGCGCGTCGGGATCGTGGTGTTGCGCGGGATCAGCGTCGTCATCACGCCGCCCAGCGTCTCGACGCCCAGCGAAAGGGGCGTCACGTCGAGCAGCAGGATGTCCTTCACCTCGCCGCCAAGCACGCCTCCCTGAATCGCCGCGCCGACTGCGACCACTTCATCCGGATTGACGCCCTTGTGAGGCTCCTTGCCGTTGAAGAGGCCTTTCACGATGTCGACCACTCGCGGGATACGGGTCGATCCGCCGACGAGAACCACTTCGTCGATTTTGTCCGGCGTGATTCCGGCATCGCTCAAGGCGCGCTTCACCGGTTCCACCGTCCGCTGCAGCAAATCTTCCATCAACTGTTCGAGCTTCGCCCGGGTGAGCTTGAGCTGCATGTGCTTCGGCCCGGAAGCGTCCGCCGTCAGGAACGGCAGGTTGATCTCCGTTTCCTGCAGCTGCGAAAGCTCGATCTTGGCCTTTTCAGCGGCTTCCTTCAGGCGCTGAATCGCCATCTTGTCCTTGCTGACGTCGATGCCCTGATCGCGCTTGAACTCGGCTGCCATCCAGTCAACCACGCGCTGGTCGATATCGTCGCCGCCAAGGTGCGTGTCGCCGCTCGTCGACTTCACTTCGACGACGCCTTCGCCGACCTCGAGGATCGAAATATCGAACGTGCCGCCGCCCAGGTCGTACACGGCGATCGTTTCATCTTTCTTCTTGTCGAGTCCGTACGCGAGCGCCGCGGCTGTCGGCTCGTTGATGATGCGCAGGACTTCGAGCCCCGCGATCTCGCCGGCCTGCTTCGTCGCTTGCCGCTGGCCGTCGTTGAAGTAGGCGGGAACCGTGATCACCGCTTTGCTCACTTTTTCGCTGAGGAAATCTTCCGCGGCGGACTTCAATTTCTGAAGGATCATCGCCGAGATTTCGGGCGGGCTGTACACCTTGCCTTGAATCTCGACGCGGGCGTCGTCGTGCGGGCCCTTCGTCACCTTGTAGGGCACTCGCTTCACCTCTTCGCCCACTTCGTCATAGCGGCGCCCCATAAACCGCTTGATCGAATACACCGTGTTTTCCGGGTTCGTGATGGCCTGCCGCTTCGCCACCTGGCCCACCAACCGCTCTCCGCTCTTCGTGATCGCGACCACCGATGGCGTTGTTCGCGCGCCTTCCTGGTTGGGAATCACCACGGGTTCGCCGCCCTGCATTACGGCTACGACGGAGTTGGTCGTGCCCAGGTCAATACCAATAATCTTGCTCATAGAAATCCGCTCCTGTTAGATCAGGCTGGCTCAGTTCTCGGGAATCTGGACCGCCGACGGTTATCTTACACATTGAGTGTGTTGTTGTCAAGTTTCTTGTGTGTCTGTATTCCGCTGCATTCGCTAGCCTTACGCTACGATTGGCACCGCGCTTCCTTTCCCTCTGCATTGACCCCCGGCCCCGTGGTTCAGGGCTAGCCCTGCAAACCTCTATCCCTTGATGCCGCATCTCACCCCATGGGCTTGGGCGACTTGCTGGATGCGCGACACGCCGCGTCAACGCATGGACGACTGGGGTCCGTTTCGCGTTACAATACCGCCGCTTGGGTAAAGACCTTGGGGGAGGTTCACGTTGAATTTCCTTTCACTTTCGTCATTCGCGAACAACCTGCGGAAGGGCCGCCTGCCGTGGCCGGTTCTCGCCGTTCTTTTCGCCTTCATTCTCGGGTTGGGCATCGCTTCGCCATCCGCCAACGGCACGAGCCGCAAGGAAGCCCGCAAGACTACTCGCGCGGTTGAACCTCTCGGCCCGCCAGTCAAGGCCTACGGTTCGAAGGACGCGCCGATCACCATCGAAGTCTTCACGGATTACGAGTGCCCGTCGTGCCGCAACCTCTATGAGAATACGCTGCGCCCGATGATCAACGACTACGTGGCCGCCGGAAAAGTCTATCTCGTTCACCACGATTTTCCTCTGCCGGCGCACAAGTACGGCTTTGAAGCAGCCCGCTGGGCCAATGCGGGCGCGCGCGTAGGCGAGTTTGCTAGCGTCGAGGCGGCCCTTTACGACAACCAGGATGCCTGGGGGGCCGACGGCAACATCGCGAAGTACGTCTCGGCGGCAATGTCTGCCGCGGATTTCAAGCGCGTCCAAAAGCAGATGGACGGTTGCATGGTGGTATCTGCATCCCCCGGCGCTGCGCAGAATAGCCACGGCTGCGCTTTGGATGCGTACATCGAAGAGGACCGCGCCATTGGCATGCGGATTCCCGTTCAGGCAACGCCGACGTACGTCATCACGTACAAGGGCCAGCACCTGCCGGCCGCAACGGGCTTCGTCTCTTGGCCCATCCTGAAGCAGTTCTTTGATTCGCTCCTGAGCCAGTAGCGCCTTGGCGAAAAATCCTCGATGAACACGCTGGGTTCATTGTTGACGTGGCTGGCGTTGCACGGCTACTGGTTTATCCTGGCCGGGTTGGTTGCGGCCTTCGGCATCCGCGATCCCCAAAAGCGCCGCAGCGTTGTCCGAATTCTGCTGATCTTCGGTGGCATTCTGGTGGGGTCGATATTTCTGACTGCCGCGTACGGAAAGCTCAAACCTTTGCCCGGCTTTGACTGGTCCTGGCGTTCCGCGAGAATCTCGATTTCGATGTTCGCAATCCAGGTGGAGTCCTACCAAATCCTCTCGCCGGGAGCGGCAAACCTGGTCGCTCATCTGCTGCCGTTTTTCGAGATTTTCCTCGGATTGTGGCTGGTCAGCGGGATCGGAAGGCGTTTTTCATCGCTCCTCGCGGCGCTGGTGTTGTGCGCATTCATGATCGCGATCAGTTACGCCTACCATAAGGGCTTGAAGATCGATTGTGGCTGCGGAGTTGGCCCTCCGGAAGAGGCTGGGCCCGCGGCGTTGCTACGCGACGGTTTGAAGTTCCTTCTGCCCACTCTTATCTTACTGGCGGGCTCTTTCTGGATTCGCCGCAAGCCGAATGCTGGGTCCGTTTCCGACGTAGCGCCAGCTACGTAGGCCTGCATCTGCAATTGAATCGAGATTTTGGCACAGCCGCTAGGAGGAAAAGCGAAGGATTGCTGGACTTAGTCGCCCGTAGCCGTTGCAGCCGTGGTCGACGCGTCCGCAGTCGCAGTAGGCGAGATATTCTTGAGGAACCGCCAGGGGTCTACGGGCGTGTTGTTGATGCGGACTTCGTAGTGCAGGTGCGGGCCGGTGGAGCGGCCGCTGTTGCCTTCATAACCGATCACGTCGCCGCGCTTCACGTGCATTCCCACCTGAACGTTGAAGCCCGAAAGATGGCCGTACCAAGTGCTTACGCCGAAGCCGTGGTCGATCACGACCAGTCTTCCGTAACCGGCGCACAGCCCCGCCTGCACCACGTCGCCATCGGCTGTCGCGCGAATTTCGTCTCCGTAGTGCGACGCGATATCGAGGCCAGAGTGGAAAGCGCCCTCGCCGCTGAACGGGTCGAGCCGCTCGCCAAAATGCCCGGTAATCTCGCCAACCACAGGCCAGAGCGAAGGCACAATTCCCAGGTTGCTGAGCTCATCGGTCGGCAGCATCCGCTGCTGGGCGCCGAGCGTGCTCACAATCGCGGCGTTTTTCTCGAGGTAGCTGAATTCGTCCACGGACTGCTGGAACGCGACTTCGGTAGCTTCCGGCGTCACATTATCGTCGTCTGTCAGCCCGAAAGCGCTCTGGCGGAAGCGGGCGATTCCGTAGGCCATCGCCACTTCGCCCGCAAGCGACTGCAGCGAATCCAGGCGCTGATTCGTATCTTTCACCTGGGTTTGAAGCTGGACGTACCGTTGCTTGAGGCTATCCTGATCGCGGCGCAATGAGTTGTAGCTCGTCGCCTTCCAGAGCATCCGCGAATAAGATCCCAAGGCCGCCGCGACCGTGATGCCGCCTACGACGGCAAGAATTGTCAGCAGGTGCAAGACGTAAAAGGGCACCGACACGCGTCGCATGCCGCCCGATGCGCTCGATGCAATAAAAAATGTGTAAGACCTACCCCTCATCGTCTGTCTTACCCTTGCGATTCAGTTTTGGACGGCTGGCTTGAACCGCTTGCCCCGTGCGGCGGTCCATCGATTCCCCGCGAACGACCCTACTCGAAGTTTGAACCGAGAGCCCTGGTTCGAAACCCGGCAAATTGTAATAACCGGACCGGCCAGCGTCAACCCTAATCTTCCATTTCGCATAGGCGCTCGCTTCTAGCTTCCAGGCCGCGAAGCGCCCTATAATTCTTCCCGCCTCGCAAAGTCTACCCGATCAGCCGCGATCGCAACAACTGTACCGAGGGACAGTAATGGGCCGGGAAGATCAGTTAATCAGGAAGTTAGCCCTCTCCGTGCCGTCCGTGATTGGGCCGCGCGGGTCCCGTCGTTCGCCTCGCGCCGGCGTACGCCTTGGAATCGGCGACGACGCAGCGGTGGTTGTGCCCGGCCGAAACACCGACCTGATCGTGACGTGCGATGCTTTTCTTGAAGGAGTTCACTTTCTAGCCGATCGCCATCCGGCCGATTCGGTCGGCTATAAGTCGCTCGCAAGGGCCACAAGTGACATAGCCGCGATGGGCGCCAAGCCTCGATTCTTTCTGCTCACGCTCGCTTTGCCGCAAAGTCGCACTGGTAAATGGCTTAGCGGATTCTTGCGAGGGATGCGGCGGGCGGCACGAGAGCTTGGCGTTCGGCTGATCGGCGGCGATACCACTCGGTATCCGTCGGTTTTAATCAGCATCACGGTTTTCGGCGAAGTCGCTTCTGGCCGCGCGATCACTCGCGCTGGGGCACGACCGGGCGACATTCTCTACGTGACCGGCAGCCTCGGGCAGGCGCAACTGGGCCTGGAGATCATCAGGAATTGCCCTCTCAGCGAAGTCAAACGCGTCATTCGCAGCCAGAATCGGCTTTTGAGGCAGCATCTTTACCCGCGAATTCGCATGAGGCTCGGCGAGTGGCTCGCGAAGCATCGGATCGCGTCTTCGATGATCGACATTTCCGACGGCCTCTCGACCGACCTCGGCCACCTGTGCGCGGCCAGCGGAGTCGGCGCACAGGTATGGGCCGAACGCATCCCGCACGTCGAAATCCCTGCGGCGCAATTCAAGTTTGCCCGCAGGCGAAGGCTCGATCCACTCGAAATGGCCTTGCACGGCGGCGACGCCTACGATCTTCTTTTCACGGTCCCTCGAAGGCTGGCCAAGAGCCTCCGCTCGGCGCCCGAATTTCAAGACATTTCCGCCATCGGCGAAATCGAGCGCGGCAAGCAGATCCTCTTGGTCGACTCAGACGGGCGCGCGAAGCCGCTCAAACCGGGCGGCTGGGATCCATTTCGAAGACTCTGACCGCAATTGATTAGTGCGTGCCGGGAGGCGCGTCGCCGTGCGCCGGTGCGGGTGCAGACACTGGTACGGGCGCAGGCACGGGCGGTGCCTGGGAAGTTTTCTGCGGCGCGGCAGCCGGCGGCAGTGGCGGAGGCGCGGGCGCTTTGATTTGCGTCAGCCCCTGCTCGGCTGCATCGGCTGGCGGAGCCGTATCGGGCGTGTCGACCTGTTCCACATGCTCGCCCACTTGCTTTTCGAGCGGCACCACGTTGGGAAAGTTCTCGACAGGCATTCCCTGCGTCGCCTTCTGCATGAACTCGAGCCAGATCGGCAGAGCCGCGCGCGCACCAGTCTCCTTCATGCCGAGCGAGACGCCCGGGTTGTCGTTGCCCACCCAGACGCCGGCGGTGATCTGCGGCGTGAAGCCCATGTACCACGCATCGGTGAAGTCGTTGGTGGTGCCCGTCTTGCCACCGGACGGCCGCCCGAGCTCCTTGGCGCGGACGCCGGTGCCGAACTGAACCACATCTTCCAGCATCGCCGTCATCGTGTGCGCCACATCCGGCGAAAGCACGTCGGTCACGTTGGGCCGGTCCTCTTCGAGGACGTTGCCGTCGTACGAGGTCACGCGCCGGATGAAGTGCGGCTCGATGTGAATGCCGTCGTCCGGGAATACGCTGAACGCAGACGTGTGCTCCATCAGCGTCAAATCGGCCGCCCCAAGCGCCAGCGGCAGATACGGCGGCAGCGGGCTCGTGAGACCGAACTTCCGCGCAAGATCGATCGTGTTCTCGATTCCCACGCGGTCGAGCAGGCGCACCGCTGGAACATTGCGCGAATCGGCGAGCGCGCGGCGCAGCGTGATGCGGCCTTCGAATTTGTCGTCGTAATTGCGGGGCGAGTAATCCAGTCCGCCGCTATGATAGGTTACCGGCTCGTCGACCACCGTATCGAACGGCGACATCCCCTGCGAAAGCGCTTCGGAATAGACGTATACCTTGAACGAGCTGCCCGTCTGCCGCATGGCCTGCGTGGCGCGATCGAATTTCGACTGCTCGAAATCGTAGCCGCCGACCAGCGCCTTGATTTCGCCATTGGCGTTGTCGATCGCGAGCAGGGCCGCTTGCGCGGTCTGCTGCTGCTCGAGTCCGACCTCCGCCGTCGTCCCCGACAAGACGTTGATGTGCACCACGACCAGATCGCCCACCTTCAGCAGCTTCTCGACTGACTTTTCCCCGGTCCACGCGAAATCCGCGGGCGTGAGCATGGCGTGGATCGCGCCGAGCTTGATCGATGCAAAAGTGGGCCGCACTTCCGTCACCAACCCGGTGACGTAATCCCCCTTCGCGATCGGGGCGTGCCAGTCGTCGTTGTCGTATTTTTCGATGGTCCCGAGATGGTCGTGCACGATATTCGGCAGGTTTCCGCGCCAGCCATGCCTGCGATCGTATGCGTGCAAGCCGTCGCGGACCGCCTGGTCCGCGGCCTTTTGCATGGCGACATTCAGCGTGGTATAGACGCGCAACCCGTCCTCGTGAACGGCCTCGGTGCCGTACGTGTGCTCGAGATACTGGCGCACTTCCTCGACGAAATACGGCGCAAGATCGTCGCGCAGCGATTCGATGTGCAGCCCCAGCGGCTCGTGTCTTGCCTCCTCATACTCGGCCTGCGTGATCTTCCGGTCGCGAAGCATCAGCGCAAGCACGAGATTGCGGCGGTCCAGAGCGCGGTCCGGGTGATTGATCGGCGAATAGATGGGCCCGCGAATGATCGCCGCGAGCGTGGCCGCCTCGGCGAGCGTCACCTGGCTCACCGGCTTGCTGAAGTAGTATTCGGAGGCCGCCTCGAAGCCGTAGTTGCCCGAGCCCAGATAGATCTGATTGCAGTACATCGTGAAAATCTGGGCCTTCGTGTAGTGGCGCTCGATCTCGAGTGCGAGAATCGTCTCCTGGATTTTTCGGTGGAAGCTGCGGTCGGAGCGGTTCAGGAAAAGGCCGCCGGCAAGCTGCATCGTGAGCGTGCTGGCGCCTTCGGCGACGCGGTGGCGCAGGACATCGTGCCACGCGGCTTGCAGCACGCGCGGGAAATCGACGCCCCAGTGCTCCTCGAAATGCTGATCTTCGGTGGTGAGGATCGCGGCCTTCAGCACTTTCGGAATCTGGTCGTACGTCACCAGAATCCGGCGCTGCAGCGCGAAGCTGCCGATCTCCTGGCCGTCGTCCGCGTAGAGTTCCGTTTCGGTGATCGGGCGGTAGTCTTCGAGAGCGTGAATCTGCGGCAGGTCGCTGCTGTAGACGAAGAGCAGTCCTGCCGCGGCGCCCAACGCGATCGAGCAAACGACGAGGAAGGCCAGCGCGAGGCGCCCGAGCAGCGTCCCGCCCCCGATCTTCATCGTCGCGCGGTAAAACCGGTCTTCCATTCCCTCCGCCATTCTATCGCAACGGCAAGCTGGAATCGGCGTTTGGGTAGCGTCTTAGTTTCCGAAAAGGGGCTAGCTGCGAATTGAGGGCTGATTTGCTGGGTGCGTTGCAAACTATCAGAAGATGCCGGCCTCGGCGTCGCGGACGCTCCCGTAGGTGGGGAAGAGCGCGGCGAGGTGCGTCATGCCAAGGAGCGTCTTCACCTGGTCGTTCAATCCGGCAATCGCGAATTTCCGCCGCGCCCTTTTGGCGCCGACGTACGCCCCCACGAGCGCGCCCAGCCCCGCCGAATCGATGTGCGACGCCCCGCTGAAATCGATGATCAGCACATCGGAGGCGTTCGCGCGCGCCGCATCCTGAAACTCGAAAACTGTGTGGGCGCTCAGCGGTCCCAGCAGGCGCAGCACCGTCTGGCTGCCGCGCTCTCCGGCGGAGGTGATGATCTCGACATAGTCCAGGGGCATGGGCGGATTGTACCGAAACGGATCAGTCCGCATGCCTCGCGGCTCTGCCCCGCGTTCGCAAAAGCTAATGGCGAATGCCGCGACGACTACTTGATGCCGAGCAGCTTGCAGGCGTTCTTGTAGTAGAGCCTCCCGCGGCTTTCCTTCGAAATATCGAGCGAGTCGATCACCTTGATCGTCTCGCGAATGTACATCGGCCCGCCCTCGGGATCGAAGGGCGCATCCGACGCGAACAGCACGTGTTCGATCCCGTAGAAATCGAGCGCGCACACCAGCGCCGATTTCGAGCCGAACGTCGCCGTATCCGCGTAGAACATCTTGAAATAATCGAGCGGGCGCTTCTTCAGTTCCTTGAGCAGCGGTTTGTAATCCACCGATGACGTGCGCGCGCCCAACTGGTCCCATCCGGCGCCGACGCGCCCCTCGAAAAAAGGGACCATGCCGCCCGCATGATGGATGATGAATTTCAGTTCCGGCATTTCGTCCAGCATCTTCGAAAAGACGATCCGCGCCTGCGCCGCGCTCGATTCGTACGGCCAGCCAAACGTCCACCAGATTTCGTACTGCGAGACCTGCTCGGTCTGGTAGTCCGGGAAAGTCGCGGTGCGCGCCGGATGAATCCAGATCGGCTTGCCGAGCTTCTCCATCGCCTTAAATACCGGACGAAACTCCGGCGCGTCGAGCGGCTTGCCGCTTACGTTCGAATAAATCTGGATGCCGCACGCGCCAAGCTGCTTGATCGCGCGCGTCGCCTCTTCCACGGCACCCTCCGGATCGCGCATCGCCACCGACGCGATGAAGCTCGGAAAGCGGTCCGGATATTTCTGGCACAGCTCGGCCATGCCGTCGCTCCCGGCGCGCGATAGCTCGCGCCAGGCCTCGCGCGTTCCCACCACGTCGGGCGGCGGCGAAGCGAGCGACAGTATCTGCTGGTATTCGTCGAACATGTCCATCACCGCGAAGCGCCGGTCGAGGTTGGTCATCATCGGGACCGCCTCGCTGCGCCGGTGCATGTCCTTCATCTGCCCGGTCTGCTTCAGCAGCAGTTCGTGAAACGCCTTCGGCCAAATATGAGTGAAGATGTCGAGTTTTCTCATGTCTATCGCCACGCCTCCGCCGTTTCGCTTCTCCCGATATAAGTGCCGTTCCATTCGTTGTGCCGCCCCGCCGCGATCTCGACGCAACGCTGCGCGCAGTTCGCGAGCACCACTTCGCCGCCCGGCTGCCCGCGCATCGCGCGCAGCTTCGCCACCATTTCCGGCACCCAGCGCTGCGCATCCGGCGACTCGATCGTTTCATCGGCCATGTGCGTCGGGGTGCTGCCCGGATCAACGGCAAATGCCGTGATTCCGTAATCCTTCACCTCGGCCGCAAGAAGCTCCGTGAGACGCACCTGCGCCGTCTTCCCGATGCAGTACGCCGAAAGATAGGGCGTCGCCATTTTCGCGCGCGGCGAGCAAATCGAGATGATGCAGCCCGCGCGCCGCTCCTTCATTCCCGGCAGCACCGCGCTGATGAAAAGAAACGGCGCACGCAAGTGAACGGCCTGCGCCGCCCACCACTCATCCGGATCCACCACGCCGATGGGGCCAAAAGGCCCGGGAACGCCGGCGTTGTTCACCATGATCGTCACCGGGCCGAACGCTTTTTCCGTTTCCGCGACCACTCGCGCCACGTCCGCCCGATTCGTGGCGTCACCCGCCACGGCCAGCGCCCGGCCGCCCTTCGCCTGAATCTCCGCGACGGTCCCGTCGAGCTGCGCTGTTGTCCGCGACGTGACCGTGACCGCCGCTCCCTCAACCGCGAATTGCTCCGCAATCGCGCGCCCGAATCCTCCGCCGCCGCCCGTAACAATCGCGACGTGTCCTTTCAGCTCTCCCGCCATTCACGTCTCCCCGTTCGCGCACACCGCTGCTCGCAGCAGCGCACAAGCTCGAACGCTCGATTCTATTCCAAATCTAGCGCACGGCAGGCGCAAAGGAATGAGCTGCCTTATGAACCGGCGGCGCGGCAAAAAGCAGCAACAGCGCAGCGAAGAAGCTCAGCCCCGCAACCGCATAAAACGCCGGCTCGTAGCTGCCGACGCGGTCGTAGATGTACCCGGCTGCAAACGGACCAGCCGCGCCCGCCGTCGTGCCCACCGCCATCACCACCGCGACGATAGGCGCGTACGCGCGCATCCCGTAGTAGTTCGCCGGTATCGCCATCATCGACGAAAACGAAACGCCGAATCCCGCACCGAGGCAGATCGCGTAGAGATACAGTCCCGCCGCGCCGCTCGCATGCAGCGCCAGAATCATTCCCACGCCAAACAGCACCGAAGCTGTCGCCCATACGAAACGCGGCTCCACGAAATCGGCCACGCCCGCGAAAAATAGCGTCCCGCACAGGCTCGCAAGCAGCATCAGTGAAACGGAAGACGCCGCCGCGCTCGCGCTATACCCCAGATCGCGCAGATGCACCACTCCGTGCGCGATAATTAATGGATACCCCGCGCTGAACCCCAGAATCGCAATCAGAAACATCCAGATGGCGGGCGTGCGAAACACTTCGCCGAATGTCCATGTATCCGCCGTCTTGTAAACGCCGTGCGCGACCGCGCGGACTTGCGGCGAAGCAGCCTCCGCCTCATCGCTCGCCCCGCCATCCGGCACTTGCCCGAGATCGGCGGGATTTTCCTTGATGAAGAAAAACGCCAGCAGCGATGCCGCGAAACTCAGCCCCGCGATCAGCATCCATCCCGCTCGCCAGTTTCCGCCGAACTTCGCGATCACATGATTCAGTACGCGCGCCGCAGCGAATCCGCCAAAGCTGCTCCCCGTGTGCACCAGCGTGATCGCGCGCGCCTTGTGCTTCACGAACCACCGCCCGATCCCCGCCTGCGCGCCGAGAATCCCGCCCGAAAGCGCGCTCAGCCCGATGAGCACGCCGAACACAAGATTTACCTCGAGCGTCGTGCGCACCGCGAATGCCATCAGCAGCCCGCCGATCACCACGCCCACGCACCCGAGCGCCATCGTGAACCGAACGCCTTTCTTATTGATGCAGATTGCGACAAGGGGAGCGGGCAGCCCGACCATCCACTGGAACAGCCCGTAGGCCGCGCCGAGCGCCGCGCGATCCATGTGCAAATCGGCGGCCATGTACGCGTTGATGACGCTCGCGCCGTAAAGAGGAAACGCGAAGTTGGTGAAAAGAATCAGCCAGAAAACCGCGAGCAGCTTCCAGCCGTAAAATTCCGACTTTTGTGGCATCCGGCTCCTTGCCGGGCATCGCCGCACCAGCGATGCAATGCGCGGCGCCACACCCGCCAGCTGACTTGCGCGCGTTCACTTGCTTTTGGAATGAAGGCGCGCCCCCGCGCGCCCGTGAAATCTACTTCAGGTCTTCCGCCGGCACCCAGTTGCCGTGCACCTGATTGCGCAGCCGCAGCGGCAAATGAGCCGTCGCGATCGGCCCCTTATCGACGTGCGCGGCTTCGAAGACCAAAAGGTCCGAGAGCTGTTGGTCGTGCAGGTCGGCGACCAGCGCGAGATAGCCCTCGTGTCCCGGCTGCTTCGACGGAATGTGCACTTCCTCCTGGACCGTCACCGGCCTGTTCGAATGCCACGATTGCAGCTTCCCGCTTTTCACTTCGAGGCGGCTCAGCGTGTTGAAACCCGCGCCCACCGGCCCCGCGACGATCAGCGGACCCGCTTCGGGATCGTACCGCTCGTAGTAGCCGATCGAGTAGTCCTTCATATGGTCCTTCATCGCGACGCGCGGAAAATCGCCCGACGGCGCGATGTTGTACTCCTCGAATTTCTCGCCCGGCTTCGACATATCGAAGCTCCACCGCACCACGCGCCCGTAGGCCATGTCTTCCGGCTTCGGATGGATGTGCGACGCCTCGAGCATGAACGGAAACGGCGCGTATTTCCCGATGCCGAAATCGAGATGCACGAATTTCCCCTCCGTGTACGCATTCATGAAGTGAAATGCCGAGCACGCCGGCCTGCGGAACCAGTGCATGTGCTTCACGCTGCCGTCTCGCGGCATAATCCCGATGAACGTGTCCTTGTCCGGCTCGCAAACCCAATGCACTCCGCCCGCCTTCAGCCGGTCGAGATCGCAGGTCGTGGGAAACACGGGGAAAACGGCGTGCTCCTTGGTCACCGCGAAATCGTGCATCAGCGAAACGTACGGCACCTCGAACCACTCCTCTTTCGCCAGCGCGCCTTCTTTGTCGGCCACGCAGTAGGAAATGTCGCGCGTTGCAAGCCCGCTGGCTTCATAGCCAAAAAAGTACAAGTCGCCGGTATCCTCATCGAGCCGCGAGTGCGCCGTCATCGTCTTGCTCTTGAGCTTCCCGCCGAAGTCCCATTCGCCCAGGGTCTCAAGCGTGTCGGGATCGAGCTCCATGGCGCGACCGTCTTCCTTCAGCGCCAGCAATTTCCCGCCGTGGAAAATCGGCGTCGTGTTGTAGACGCACCGGTTCACATTTCGCACGCTCGGATCGTCCGTGTAGGGATTGCGGTACAGCCCGAAAAGCCCGCGCCGCGCCTTGCGCTCGGCCTTCAGCCGGTCCGACATGATGTAGCGCATCTTGAAATCCACGTGCCCGTTCTCGAATAGGAACGAGCTGATCATCCCGTCGCCGCTCAGGTACGTATCGTGGCCGAGCATCGGCGGATACTGCGGATCGGGAACGGTGCGGTACCACTGGCCGTTGATCTCTTTCGGCAGGTTGCCCTCGACGACCAAATCGTAAACGTCGCACTCGGTCCGCATGGGCGCGTTGAAACCCTGGTAATCAAACGAATCGGGAAAGCGCGTTGTCATGGTGGTTGGCTCCTGTCCTTGGCCGGGCGATGCTATCAGCAATCGCTGCTTTTACACAAAAGTCCTATCATTTCGATGAGCCGCGCGTCAATGTCGGCTGCCAGATTCGCCGCGGGAATACTATTTCGTGCGTGGCGCCTCGCGCGGAAAAACCCCCCGACCCCGGAGGCGGCGCAGGCTGATTTTCGAATTTCCAATTTCGAGTTTCGATCTTTTCCTACGCTTCACTAATAAACTTCGTCACCAAACACGCATCGAGCCCCTCAATCCCTTCCTCCGACCCGTGCCCGCTTTCCTTCACGCCGCCAAACGGCGATTCCGGCACCGAAATTTGATACGTGTTGAGTCCGATCATTCCTGCTTCGAGCTGCTCGCCGAGCAATTTCACCGTGCGCGACGAATTCGTGAATGCAAACGCCGCCAGTCCATACGGCAACCGGTTCGCCTGCTCGATCACGCGATCGAAATCCGTAAACGGATTGATCACCGCGACCGGCCCAAACGGCTCCTCATTCATGATCCGCGCCGTATTCGGCACATCCGAAAGGACCGTCGGCGCATAAAAATATCCCGGGCTGCGAAGCCGCACGCCGCCCGTCTGCACATGAGCGCCGTGCTCCCGCGCGTCCTGGACGAATCCTTCAATCGCCGCCAGCCTCCGTGCGTGGACCAGCGGTCCCATCTTGTTCTTCTCGTCGAGCCCGTCGCCCACCGGCACCTGCTTCGCCCGAGCCGTAAATCCTTCGACGAACTTGCCGTAAATCTTCTCGTGCACGTAATAGCGCGTCGGCGAAACGCACACCTGCCCCGCATTCCGGTATTTCGCCGCCACGGACGCATCGAGCACTTTCTCGAGATCGACGTCATCGAACACGATCACCGGCGCATGCCCGCCCAGCTCCATCGTCGTCCGCTTCATGCCGTCCGCGGCGAGCTTCATCAGGTGCTTGCCCACGGGAATCGATCCGGTAAACGAAATCGCGCGAATCACGGGCGAGGCCAGCAGATAAGAGGAAATTTCCGCTGGCACGCCGTAGACGATCGCCAGCACGTTCGCCGGCAGCCCCGCATCCACTAAACATCGTGCCACCGCAAGCCCGCTCGCAGGCGCTTCTTCCGCCGGCTTCAGGATCACCGAGCATCCCGCGCCCAGCGCCGATCCGATTTTCCGCGCCGGATTGCCGAGCGGAAAATTCCACGGCGCAAACGCCGCTACGGGGCCCACGGGTTCTTTCACCACCGCCATGCGGGTGCCCGCAGTACGCTGCGGGAGGACGCGCCCATACGCACGCCGTCCCTCCTCCGCGTACCACTCGAAAATATTCGCGGACATCATCACTTCGATCCGCGTCTCGTGGATCGACTTGCCGCATTCGGTCGTCGCGATCCGCGCAATCTCTTCCTTGCGCTCTCGCAGCAAATCCGCCGTGCGCTTCAAAATTCGCCCGCGCTCATCCGGAAAAATCGCGCGCCACGTCTTGAATCCCAGCTGCGCCGCCGCCAGCGCCCGGTCGAGATCGGCTTTCGAGGCGTGCGGCAGCTGCCCGATCGTTTCCTCGGTCGCCGGATTGATCACGGGCGAAGTCTCGCGCCCCTCGGCGCCCAGCCATTCGCCGCCGATAAAAAGCCCCAATTCCGCATACGTCGCAGCCAGTTGTGTCGCCATTTTCGTGCTCCTATCCCAAGCCTCGGCATAATTTCACGTCGCCGCACCCCCGTCAAGCGGCTGAGCCGCACACGCTGCGCACTCGGAAGCTCAAGGAATCTCTGCCGCGGCGCGATTCATGCATGCGCGCGTTGGATTCATCGTCCTATCTGATGCTACCGATTCGTATTTTGAGTTTGTCGTTTTCCGCTTGTATCTGCAAACTAATGGAGAGTTTTTAGTGTAGCAAGAGCATCTCGCTTTTCCACGTGGAGACGGGATTACCCGCCGCTATCGTCCAGCGGCGGCGCAGTGCGGGCCTCAATTTGGATCTCGACTGAGATTCCTTTGACCTCGCACGGCCGGATGTTTCCAAGGTTGGAAAAGGAGATGAAAGATGTCAGCGGTCAACCAGGGTGCATTACAGCAAGGTAGTCTGGGTTCCAGTTCCAGTGAGACGGCCAAGCGTCCTTTCGCGGTTCCGGCTCCGGTCACGCCACGCAAGCAGGGTCTTTTTTCCACTGCAATCATCGAGGAGGACGCGCGCGCAAAAGGCAAGCGCGCCGCGCAAACCGGCTTCGCGCTCGCCGTACAGCTCGCCGTTGTCGGCGGCATTCTTCTGATTCCGCTGATATTCACCGAAGGCCTCGATCTCTACAAGGTCAACAGCACGATCTTGATAGCGCCCCCGCCGCCGGCCGCGCCCCCGCCGCCCGTCGCACACGCGGAAGTCGCGCCGAGGCCTACCTTCATCAAGGCGCAACTCACCGCGCCAACCGTCATCCCGAAGAAAATCGCGCAAGTAGCGGATGCAAGCGCGGCCGCTCCGGCGATCGCCGGCATGGTAGGAGGAGTGCCGGGAGGAGTGGGCGATGTCCTCGGAGGAATCGCGTCAGGACCGCCGCCGCCCCCGCCAGCGGTCGAAAGGCCCAAGGGCCCGATTCGCATCACCAGCGGCATGAAGGAACCGACGCTGCTCTACGAGCCGCCGGTCGTCTATTCGCCGGTCGCTCGAATGGCGCATGTTGAGGGCACGGTCGTCATCGAAGCGATCATCGACGAGCAGGGCAACGTCACACAGGTCCACTTCATCAGCGGCCCCGCAATGCTGGTGCAGTCGGCGATGAAAGCCGTGGCGGAAAGAAGGTACGCGCCCACGATCCTCGATGGCCAGCCGGTCGCAATCCGTTTGACCGTCAAGGTGGATTACAAGCTCAGCAGCTGATCCCCACGCGTTTCGTGCGGGGCGGGAAAGTTCGCTTTCCCGCCTGAGACTTCTTGCTGGATCTGTCGAATAGTCTTGGAAGTTTCGGGTGCCCCATCCTCGGTTTATGAGGGTGGGGCCTTCGACTTTTTGTTCTTGGACTTCAGGCCGTGGTGGAAGCGTGGGCCTTTAGGCCCGCGAAAAAGCTCGCTCTGGTAGGAAGGCTTCAGCCCTGGGTTTTCGCACCCTGCGAATATTCCTATAGCGAAATCCCGAATCCCCGTCCCTGCACCCCGAGCAGCAGTAGCCCCATCAAGAACACCCACAGCCCATCCATAAAATGCCAGTAGATCCCGACTACTTCCGCCGCGAGCCCGAGCTTCCCCGTCGCCCGCAAATGACGAGCCCTTGAAACAAGCCACGCGAGCGCAACGATCCCACCCAGCAGGTGGACGGCATGCGCCGCCGTCATCGTATAGAAAAGCGCGCTCCCGGGATTCGACGCGACGTAGACGCCCTGCGAAAGCAGCTGCCGCCACGCAATCAATTGTCCCGCGACGAACGCGAGCCCCAGCACAAGCGTTGCGCTCAAGTATCGCGCGAACCGCCGCGCGTCGTCCGCATAGATTCGCGCCAGCTGCAGCGCGAAGCTGCTCAGCACGAGCACAGTCGTATTCGCGTAGAGAATTCCCGGCAGCTCGATCGGCCGCCACTCCCGCGAGCCCACCCAGCGGATCGTCAACATCGCGGTCATCGTCGCAAACAGCGAAACGATCGACCCGATCCCGTAAAACATTCCCGCGCGGTAGACGTCCGGCGGCACCGGACGATGCCTCGCGTAAAAACGCGCGCGCCAGTCGTCGTCCCAATCGTCGATGTTGCCGCCGCGAAATCCCGGCCCGTTTCCGTCGGTCGACGGTACGAGGATTTCTTCGTGCGGTTCCGACTGCACGTCCGTCGGTTTTGGTAGCGTCGCCAAATTCACTCTCCGTTTTGCGTTCCTCGCTATTGCGCGGCTTACTGCGCGGAGACGCTGCAGCGCCCGTCTTCCGAATCCACAAACTGAGCGAGCGTGTTTCCGTAATCCTGCTTCGTCGGCGGCATCGTGAATTGCACGCCCTGCGCGCTCATCTCCTGATGGAATTTCTGCATGTCGCTGACGGTGAAACCGAGTTCGACCCCGCCCGCGGGGTTCTTCTCGCTCGCCGGATGCAGCGCGAGAGTGGTCTCGCCGGTGACGAACTCGCTCCAGCCCGGCGACTCGAACTTCAACGGCAACCCCACCACGTCGCGATAAAACTTCACGGCGCGGTTCATGTCGCCCACGAACTTGATCACGTACGTCATTTTCAGCTTGGAGTCCGAGTTTTCGCTCATGCCTCTAGCCTCCCGAATTTGCAGAGTACCCTACGACCGAAGTGAAGTCCAAATCGAAGTCCAACGCTTTCTTTCGCGTCGCTGGCTCCAGCAACCCGGCGACAGCGGCGCGTATTCTAAACCAGGACATGGATCGGCGTGCTGAATCGTGGCTCGTCGGGACGCGGGAGCGACCGGCCGGGAAGCGGGCGCCAGCGGCGGGTCGACGTGATGGGATGTGCTATTGTCGGTCGCAGAGGCACGGCGCGATGAGTTCGCGGCAATCGGGGAAAAGTCGCGGCATATTGCTAGGAATCCTGGCGGGCGCGTTGGTCTGCGTGTTTGCGGCGGGAACGCTATTTTCCGCGGCGGCTCAAATCCAAAACTACGAGAGCGGCGGGATCATCGACATGGACGGCGAGCGATTCGCGCCAGAGAACCCCAACGAGAAGGCGGAGTGGACGTTCGCGCGCTTTCACTACGATCTCGGCGAGGAATTCGGATTCTACCGCTTCCAGCGCTGGGCCGCGGACTGGCCGAAGGCGGACCGCCAATTCATTCTGGGTGTGAAACGGCTCACGCTGATTCAGTCGCGATCGACCGAGCACGTCGTCGACGCGAACAGCGACGACCTCTACGACTACCCGTGGATCTACATCGAAGATGCGGGTGCGTGGAATCTGAGCGAGCGGCAGGCGGCGCGATTGCGCGAATATTTGCTGCGCGGCGGATTCCTGATGGTCGATGATTCGCACGGCGACGAGGAGTGGCAGAATTTCGTCGCTGGCATGCGCATGATTTTCCCCTACCGCCCGATCGAGGACCTTGCGAACAGGGACGAAATCCTTCACGTCACCTACGATCTCGACGATCGGGTGCAGGTGCCGGGCACGCGCTACATCTGGGGCGAGCGCTGGCGCTACACGGTCGATAGCGCGACGCCGAAGTGGAGAGCGATCCGCGACGACAAAGGCCGGATCATGGTCGCGATCTGCCACAATTCTGACGTGGGCGACGCGTGGGAGTGGGCCGACAGTCCGCAATATCCGGAGCATCCGGCGTCGGTTGCCTACCGCATCGGGATCAATTACATCATTTATGCGATGACGCACTAGCGGACGTCGCGCGCCGGCATTTTTCTTCTCGACCGATTCCACGATTCCACCCCGGGGGCATCGATCATGGCCAAGAAGAGTTTCAAGAATTTGAGCGAACGGGAAATTCTGGCGCTCGCGATTCAGCTTGAGGAGGAAGACAGCCGCATCTACGGCGACTTCGCCGAAGGGCTGCGCGAGACCTATCCCGCCACAGCAAAAGCGTTCGACGACATGCAGGCCGAGGAATCGCGCCACCGCCAACGGTTGATCGAGATGTACCGGCAGCGATTCGGCGATCACATTCCGCTGATCCGGCGGCAGGACGTGAAAGGCTTCGTCGAGCGGCGGTCGACTTGGCTCGTCCGGCCGCTGGGCATCAATGCGGTGCGCAAGCAAGTGGAGGTAATGGAGGCCGAGACGCGCCGATTCTACGAACGCGCGCTGCAGCAAGTGTCGAATCCCGACACGCGCAAACTGCTCGGCGATCTCGCCGAGGTCGAGCGGCAGCATTTCGAATTCGCGGAATCTCTCCGGGACAGGCAGCTTGAATCGGGAGAGCGCGCCGAAGAGGAGAAGTCGCAGAAGCGGCTTTTCATGCTGCAGATCATTCAGCCAGGCCTTGCGGGACTCATGGACGGATCGGTATCGACGCTCGCACCGATTTTTGCGGCCGCTTTTGCAACGCACCACAGCAGGGATGCGTTTCTAGTGGGGCTGGCGGCGTCGATCGGGGCGGGGATTTCGATGGCGTTTGCGGAGGCGCTCTCCGATGACGGCTCGCTCACGGGCCGTGGGCGCCCGTACGTACGCGGAGGAGTGACGGGACTGATGACCGCCGCCGGCGGACTCGGGCATACCCTGCCATTCCTGATTCCGAGTTTTCACGTGGCGTTTATGGCGGCGGTAATTGTGGTGGCGGCGGAACTCGCGATCATCAGCTTCGTGCGCCACCGGTATATGGATACGCCGCTGCTGTCGTCCGCCTTCCAGGTAGTGGTGGGCGGCGTCTCGGTTTTCGCGGTGGGGATTCTGATCGGGAGCTCGTAGCGAGTTGGCCGCCGCTAGAAAGTCGAAGTGGGCGTGGGGCTCGGCAGGATCACGCCGGCTTCGATGGTCAAGCGCGGCGCGCGGCGCATGGTTTCGATGAAGGCGCGCACGATCTCGGGATCGAACTGATTTGCGGCGCAGCGTTCGAGCTCGGCGAAGGCGTCCTCGGGCGTCCGCGCTTTTTTGTAGGTGCGCGCGGACGTAATCGTGTCGTACGCATCGGCGATGGCGATCACCCGCGCACCGTGAGGAATTTTGTCGCCCTCGAGGCGGTCGGGATAGCCGCTGCCGTCGTAAAACTCGTGGTGGTGACGCACCATTTCGCGAATGCGCTCCATCGGCTTGAGCGGCTCGAGAATTTTCGCGCCGAGATCGGTGTGGGTCTTCATCGTTTCCCACTCGGAGGCATCGAGCGGACCGGATTTATTGAGAATGGCCTCGGGGATGCCCACTTTCCCGATATCGTGCAGCAGGCCGGCGAGGCGGATATCCTCAACTTCGGTCGCGCTCATGCCGAGCGCCTGCGCGATCATCACGGAGTAGGCGGAAACCTTGCGCGAATGTCCCTGGGTGTAGTGATCCTTGGCGTCGATCGCGAGCGCGAGCGAAGTAACGGTCTCGACCACGGCGGGCGGAAGCCCGTCGGCGTCCGTCGCGCCGCCCTGTTCCTCGAGCGACCGCGTGAACTGCTCGAGCCGCCTGTAAATTTCCTCGAACGCCTCGGGGCCGGTTGAAAACAGCCGTTTCAGCGTGACGCCGAGGTAGGCTTCGAGAACATCCTTCTTCCATCGCTTGCGGTCGTTGGGATCGCCCTGCTCGGCGCTCGAAACGGAATTCCCGCCCTGATGCTTCGAGATGTACATCGAGGAGTCGGCGACTTGAATGAGTTCCTGCGGCGTCGATCCATGGATCGGAAATGCGGCGATGCCGAAGCTGGCGGTGATGTTTTTGTCGCGCAGCAGCGGATCGGCCGCAATCCAGCCGCGGAGCTTGCCGGCGAGCTGGCGTGCCTGTTCGACACCGGTTTCCGGCATGAGAATCACGAACTCGTCGCCGCCGTAGCGCGCCACCACGTCGGACCGGCGGCAGTTCTGTTCGAGAATGTGACCCACGCGCTGGAGGACGACGTCGCCCTCGAGGTGGCCGTAAAAATCGTTCACGAATTTGAAGCGGTCGAGGTCCATCAGGACGAGCGCGAACGGCCGGTTGGCGCGCGTCGAGCGCTTCCATTCGGACGAGAGCGCTTCCATGAGGAAGCGATGTGTCTTGACGCCGGTCAATCCGTCGGTGATGGCCTGTTCCTGCGCCCGCTGGAACGTGAGCGCGTTGTGCAAAGCCCCGGCGAAGAGATCGGCGAGCGTGCGGAGCAGCAGCACGTCGTGATCGGGGAACTGGCAAGGATCGGTCGATTCCACGTAAAGGACGCCGAGAAATTGCTCGCCATAGGTGATGGGTAGAGCGAGCGAGGCCGTCGAACCCGGGAGCACGGTTCGAGGCGTCGACGAATTCACCTCATAAATCGTCGCCATCTGCCCGCTGCGGGCCACCTGCCCGACCAAGCCCTCGCCCAGCTGAATGCGGCGGCCGATCGCGTCGCGGCGCGTGCCAGCCTCGGCCCGCACCACCAGATCCTTCGCCGAATAATCGAGAATCGCGATTCCGATGTGATCGTAGGGCAGGTGATTCTCGACCTCGGCTGCAATCCGGGCCAGCATCTCATCGGGATCGAGAGTGGTGATCGCGTGGCTTGAGACGTTGTTGATCAGCGTCAGCTGGCGGGACTTTCTCTGCTCTTCCGCGAAGAGCCGCGCGTTTTCGATCGCAATACCCGCCGCGCTGGCGAGCAAGGCCAGCAGTTCGACGTGGCCCTCGTCGAAGGAGCGTTCCTTCGGGCTGTGGATCACCATCGCGCCAACCGGGTGATCGTGGAGAATCAGCGGCACGGCGCACGTGCTACACATTTCGCGCAGCGGTTCGATGCCGAGACGCTTCGTCTCTTCCCAAAAATTCTCGCGAATCAGGAGCGGCCGCGCGGAGCGCACCACGTACTCCACCAAATGATTCCCGGCGGGACGCGAGCGTTTCGGGCGCCGCTCGCCGTCGGTGACTTCGATCTCGAAGCGCACTTCGCTGATTTTCGCATCGTAAATGGCGATGAAAAAGCTGGTGACGTCCAGCACGCGGCGCATTTCGGAATAAATCCGCTCGAGGAGGGCGTCGAGCTCGAGCGTCGAGCTGAGCGCCCGGCCGATTTCGTTGAGGATATGCAGTTCCTCCGTGCGTCGCGACGTCTGCTGCATGAGGTAGCTGTTCTCGACCGACATCCCGATCTGCTGGCCGAGCGCCATCAGCAGGCGAAGCTCCGCGGGAGTGAATCCCCGATTGTCCGGCGTCGCCAGCAGCAACACGCCAAACACGCGGCCCTTCGCTTGAAGGCTGATTCCGACCACGGTGCGCAGCCCGTGCCCGAGCAGCAACTGACGCACCTGGCGAAATGGCTCTTCCTGCTCTAGCGCCTCCCAATTTGCATCGCGCACCAGGTCCCGCAGCACGACGAGTCCGCCAAGGCGGGCCACAAGATTCACCATATATTCGTCGAGGTTGCCGTCGTGAATCGTCTGCGCGAGGTCTTCGCTCAATCCTGTAACGATCACCGAATTCGATGCGCGCGGTTCGGCTTGCTGGACGCAAAGTACGCCGGCCGGAATGCGGACCACGTTCAAGACGCGATCGAGCGCCTGGCCCAGCATCTTGTGGATCTCGCCGCCAGCAAAACCCGAAGCAGCCAGGTTCAAATTGGAGAGCGCGAGCATGTTGCGCTCGACACGGCGCCGCTCCTCTTCGTATACCGCCATCACCATCAGCACGCAGGTGAACAGCTCGGGCAGCGCCATCAGGGGAAACAGATCGACACCCGGCAGGAGGCCCATTCGAGCGCGGATTATTCCCCACAGAGCGAACAGCCCCCACGCGGCGAAGGTGACGGCGAGCAATAAATCGACGCGGGCTTCCTGCTTGCGGCCTTCTTCCCAGAACGTGTATCCAACGAGGAGAAACAGAATGCCCATCGCGAGGACTACAGGGACTTCCACCCAGTGATTCGCGTGAGCGATCGCCCAGACCAGGCCAACGCCTGCCGCCGCGCCGATGATGCGGACCGGAATTCGAAGGCCTGCGTAAAGTCGCGCCGCGCAGTAGAACGCCAAAGATCCCATCACCAGCACTGTCTCGTTCAGGATGCCATCCATCTTCAGCCAGGCTATGCTTCCGCCCAGCGAGGCCAAGGCTCCAGTGACGAAATGGAGGCAAAACAAAGCCCAAGCGATTGACCATGCGAGGAGATACTCTTGGCGTTTCAGGCGGTACAGAAAAGAGAAAAAGACAGCGAGCAGAAGCGTGCTCGCGAGCAGGACCAGGTATGTGGTGGTTACATGGATCGGCAACGTGACGCTCCGGACTTGCCACCCCTACACTCGGTTGAGAATATCAGAAAATATGCAGGCGCCCTGCGGCCGTGTCCAGTTAAGTTTCTTGGGTGTCACCTCATACCGCGCCTGCGACCACCCGATGCGGACGGCTGTGGCCTTAGCCGCCGCTCACTTTTTGGTCCGCAAAGGGTATGCCGCCATGGCCACCGGGTCAAGCAAGTATCCATTCCCATCCCGGGTATCAAGTGCCATACCTCGACGGAGTTACAGCGTTAGTTCGCTCGATTTTGGCGGGTGCTTCCGCTAAGATAAATTCTTTCGCGACAATCGAGGAATCCGAATGGCTCCCGCAGAAAAACCGCGCGTCCGTTTCGCCCCGTCCCCGACGGGCTACCTTCACGTAGGAGGCGCCAGGACTGCCCTGTTCAATTGGCTCTTCGTCCGGCACGAAGGCGGCACGCTCTTGCTGCGCATTGAGGATACGGATGTCGACCGCAACCGGCCGGAGCTGGTCGACGGAATCCTCGATGATCTGAAATGGCTGGGGATTGAATGGGACGAAGGGCCGTTTTTTCAATCTCAGCGGGTCGAGATGTACCGGGAGGCGGCCGAGCGTCTGCTCGCGAGCGGAGCGGCTTTCCCGTGCTACTGCAAAGCGTCCGCCTATGCCGGCGGCGACGCGGCGCCGGCCACCGACGCCGAAGAACAAGAAGGCGAAGGCGACGACGAAGGGCCGAAGCTGCAGAAAGGTCCCGCATGTCCCTGCCGGGAGATGAGCGAGGCCGAGCGCGCGGCCAAGCAAAGGGACGGGATCTCACGGGCGATCCGGTTTCGTGTGCCCCGAAGCGGTGCGACAAAATTCGAGGACGTTGTTTTCGGCCCGCGCGAGGTGCAGAACGAAGAGATCGAGGATTTCGTCCTGCTGCGCTCAAACGGCCTGCCAACCTATCAGCTTAGCGTGGTGGTCGACGACATCGACATGCGTATCACGCATGTGATCCGCGGCGCCGACCATCTTTCGAATACTCCGAAGCAGGCGCTGCTCTACCAGGCGCTCGGCGCTCCGGTACCGGTGTTTGCGCACGTTCCGCTGATTCTGGGGCCTGACCGGACGCGGCTATCAAAGCGACACGGCGCCACGAGCGTGGGCTCGTACGCGGCCGAAGGTTTTCTGCCGGAGGCTTTTCGCAATTTCCTCGCGCTGCTGGGATGGTCGCCGGGAGGAGATTCGGAGTTTCTCCGCACGCCGCAGATGATCGAGCGGTTCAGTCTTTCGGGCGTAAGCCGCACCAACGGGGTTTTCGATCGGCCCAAGCTCGAGTGGTTCAATACCGAATATCAACAGAAGCTGCCGATCGAGGATCTGCTGCCTTACGTAGAAGCGGAGTTGAAGCGCGCCGGATTGTGGGAGGGCTCGAAGGCAAGCGAAGACCACGCGTGGTTCGCGCGAACGGTCGATCTGATCCGGCCGCGCACGCGCCTGCTCGGCGATTTTACGGGATGGGCGCGCGCATTCTTCAGCGACGATTTCGAGTACGAGGCGGAGGCGCGCGAGAAATTCTGGAAGGATGAGCGGCTGGGCGGGATGCTGGCAAAGCTTGCCGACGCGCTTGCGGCGCTGCCTGATTGGAATCACGATGCCTGCGATGCGGCGTCGCGCGGCGTGGCGGCGGCGGAAGGCGTGAAAGCGGGCTTGCTGATCAATGCCACACGCGTCGCGATCGTCGGCCAGGCGGTGGCTCCGCCGCTTTTTGATACGATGGTCGCGCTGGGCAGGGAGCGCGTGCTCGCACGCCTCCGGCGCGCGGTTGCATTTCTGGGATCGCGATAAACCGAATCGTTTAGAGGCGCGGTGTTACTTGCCCGAGCGGAAAATCTCAGAGTGCACGGCGTGTTCCGGCTCCCCGGCAGCCGCGATCTTCACCGGCACGTCGAGCGGAATCTTCACCGGCGGTAGGCATGCGGAACTATTGCACGCCTGGTAGCGCAGCGTGATAGGAATCGTGGTCTCGCCGACCGGCGCCTTGTCTCCCGCGGATAACTTCAGCTTCAGCGTGACCTTGCCTGCGTAGACGTTGAGAGGTTTATCCGCGAAGGTAAACTTCTTGTCGTGGCCCGGTGGATAGATCGAGTCGACCAGGGTAAATCCCTCAGGAAGCTTGGGTGTAAGCGTCGTCGGGATCAGGTATTCGTCCGACGGCTTGTGCGAATTCATGTGGTACGCCTCGTTGATGTCGACCACCACGGCGACCTCGAAATCCTTGCCGCGCGGCACGGGCTCGAGCGAAACGTAGGTGTGCGTCTTTACGACCTGCGCCGGAGACAGCGTCGGGGCTTCCTGCGCGGACACAATCGCATGACCGCCGGCACCCGCCACGCACGCGAGCGCACCAATCGCTAGAAAATAGCGCAGAGGCTTGATTGAGATCATAGCTGGCTCTCGATGTCCTTTGTGATCTGAGCTGGGTTGACGACGCCGATGTACCTTTTCACGATCTTGCCGTCGCGCGAAATCAAATAGCTGGTCGGCATGCCAAGCAGCCCGCCAAACTGATCGGTGATCGCGTCGCTGCCGGCGACGATGGGATAGTTCATCGTCTCGTCCTTGCCGTCGACTTTGAATTCGTTGGCCTTCACGAACTGCGGGACCACCTTCGTGGGGTCGTCGTCCATCGATGCGCCCAGCATCGTGAAGCCTTTGCTTGAGTATTGTTGCTGCAGGCCGATCAAGACAGGGATTTCGCCGCGGCAAGGCTCGCACCACGTGGCCCAGAAGTTCAGCAGAACGACTTTGCCCTTCAAGCTCGACAACGCTACATCGCCGCCCTCGAGATTCTTGAACGTGACGTTGGGCTCGGGTTCAAGATTGGCATCGGCTTTCGGGCTCTCGGTACCCGCGTTCACGCCGCTGTTGAGGTATTGTTTGACACTTGCAGGCATCACTTTCTCAAGCAACACGTCGAGGCTACCGCCGTTCAGATGGCTCGAGACCATCGTAAGACCGTTCGTGAAAATCAAGGCGCCGATCAATAGCAGCAAAATTCCGCTGCAAACTTCGACCGTGTGCAGGTGCCGGCGAAACTTCTGATAAAACTTCATGAAGCGCCCGACTCCCACCGCAGTCAGCAGGAACGGTATGGAAAGCCCGGCCGAGTACAGCGTGAGAAGGATCACGCCGTCTCTCACGCTCCCGCGCGCGGCCGCGATCGCCAGAACAGTTGTGAGAATCGGCCCGATGCAGGGAGTCCAGCCAAGCGCGAACGCAAAGCCAAGAAGGAAGCCGCTAACGATGCCTGGGCTCTTTCCGCCCACGTCCCTCATATGGACGTCGCGGTTCAACCATCGCGACATCGGGGGACCCAAGAGAAAGATGAGCGACGCCGCATAGAAGTGAACCGGCTTGACGGCCATCTCAGCGCCCGTTCGGAAATTCAGGAACAGGCCGATCGCGACGAGCAGAACGCCAACGATCAGCCCGACTCGAACCGACATCTTGATGAGCACGCCAATCAGGTGCAGACCGAAGAGAATGATCAGCGCACCCGCGATCGGCGCCAGAAGGTTCCTATGCTGGAGCAAAAAGTGGCCAACGGCGCTCGCCGTCGCGCCCATCGTGATAAACACCGCCGACAAACCGATGACGAAGGCCAAGGCGGGGGCCAGCAGCTTGCTCGTTGCCGTTTCGCCTTCCCTCAGCTGATCCACACCTACCCCAGACAGCATGGAAAGGTAGCCTGGGACCAGCGGCAGAACACACGGCGATAAGAACGAACCCAATCCAGCGGCAAACACAAACAAGCCAGCAAGTACGGCTACGGACATTGAAACCTCTCCAATCCCTCAGGGGAAGCCAACACCCGGCCCCACACCGGGCGCTAGCCAAACCGTGATTTGACCACATACCTTAGACGTGCGCCACAGCTTTTTGGTTCTGGCAACGTGCCGCAAGGTATTCCCGCCACGTGACATTAGAAGACGCCGCTTTCTGGCATGCGAACGCAAAAGTTCGTCTGCTAAGCCACTGATATTGCTGCGCGAATGTCCGCGGAGACGCATGGCAGTTCATGTGCCTTACCGAAATTGCGGGCCCGCCGCTGGAACCGCAGACGGCGACAATCGTTGCCGCGTGCGGTGGCGGGCTCGAAAAAAGTTTCCGCGAGGAGGAGCGCGTTGACGCCGAATCAAGTAACGCTCGCCCGGGTCGCCGCTGCGTTTGCCGCGGTCGCGCTGTTTACGGTTGGCGAAAAGGTGCTGGCGGCTGACCTCGCGGCCGTCATCTTGACTGTGGCCGCCATCGCGCTCGATGGCGTCGATGGATACCTCGCGCGCACTCGCGGGCTGGCGACGCCGCTCGGCGCGCAGATCGATATCCTCGGCGATCGTGTGGTCGAGAATCTCTTCTTCACCTGCTTCGCAGTCGCCGGGCTGATTTCGCTGTGGGTGCCGGTCGTGTTTTTCGTGCGCGGCGCGCTCACCGATTTCCTGCGCGGGCTCGCCGCGCGCGCGGGTCGCACCGGCTTCGGCGGCAACTCGATGCTCGAGAAGTGGTGGGGGAAGAGGCTCGTCGCTTCGCGTGCGAGCCGCGGCGCGTATGCCACGCTGAAATGCGTCTGCTTCTGCTACCTCGGCCTGTTGTTGCCGCTGCGGCATCCGTCCGGCGTCGTTTCCGACGCGACGTTCGGTCATTGGTTTGCCGCGTGGCTCAACGTGCCGGTTGCCTACTGGCTGCTGAGCGCCGGCCGCATCCTCACAGGCGTGACGATCGTCTTCTGCCTCATGCGCGCGATTCCTGTGATCTGGGAGGGGCGGCGCTATCTCGCTTCCGAAACGCGGCCGCGAAAACCGCTGGCCGCTGCGGCGATTCGATGAGACTGACGATTACACCACCGGCGCAAATCGCGGCATTCTTCGATCTTGACGGCACGCTGCTGCCGTCTCCTTCGCTCGAATGGCGATTTATCGCGTGGCTCGCCGCGCGCGATGTGATCGACAGCGGCCACCTTGCGGGTTGGCTCGGGCATTTTGCGTGCAACATCTGGCACGATCCGTACGCGGCGACGTTCGAAAACAAGCGCTACCTCGGTGGGCTTCACGAATCTCTCGCCGCCGATTGGGAAGAATCTCTCGCGCCCGATTCGTTGCGCTTCTTCGCGTTCGGCGCGGAACGTATCGCGTGGCATCAGGCGCAAGGGCATCGCGTGTTTCTCGTGAGCGGCACGCTCGGGCCGCTGGCGCGCGCAGCCTCTTGCCGCCTGCCGGGATCGGTCGAAGCGTGCGCCAGCGAACTCGAAGCGCGCGATGGCCGCTGGACTGGCAGCCTCGCGGGCGAGCACTTGCGCGGCGAAGCCAAGGCGCGTGCAATTCGTAGGCTCGCGACGCGCCATGCCCTCGATCTCGCCGAATGCTACACCTACGGCAACTCGCTCGCCGATCTGCCGATGCTCGAAGCCGTGGGCCATCCGGTAGCCGTGAATCCGGAAGTCGGCCTCGAACGCATCGCCTGCTCCGAGGGCGGAATCGAGAATCGCGGCGGCGCCCCAAGAGACTGGCGAGTCTGCAACTGGAAGACCACGGAGCCGTCGCGCTACCAACCTCTCGCTTCCGTCCGAGGAACGTGGTGAGATTCGCGCGCTTCGCGACTCGCATCGAAATTCCAAGCGAGCCCGCAATCGCGTGGGAAGCCGTCGATTCCGATCTCGCGCGGCCGCACGCGGCAACGCGCTGGTTCGACGAAATCCGCGAAGCCTGCGGCGCGTTCGAATGGATCACTCTCGCCTATTTCGCCTGGCTCGAGGCGATCGTGCTCGCGTTCCACCGGTACATTCCTCACGCCGGCCGCTACTTCGCGCTCCACCTGTTGCTCGCGTCGGGAATCGTCTGCCTGACCGCCTGCGCCGCGCAATCTCGCAGCGAACTTCTGCGTTTCGCGCGCCACTGGTATCCGCTTCCGCTCTACATTTTCTTCTTCGAGGAATTGCAGGGCCTGGTGCACGCCATTTTCCCCGGCTGGTTCGACCGCTGGCTCGTGGCGTTCGATTACGCGCTCACGGGCGTCCACCCATCGGTCTGGCTCGCGCGTTTCGCCTCGCCCGCCCTCAACGACTTCATGCAGTTCGCCTACATGACCTACTTTCTCAACCTCGTGATCCTGCCGGCGATTCTTTACGCGCGGCGCGAGAGGCTCGCGTTCTGGACGGTAATGGCCTCGACCGCCATCGCGAACTACTCGATCTACGTCATCGCCATCCTGCTGCCGATCGAAAGCCCGTACTATTCACTCGCGAGCCTTCAGCGAAAGCCGCTCAGCGGCGGCTACTGCACCACGCTGATCGGCCTCATCGAACGCTTCGGCCGCGTGCACGGCGCAGCGTTCCCCTCGGCGCATGTGGCCGGCTCGATGGTCGCGGTCCTCGCTGCGTGGCGCTATCGGCGCTGGCTTTTCTGGGTCTGCCTGCCGTTTTTTCTGTGTATGTGCGCGGCGACCGTTTATGGGCGATATCACTACGTCGCGGACGTGCTCGCCGGCCTCGCCGTGGGCGCCGCAGGCTTTGCGTTGGGAAGCAGGCTAATGCGAAATCGCGCCGCGCTGCCCGGCGGAAATTACGACTAGAAAATCTTTTCCTGTCGCCGCAGGTTCCCGGCCGATCCAAGGTTGGCGATGCGGATCACGATGCTGTACTGATTCTCATTGCGGATCGTGCCGAATGAAAACCGCCGGTACTCGAAGCCGATGCCGCAGCAGTTCCCGTTGTACGTCGCCTCGACGATCTGGTTCTGAAACTCCTGCTGCGTGAAGTCGTAGCTCGCGCCCGCCTCGACGTTCCATCCGTGCCGGTTCATGTCGCCATAGCCGAAAAGCGTGCGGATCTGATTCGAGCGCTGCTCGAAATTCAGCGGAGGCGGCGCGGGATTGAGCGGCAGATTCAGGACCGAGAAATGCGCCAAGGTAATGAACGATTCCTTGTAGGGCTTCAGCTTCAGCAGCGTTCCGATCGCGGAGAGGCGATTTCGCAGGGGATCGTAGTCGACGATGAACTGCGTGTCGAAATGCTTTCCGGGATCCACGCGGAGATCGCTCACGATCGGCGAAAAATGTCGCGCCGTATCCGCGAACGCGAAAGGCGTGAGCGCATCCAGCGTTTGAAACACGTTCGGCTGCCCCGGAACCAGCGCCCCGCCGAACGTGGGATCGAAGAAATATTTCTGCCTCACGCTCCAGGTGATGAACTCCTGGGCCTGTCCGTCTCCCTTGCGCCGGAAGAGCCGCTGCGTGATCCCGTACTCGATTTCGTTGGTATCCGTCAGCGTTTCGTCCTCATCGAAGCGCACGAAGCGCCCGAAATCGTTCACGCCGCTCACGTAGCTGTACACCGCGAAGGGCTCGATCACGTGTTTCCACTTCGTGTCGCCGCCGTCCCACACGCGCTCGAGGACGGGAAACCGCATGTCGAGCGAGAATTCCTCGGTATTGCGAAACACCCCTTCATCGAGAAACGCGCCGTTTAGCATCTGCCCGCCGTAATACGTCGAGCGGAACGTAAAGCTCGGCGTCACGTTGAACCAATCGCCGAAATGCAGCGGCATGGTGACCGTCGGCGCGATTTCGCTGCGCTCGACGAAGCCCGGCGTCTCAAACGGCGTGACGCTTTCGCCGCGATGTTCGGCGCCCGTGAACGCAGCGAACGAAAAGTAAAATGGCAGGCGCTTGTAAAACTGCTGATCGACCGAACTGAACCGGAGTTCAGGCGCGGTTCGCAGCGTGATCGAAGTTTGCGGGGTGGCGCTCAGATAGTTCTGGTAGCTCAACGCCGCTAGGCCCAGGCTGAATCCGTCGAAATTATTCTCCAGGAACGCCGTGTTGTGCACTTCGGAATTCACCGCCTGCGTGAACGTCTCGGACCACGCCAGCCGGAAGGTGAGCGACGTCAGTTCATCGAGATCGGCGACCGCGCGCCAGCCGCCGGGCAATTCGGACGTGAACAGCAACTTCGCTTCGTGCCCGCCCTGTTTGAGCGGCGGAGCGTTCACCTGCTCGAGGCCGCGATCGATCACCCCGTAGTACGACGCCTCGAGATCCGCGCCTTCCCACGGCTTCATGCGGAACTCGGCTCGCTGGCTCCAGCCGCGTTTGGTGTAATCGTTCGCGCCGAGCGTCATATCCAGCCAATCGAGCGGCGCCCAGTAAACCGAGTCGCCCAGCACATAGCCTTTCTGCGACGTATTCCCGAGATCGGGAACCAGGAAGCCCGATTCGCGCCGCTTTTCCGCGGGCAGCGTCGCGTAGGGCAGGTACAGAACGGGAACCGAAAATATTCGAAAGTTGCCGTTCACGAGGCGAACGGACTTCTGCAGCCGGACCGTCGCGGAAGGCGCGTAGAATTTCCACACCGGATGCCCGGGGTCGCAAACCGTCATCCACGCCTTGTGGATGCGGTAGGTATTTGGATCGAGCCGCTCGGCCGTTTCGGCGTCGAAATAGAGCGGATTGGGGCTGATCAGAAGCGTGGGCGACGGCCGCCGCTGCAGTGCGAACGTCCCGTGCACGTGATGAAAAATGCCGCGTCCGGTGCGCAATTCGTAGCGCGCGTCGTCGGCCTCCACATGCTGCGTCAGGTAATCCAGCTGGACGTGCCCGCGCGCGACGACGACCTGCGCCTCGCTGTCGTATTCCACGTGATCGGCCCGCAGCCGCGCGTTTTCATAGCGCACGTCCACGTGGCCGTCCGCATAGAACATTTTTCCCACCTCGCGCTGCTGATCCGCCTCGAGCGTCGCTTCGCCGCCGGCAGTGAGCCCGCTGGGCTGCGCCGCGTGAGCGTGCTGCGCCAACGACACGCGCGCCAGCATCGGCAGAATCACGAGCAGCCCTGCGAGAAGAGCGAGTCTGCGGACAATTATCGGGAAGGTCGCGTTCGGCATCGCCTGGGAAAAGCTCAAAAGAGAAAGGCGAGCCTAACATGCGCCTCGGGCCGCCGCAATCACGAGGGTTTCCAGGCGGGATCCCGAAGTGCAGCCGAAACGGGCGTGCGGAAGCGTGCCTACGCGCCGATGGCGGGTTCGTTGCCAGCCGTTGCGCTGGGCGCGAAATATCTTCGCTGGAACCACAACGCCACGTTGACGAGACTGATGAGCGCCGGAACCTCGACGAGCGGCCCGATCACCCCGACGAAGGCCTCACCCGAATTGAGGCCGAATACGGCGACCGCCACCGCAATCGCCAGCTCGAAATTGTTGCTCGCGGCCGTGAAGGAAAGCGTCGCCGTTTTCGAATAATCCGCGCCCACTTTGCGGCCCATCCAGAAGCTCACGAAAAACATGAGAGCGAAATAGATCAGCAAGGGCAAGGCGATGCGCAACACGTCGAGCGGCAGCCGCACGATCAAATCGCCCTTCAGGCTGAACATCACCAGGATCGTGAACAAGAGAGCAGTCAAAGTGATCGGGCTAATGCGCGGAATAAACCGCGTGCGATACCACTCTTCCCCTCGTGCGCGCAAAAGCGCAAAGCGCGTAATCATTCCGGCGAGGAACGGTATGCCCAGGTAGAAAAACACGCTTTCCGCGATCTGCCCGATGCCCACGTTCACCACACTGCCTTTCAGGCCGAACCACGTCGGCAATATGGTGATGAAAACCCACGCGTAAACGCTGTAGAAAAGCACCTGGAAAACGCTGTTGAAGGCCACGAGGCCGGCCGCGTAGTCCGAATCGCCCGCCGCGAGTTCGTTCCACACGATCACCATCGCGATGCACCGCGCCAGCCCGATCAGGATCAGCCCCCGCATGTAGGCGGGTTCGCCGCGAAGAAAGATGATCGCGAGAAAGAACATGATCGTAGGCCCGATCACCCAGTTCTGCAGCAGCGAGAGCGCGAGCAACGAACGATTCCGGAAAACCTGCGGCAATTTCTCGTAGCGCACTTTCGCCAAAGGCGGATACATCATCAGAATGAGCCCAACGGCAATCGGAATGTTGGTCGTCCCCACCTGAAAGCGCTGCACGAAAGCTCCCGCGGCCGGAATGAAATGGCCCACGCCGACGCCGATCGCCATGGCAGTAAAAATCCACAGCGTCAGGTAGCGGTCGAGAAACGAGAGCCGCCCGCGCGGTACGGGGGCGCAAACGCTTCCCTGAATGGGCGGGGCCAAGGACATTACCTGTCTCCGTCGAAGACTGGGCGCGCCGAAGGCGCAAAGTAAAATCGCATCACTGGAGGCCGATGCGGTCGATTTCTCGCTGGATTGCGAGCTTATCGAGGCTCGAGAGCGGCAAACAGAGCAGCAAGCTGATGCGCCGGTCCAGGATCATGAAGGCCTCGCGAAACGCGCGCTCGATCTCTTCGGGAGTGCCGGTAGCCACCGCCGGGTCGGGAACTCCCCAGTGAGCCGTCATCGGCTGGCCCGGCCAGACGGGACACACCTCTTTCGCCGCGTTGTCGCAAACAGTGAAGACAAAGTTCATTTGTGGCGCACCGGGCTTTGCAAACTCCTCCCAGTTCTTGCTGCGCAGGCCTTCCGTGGAGAGATGCGCCAGCTCGATCTGTTTGAGCGCTTCTGGGCGAACGCGGCCCGCGGGGTGGCTTCCCGCGCTGTAGGCCATAAAGTTGGGACGGCCCTTGCGGTTGAGAATCGCCTCGGCCATGATCGAGCGCGCCGAATTCCCGGTGCACAAAAAGAGCACGTTGTAGCGACTGTTCATTTTCGTCATCCTTTGGCTGTTCCAGCCGGTTTCCGGGCGCGAATGAACGCGCTCACGAATTTGCCGTCCACGTGGGGCGCGATGGCGTCTGCGTCGATTCCCTCTGCCGCGAGAAACTGGCGGGCGTCTTCGACGGTGTACTCGCGCGTCGGCTCGATCTCGATTTCGGCGAAACCCGCGGCTGAGAGCTTCGAGCGGTACTCGGATTCCTCCATCGCGCCCGCCACGCAACCGACCCAGAGTTCCACGCTTCTCCGGATGTCAGCCGGGACGGGGCCGCGGACAACGACGTCCGATACCGCAAATCGCCCGCCCGGCCGTAGGACGCGGAATGCTTCTCGCAGCACCCTATCCTTGTCCGCCGAGAGGTTGATGACGCAGTTCGAGATCACCACGTCGACGGAATCCTGCGGAAGCGGAATATTTTCGATTTCGCCCTTTAGAAACTCCACGTTCTCGATGCCCGCTTTGCGCTGGTTGGCGCGCGCCAGCGAGAGCATTTCGTCCGTCATGTCCAGACCGTAGGCTTTGCCGTTCGGGGCGACGCGGCGAGCGGAAAGCAGAACGTCAATGCCGCCGCCCGAGCCGAGATCGAGGACGACTTCTCCCGGCGCGAGCTTCGCGAGCGCCGTCGGGTTGCCGCAGCCAAGCGATGCGGTGACGGCGTCGGCCGGCAGAAGCGATTTTTCGCTCGCGTCGTAGAGATTTCCGGACACCGGATCGCAGCATCCCTGTCCCACGCCGCAGCAACTCGGCGTTCCGCCGTCCGCGACTCTCCTGGCCGCTTCGCCATATTTGCTCCTGACAACCTCTCTGATTTCGTTTTCAGCCATGACTGCCTCCGTGAACATATTCGCCTGTCCAGATATGTCCGACGCTACGCTTCCGTGTTATATATGTCAAGGCGAATGTGTTATACTCCTCGCGTGGCCACCCAGCCGAGGAACAATTCGCTCGACCAGCTCTTTCGCGCCCTCGCCGATCCCACGCGCCTCCGCCTCCTGAATCTCATCGCGGATCGCGAGGTGTGCGTCTGCTACTTCGTCGGCATCCTCCGGATCGGCCAGCCGAAAGTCTCGCGCCATCTCGCCTATCTCCGCCGGGCGGGCATCGTCGCGGCGAGGCGCGATGGACGCTGGATGCACTATCGTCTCGCCACCCCGCGCGAGCCGGTAGCCGCCGATATCCTTCGCGCAACGTTGGCGCACCTGAAAAGCCTGCCCCAGATGCAGCGCGATCTGGCGCGCCTCGGTTCCGCATGCTGCGCGCCCGAGCGATTCGTGGAACTGCGCGGCGCGCCTCAGCCGGTCGCCATCGCCCCTCCGGCCAGTTGATCGCGCGAAGCGCGACAGGGTGGAAGCGTGGGCCTTCAGGCCCTCGAAAAAGCGCTCACCAGGGGCCGGCTTTAGCCGCGGGTTATTCGCCTTTTGGGGGGACGGAGCTTCAGCCCCTGAGCGGACTCTTCGCCTGTGCCGTGAAGATTTGCGATACACCTTGGCCCGCAGCGAGCCGTCGCGCGGGTTACCTCATACGCGCACTTGAATTCCATCGGCACCTATACGCGCGATTCCGTCGTGCTATGATCGCTGGCGTTCCGACACTGGAATCTCCGCAGCGCAAAACAGACCAGTGATACGAATATGCTCGAAGTGTGGGGCGCTGCTGGTGGACGACAACCAGTACTGCACCTTTTGCGAAGTTCCTCCCACTGAAACTGAAAACGAGGAAGTTCTTCAGCCTGTGGCCTCGAGCGAAGGGTCGTTTGAAGACGACTCCGAGCCCGAATGGCGCCGCGAAGTCTCGCGCCGCCTCGAACAATACCGCTCGCGCCACGCACGGCCGCGTTCGGACGACGATTCCCAATCGGGGCTGTCGTTCCGCGAAGAGCGCCGGAGCGCGCACGCTCGCGAGTCCGAGCCCACAATCGAATACGCGGTCGAAGAAGCGCCTCGCGAGCGAAAGCGCGCGCGGCCGGCGGCGCGCCAGCGCACGGAGCGCGTCGAAATCTGCGTTCAGCCCGAACTCGATTTTGCGGATGGCCCGAACGATCGCGCGCGGCCGCAAACCGCGCTCGTTCCGGTGGCAAGCTGCTCCGAGCGCGGGTGGACCGGCGCGGTCGACGCATTTTTCCTCGGGCTAACACTGGCAGGATTTCTCGGCCTCTTCCACTCGCTTGGCGGCCAGATAGTGGTCGACAAGGCGGACGCGGTCGTCTACCTGATCGTCGGCTACCTTTTCTACGCGCTCTATTTCTCGCTCTTCACCACGCTGGCCGGAGCCACGCCGGGAATGCAGCTCCGCGGCCTCACCATCGTTCGCCTCGATGGCAGCTTGCCCGATACCCGGCAGCTTTTGTGGCGCAGCTTCGGCTACGTCCTCTCGGGCGCTACGCTGATGCTTGGCGTCGCGTGGGCGCTGTGGGACGAGGACCATTTCACGTGGCAGGACCGCATCTCGCAAACCTACGTCACCGCCGCTGTGCCCATTTCCGGCATCGAGCCGCTCGACGCTGCCGCCGCCCGGCACACATTCGCCCATAAATAGCCCAGCCATCCGCTAAACTGGAGAGTAGTAGGGTCATTTGGCCAAATTTGCGCGTGCTTGCATCTGCGATTTGGGAAGTCATGTGGAGTCGGGGTGAAGGGGTGCCTCAACACAGAGAACGAATCAAGAGGGCACGGAGAATAGTCGACGTTCTCTGTGTACTCAGTGCCTTCTCTGTGCGCTCTGTGTTTAATTGGGCGATCAAATCTAGCCCCGGTCAAACCACACCACTATCAACCGGAGCAACGGCGTCCGTACAATCCGCCTTCGATGCTATAATCATTCTTCGTCGTCAGCGGGCGACCTCGATCTCTCAGGGGCGGGAAAAGGAACGGGCATGAGCTCTCTCACTCGAAACATTGTCATTGTGCTGTCGGCGGTCGTATTTGGCTTTGTCGCAGTCGGCTACGTGCGCGGCCGCTCGGTGGACGACAAGGCCTACCGCGCGCTCACGGTCTATAGCGAAGTCCTCGAGCACATCCAGCGCGACTACGTCGACCAGCCCGACATCCATCAGGTGACCAGCGGCGCACTGCACGGCCTGCTCGATTCGCTCGACCCGCAGTCGAGTTACCTCAGCCCCCTCGAATACAAGGATTACCAAGAGAAGAGCGCGACCCCCGCGAAGGCTGAAGCCGGGCTCGCCCTCACCAAACGTTTCGGCTACATCAGCGTGATCGCCACGCTGCCCGATAGTCCCGCCCAGAAAGCGAACCTGCAGATCGGCGACATCATCGAAAAGATCGGCGACTTTACCACAGGCCAGATGGGCATCGAGCAGGCGAATCTCCTGTTGAGCGGCGATCCGGGAACGGTCGTGAAGCTCTCCGTGATCCGCAGCGGCAAGACGGAGCCGCAGGAAATACCAATCACGCTCGAGAAGCTGGCGCCTCCGAAGGTCGTCGAAGATAAGCTGCAGCAAGGCGACGTCGCCTACATTCATCTGTCCGATCTCAACGCCGGCACCACTAGGCAGCTCCGCGAAGATCTCGAACAATTCAAGCATCAGGGCGCGCACAAGCTGATTCTCGATCTGCGCGATTGCGCCTTCGGGCAGGACGCGGACGGCATCGCGGCCGCCCAGCTCTTCCTTTCGTCGGGCACGATTACCTCGCTCAAGGGCCAGACGATGACTTCCATCGTTTCGTCCGCCGATCCCGCGAAAGTGATTTGGACGCAGCCGGTCGCCGTGCTGATCGGCAACGGCACCGCCGGTCCCGCCGAAATCCTAGCCAGCGCCATCGCGGATAACCATCGCGGCGATACAGTCGGCCAGCGCAGTTACGGCGTCGCCTCGGAGCAAAAGCTGATCCAGCTCGACGACGGCTCGGCGCTCATTCTCACCATCGCCAACTACTACACGCCCGGCGGCAAGGAGATCCCGGTCGATGGCGTAACTCCCACGGACGTAGTCGTGCCCGCGCCGCCGGACGACATCGCCGCGCTCACCGACCAGAATCCGGCTCCGCCGTCCAGCTCGCCCACCGATCCCGTCGTGAAAAAGGCGCTGGAAGTTTTGCAGGATGGCGCCGCGCAGAAAGCGGCGTAGGCCGGAATCACCCACGATCCCTTGCTGAAACGCCGAGGGTCCCCTTCGCTCACCGCGCTGCTCGCAGTCCTCGTCATTTCTCTCGCCTCCCTCGCAGGCTGCGCGAAGCGCTCCCTCTCCACGCGCGAAATTCGCGGCATCACCGCGGAAGTGGTCGCCGCGGCCGAGCGCGTCACCGGCCATCGGTCGCAAATCGCGATTCGCCCCGAGTTTGAACCATCGTGGTTCGGCGGAAAGGGCCGCCTCGTCGCCGACAACATCGATATCCCGGTCGAAACCCCAGCCGAAGTAAGCGCGCTCGCGCAGGCGCTAGCCCAGATTGCCCGCCGCCATCGCCTGTCGTTCTCCGGATCGTCATCGCCCGGAACGATGCGCTTCGATTTCGCCTTTCGCGGCAATCGCACGCATTCGATTTTCGTCAGCACGCCCGCCGGCGCCGCCTCGCGCCCGCCCGCGGAAAATCTCTCCGGCACGCCTCGCCTCGCCATCATCATCGACGATCTCGGCCGCGACCCCTCGGCCGCCGCATCCGTCCTCGCGTTGCCGTTTCCGCTCACCGCGTCGGTGCTGCCGAATCTGCAATACTCGGCGGAAGTGGCCGACCAAGCCTATCGCCGCGGCGACCACGTGATGCTGCATCTCCCGATGGAAGCCGAGTCGCAATCCGGCGCGGCGCAGCCCGAGGCCATCGAGCTGCGCGTCGGGATGAACGCGGACCAGGTACGCTCGATCCTCGCGAGCATGCTCGGGACGGTTCCGCACGCAACCGGCGTCAACAATCACGAAGGCTCGCGCGCCACCGCCGATCCCGCCCTCATGAACGCGCTCATGCCCGCGATTCGCGCGCGCGGCCTCTACTTCATCGACAGCCGCACCACGGCCGCCACCGTCGCCTACGATTCAGCCGAAAGCGCGGGCGTCCCGGCGGCCTCGCGCAAAGTCTTTCTCGACGACACGCCCACGCGCGAAGCTGTTCTCGCGCAGCTCGATCTCGCCGTGCGCGACGCTCGCCGCGACGGCTCGGCCATCGCCATCGGCCATCCGCATCCGGCCACGATCGCGGCGCTCGCCGAGGGGCTGCCGCGGCTCAAGGCGGAAGGCGTCCGGCTCGTTTTCGCCTCCAATCTGGTCCGCTAGCGGCGATTTCCTCTTACGATCCTTCTTCGCCTGTTAATCCGTACAGGAAATGGAACTGGTACCAAATCTGTCCCTACGTTCTATTTCGCTCCCAAACCGCCCGGCGTACTCTTCACTTGCCCTGCCACCCACTTGGTGCCTCAGGGAAAGGAAGGAACCTATGTCCCACTGGATTGGAACCACCTCCCCCACCGACGCCGGAATGAACGATTTCAAAGAATGTCTGAAGAATCTTCGCGACGGGCATCCGACGGATGCGCTGTTGCATGCCCGTCGCGCCCTGGGTGTTGCGCCGAAGAACCCGTTTTACCTCTCGTATACGGGCCTGCTGGCTGCGCTCGCCGAGAAACGCTACGGAGATGCGGAATCGCTCTGCCAGGAAGCTCTGGGGATGCGCCACAATCACGCGCAGCTCTATCTGAATCTCGCCGAGGTGTATCACCAGGCGGGCCGTCAGCAGGACGCGATCTCCACGCTCGAAAAGGGACTCGTTTCCGCGGGCCGCGATTTCCGCATTCGCCGCGCGCTCGAGCGCATCGGCAACCGCCGCGAGCCGGTGTTCACGTTCTTGCATCGCAGCCACCCGCTGAATCGCACGCTCGGCAAGTGGCGCCACCGCCTGGCCGGCCCGTCGCAAGCGGCGTGAAAATTCGCGGCGCGCAGCTTCGCGCCGCCAACGATGTTTTTCCCCGTGCAGTAGTCCGGGGCGGACTGCCCGCGAGCGGCCCGCCCCGGATTCCCCTCCTCTCATTTCGTCGATGCCCTCCAAAGCTGTCATCCCGTTTACCCTGACGAGGGAAGGGAGCGAAGCCCCGCGCGTTTCTGTCTTTCCCGCGATTCTTGCGGGCGCGGGACGCAGCGAGAACCCGCGCAAAAACCCGCTCCGCTGGGGGCAACAATGTTGCTCCCGTCGGGAGCTTAAGTGGGCGCGAAATGCCGATTTTGGCGCGTTTTTGCCACGTAACCGGGATCGGCGGGCCATCCGCGTCAAAATCGCCCGCATTTGGAGTGCGGCGGCTTGCTTGTCCTGCCCGCCCTGAGTGCCGTTGCGAAGGGAGCCCGCCGAAGGGCCGCCTCTCGGGAGGGCCGCGTTTTCCTTAGGAGGTCGCGGCTTCCAGCCGCGACATTAAGATCGCCAGCGCGAAGCGCTTTCCGCTGCGCTGCATTACCCGCAGCATGTCTTGTTAGGGGTTTTGATTTACGTCGCCTCGGCTCAGCCCTGCCCCAGCGGAAGAAAATACTGCGTGCCCTTGACGGGCTGGCGCAGCCGCCGCAGCAGCTCCGCCAAATCCTGATTCCGCTCGACGAAATCGATCTCGCTCGTATCGACCACCAACAGATTCGACGCCGAGTAGCGAAAGAAAAAATGCTCGTAGGCGTTGGCCACCGCCTCGAGGTACTCGGGCGAAATTTCCGTCTCGGTGGGATCGGCCTTTTTCGTCACGCGCTTGCGCAGCACCTCGGGCTTGGCCTGCAGGTAGATGGTCAAATCCGGCGCTGGGACCGACGGCGCGAGCATGTCGAAATATTTCTCGTAGAGATTCAGCTCTTCGTTGTCGAGATTGATGTAGGCGAAAATTTTGTCCTTCTCGAAGAGGAAATCGCTCACGATCGGCGCCGCATCGTCCTCGGGACGCGCCTCGATCAGCCGCCGGTGCCGCTCGTAGAGGAAATACATCTGCGCGCGAAAGGCCGCGCCGGGCTTTTCGTCGTAGAAATCCGCGAGAAAGGGATTGTCCTCGCAATCGAAGACGCGCCGCGCGTGCAGTTGCTCGGCCAGCGCGCGCGCCAGCGTCGACTTGCCCACCCGGATCGGCCCCTCGATCACGATGTACCGCGGCGCCTTGAACGCCGACTCCCCGCCCCTGCTGCCCGCATTGAATGACGACCGCCCGTCCATGCCGCGCGATTATAACAAATGCTCTCGCCTAGCCTTATAGCTGTCATCCCGCCTGCCCTGAGCGTAGTCGAAGGGAACCCGCCCGCGCTCTCGCGGACGGCGTGAGGGATCTGCTGTTGCCGGGTCTCCTCTTGCCTTCGGGGTTCTCCTCATGCAGCGCCGCGGACTTTTTACCCTGAGGAGTCGAAGGGCAGCCCGGCAGCCTTTGGCGTGACGCCTGCCCTCCAAAGCCTTGACGCAGGAGACTGCCTTCGTAGCTTTTTGTTCCCGCTTGCCCTGAGTGCCGTAGCGAAGGGAGCTTGCCGAAGGGCCGCCTTTTAGGCGGGCGGTTTTTGCTTCCTGTGGTGGCACCCTCCCAGGCCGGCAAACTTCCTCGCCCCCCAAGCACCGTAGGTGCGCCACAGGCCGCCGTTTTTTGTACCGCTTATCATACTCCTGCTATATGATTCATCAGTTATGGACAACAAGAAGGATATCGATCTCCGGTCAGCTATAAACGCGATTTCGGACGTCGTGCAGAACCGCCCGCGCCCTATACGAAAAGTGGACCAAATCTATATGAAGGCGGGGGACATGGTATTGCAGAGTGAGCTAGTCGCACATTGGGCAAATGGCAAACGACTGGCGTTTATCGGTGACGGTGACGCAATCGGCGTCTGCGTAGCCTACCTCCAGAAGCGCGGAATTATCGAGTACGGCCCCTCCAAGATAGTTGTTTACGACTTCGATGAAAGAATCGGCGGTTCTGTGAAGCGATTCGCCGATGCCGAACGGCTGGAGCACGTGGACGCGGAACTTTATAATTGTCTAGACCCGTTCCCTGGTCCGTCCACTTTTGATTGCTTTTATACAAACCCTCCCTGGGGCCAGAGTAACGAAGGTGAGAGCGTCAAAGTATTCGTCCAACGGGGGATGGAGGCCACTGGATACGCCGGCGAGGGAATGATCGTAATCGCCGACGACCACGAACGTGAATGGCCGCAGCTGGTGCTCGCCAATGTGCAAAAGTTCGTAACGGAATCTGGGTTTTTCGTTCAGAAAATGACGCCACAACTGCACCAATACCACCTCGACGACGCTCCCGACCTACGGTCGTGCAATCTCATGATCAAGGCGCTGCCAGGTAACAAGGCCCCCGGAGCCAGCGCGGCCATCTCTGAAACGGCTCGCCTCGTCAACTTTTACGGCCGCGAGAATCCTCCTAAGATAAGATATATCCGAGAGAAAAAGCGCCTCGAGTACGGGAAGGCCCACGACGACGAGTATTTCCTCGAGGGCTGGGAGGGGAAGAATGGCCCTAATTCTTAAACCCGGCCAGGGCTTGATATACATGAAAGTAGGCACGCACGCGCAGGAACCCCTGGACGAGATAATCGCCCGAAAGACAAAAGAAATCGAAGACGCCGGGTTTGGACTTTGGGGGTACGGGGGCAATACATGCCATCCAGAGACGATGGTCCAGCCATTTGCGAGGAACTTCGAACAACGCGGCGGAATAATCTACCTGTGCATGCACGAGATGAACTCCAAGCATTTCGCCGAACAGGTCCGGGCAGCAGAATTTTCGGTAGATGGAACTACATGGGAGAAGATTGATCCCAGTATCAACGTGCTCGGCTCACGTTTCGCCCTCGTCGTGAAAAACCTACGCAAGGAGAAGTTCGATCTCCCACTTTCGAGAACGAGGGTGGCTTTAGGGAACTCCATGGGCTCCGCCGGAAGCAAGTATATCTCCGGCAGAGTCGACAAAGCCTGCCTCGAAATAGCAGGAGGCCCCAGTAAGAACGAAGAAACAGACCCAGAATCCGTCCAGATAGACCTTGTGGCCGAACTTATCAGCCCCTATGCCGTCTACGTGCGCAATTGACATCCGGCTTAAGGAGCTAGAGCGCGGCGAGCAGACTTTCGCAAATCCGCGATATAGCTTATCAGCCCCTGCATGTGACTTTCGCTGGGAACAGACTCACTGCTGCAGCTGAAACAGATCGTCAACGCTTTATCGATTTCTGGTTCGGCACATACCGCACTCCGCAAGCGGTCGCCCCCAAAGCGAGCGTATGCGGCAGCAAGCGCCTGCTCTAAACAGACCACCTTGCCACAAACAGCTACAAGCCTGGGGTTGGAGTCGAGCAACCGCTCAATCGAGGCGATCGCCCGCTTGTCGCCGGTAAACAAAAGCGGCACCAGCCGCTGAACGAGGATCGCGCACAGCTGGCTCTCTCCGACGTCGAGACTGACCCCTATCTGCTGGGCCGCTAGTTCCAAGTCGGCCGCGAGCATTTGCTCTTCCTCAATAGGCTCGACTTCTGCAGACCGGGCCAAGAATCCCAGGAGGGCCGCCAGCGCAAGCTCCGGATCTTTTCTTGATTTGCTCTGCCGAATCTTCTTGGGCAACACAAAGCGCGCGGCCCCCAAGACGCCGACAAAGCCGTCCCCCGGACACACAGCCGCTACGAGATCATCGAGCAGGCCGTAGCACGACCCCTTGAAAAGAACATCATTATCGACGAGTACCTTCATAACGTTCCTGTATGTCCCAAAACGGCTGTGAGGTAGGCTTGGGCGTCATCCGATATGGCATCGAATGCCAACTGGCCTAGGGCGACCCTATTGACCTCGATCCACACCGGGTGAGGCGCATCATAAATTCGCCGGATCGCCGCGTTTGCAGTCGCCCAATTTCCGGTTGAAAAACCGAAACACAGAGCGAGCGTTCCTGGTTCAATCGCGAACTCCGGTGCTGCTTGACGAGCAACCCGGGCGAGCTCCGCCGCTGTATACCGCCCCGCCCATTTTGGCAGCACCCTAGGTTCAGGGAATCCCGTAAGGAGCTCCAAAGCGAAGCGGTCAGCAGCTGCCTCTTGTTGGTCGTCTCCCTCAAGATCGAGCTGCTCCGTATCGAAATCCACAACCACCGGGTCCTCAAGCAGGTGCCCTAGTGAAATGTGGCCTAGTTCGTGCGCGAGATAGAACGCAACGTGCGGCGGGTACATTGAATCTCTTCCCAACATGATCGCACTTCGATCATCGACTCGGACGGACATCGCCGACATTCTCTTGCGCGCCAAAGGAAAAACGCGCGAATGAATCGTCGGGATTCCGAGCGCCCAAGACGCCGAGACCAAGTCGACCAGCCGGACGTGGGGCTGCTCCCCAAGGATTGCCCGGCGCAGGGAAATTGAGTCCCAAGGAATGCGCGCTGCAGGAGCGCGCGTGGCCGCAACCAAGTACCGCCCGAGCGCGTTCCCGAAGGACGTAATTGCCGTCTGTTCTGCCAACCCCTCCCCCGCCAGGTGTTTGAATCGCGCTCCGTGGTCCCAGACGAAGCGGGGCTCCGCGCCCTCAAGCAAAGAATGCGGATCAAGCCCAAGCTTCCGCGCCAGAGAAAAACGGAGCTCGGCCTGTGCAGAAGTGGAGGCGTCCGCTGCATCGCTCCACCACGCTGGCCAAGCAGCCTCAAGCGCTGAATCACTCAGGCCGAGGTTTCTTAGGCGTGCTCTGAGGTGCGTCGCGTTTTGCATCACGGTCTTTCCCCCGTCGCACACTGGATCGCGGCCGCAGCCCATCCAGCGCGTCTATCACACGCGCCACAGCCGACGCGTGAGCATCCGACCCGTCCCAGATTCGGCCAAAGGCTTCCACCACCCGCTCCGGCCCCTGCTCGTCGGACCGTCCCGCTGCGGTTGGCTCGATTCTTGCATAAGTGAATAGCTTGTGGCGCGCGGCGCCGTGGCGTTCCGGCAATCCCCGAAGAGCTCGGGAGACCGTCGCCTGGCTCACATTTGCGAGCCTCGCAAGTTTTGCTTGCGTTAGCCCCCGCCTTTTCATGTAGTCTTCGAGTTGGTGTCGAGCACCTTGCATAATAGTGAATGGTAGTGAATACTACTGCATAGTTGGCCTGAGGAGAAGCAAGCGAATGGCGCTGCCAGGGCTGTTTTGCTGGAGTCGATTCGGAACGGAGGCGGGCCAAGCCATTGGCCAGATTCTCGAGCGAAAGGAACAGGAGCGGATTGAGAACTCGGGAGTCTTCCTCTGGGGGATCGGAAACGCAATCGGCCCTTCCGTGAAAGAACTTCTACGCCGCACGGGCCAGCCTGAAGCTCTGTTCAGTCCGATAAGATCCGCGCCGCGCGAGGTGGATTCGCGGCCCGCTGCCGTGGCCGCGTGGGCGGCGGCGGAAACCCTCGCCGGTGATTCATTCGAACTTCCCGAGGCTTCACTGGTGACGAGCCGATACGACCCCCAGGCACCAAAGGCTGTGCACTACGCGCTGGTCTGTCTCAGTGAAGAACCTCTGGCGATATCAAGTTGCGGGGAGAAGATCGCGTTCTCCGCCCTTCGAAACCTCCTGACCGGCCGACCACTCGGCTCCTCGCAGGTCACGGCCGTCGTCGCGCATGACCCGTGCGACGAAGCCGAAACTTCAAACGCGGTCTATGAAGTAGCCATCCGCGCCAGGCTGACCCCACCATATCTCTTGCGATTACGAAACCCGGTGCTGCTACCGGGCCCCGACGGAACCTCGGATTGGCCTTCAGTCGTTCGCCAGGTTTGGCACGCGCAAATGTGCTTGTTCCGAGACAAATGCTCGGACGCGAAGCCCGCGTAGGACTTTTTGCCTGGCCTGGTTTTCTCCCCTTGTCCGTTTCCTGTACTTCCGGACAGTGCCGAGACAGCTGCCTTATGCCTTCCCATGTGATTTGGTCAGCGGGCGCCCGCGGCTTTCTCGAGCAGTTCATGGATGAGCGGCGGATGGACGAGCTAGAGGTACAGGTCGCTGCCGAGTCAACATCGCGCCCGAAGTTCCCTGTCCTTAATCTGTCCTTCGGAACAGCCCGTAATTCATTGCCAGCATGGTAGCGTCGAAGCGAGGAGTGTGGACGGACGTGACTCGAACAGACGGGCAAGACGCCAGCCGAAATCAATGGGAGGAAAACCTGCGTCACACATCCTCTCGACGCGCGTGTCGTTGTGCCGAGCGCCAAGTCACACCCGCAACGAGCGGCGATTTTGGCGCATTTCTAATCGACACTGCGGCGATTAGAAATGGCTGTAAGTCATTGGAAACACACGATGCGTGTACATTCTAATCGACACGGTTACGGCACCCCCGCGCGCCGATTTTCGGCGGCGGAAACGGCCCCGAAATGCGAGAAATTCGGCGCGCGGTGATATACTCCCGGCGTTTGCGCGACGGGAAAATCGAGGTGATGAGATGAGCCAGGCAACTGCGGCGAAGAGCAATCCTTTGGATCCGGCGGTGTTCCGTCCCGAGGCGATCGCGCCCGAAACTTTGGCGGCCAACGAGGCGTTTCGCAAGGCCACCTCGGGCGGGCCGGATTGGTGGGACATTGGCGCGCCGGCGTTTCGCGAGATGCGCACGAAGGGCACCGGGCCGTTTCCGCCGATCGTTCATTCGGAGAAGGCGCGCACGATCACGATCGAGGGCAAAGGCGGCAAGATCGCGCTCAACGTGATCGCGCCAGAGCGCGCCAAGGGCGTCTACCTGCACATTCACGGCGGCGGATTGGTATTCGGCGGCGGCGATCAGCAGGACCAGATGCTCGAGCGCATCGTCCAAAACACGGGAATGGCGTGCGCGAGCGTCGATTACCGGCTCGCGCCCGAGCATCCGTATCCGGCCGCGTGGGACGATTGCGAGGCGGCCGCGGCCTGGCTGGTAAAGAATGCGAAATCGGGATTCGGCACGGACGTCCTCACGATCGGCGGCGAATCGGCGGGCGCCACGCTGACGGCGGCGACGCTGCTGCGCATGCGCGACCGCCACGGCTACACCGGATTCCGCGCGGCGATTCTTTCGTATGGCGTTTTCGATTCGTCGATGACGCCGAGCCAGAGGCTGACGCCCGAAAAGGGGCTGCTCGTCGGGAAAAAGAGCATCGAGAAATTCTCCGAGGCGTATTTGCCGAAAGGCGTCGACCCGCGCGACCCGGATGTCTCGCCGATCTACGCGAACCTGAAGGGGCTCGCGCCGGCGCTCTTTACCGTCGGCACGCTTGATCCGCTGCTCGACGACACGCTCTTCCTCTATGCGCGCTGGATTGCGGCGGGAAACGAAGCGGAGCTCGCGGTCTATCCGGGCGCGCCGCACGCGTTCAATAATTTCCCGATGCCGCTCGCGACGCCGGCCAATGCGCGCATCGACGCGTACCTCGCCCGCGCGATCGCGTAGATCGTATAGATGGAAATTACTGCGCCTTGCAGAGCTCGGTGATGAGTGATTCGCGGCGGCTGATGGCGATGCGGTCGATGCGATTCAGCAGGATCGTGTAGCCGGCGAACGCCGCCGCCGCGAACGCGAGCAGGATCAGCGTCGCGAGCCAGAGCGCGTCGAAATGCGCGGTGAGCGCAAACGTGGCCGCGCAGATTCCGAACACCACAGCCTGCACGCCGAAAACGGCGAGTGCGGTGGTCCCCGAGGCGCGCTGGCGTCCGAAAACCGCGTAGTCGAATTTTTTTGCCGAATAGAGCGAGAAAAGATCGCCCACGCTGAAATTCACGAGCGCGGCGAAAAGAGCGCCCGCGAGCGTCGCGAGCGTCATTCCCATCGTGGGCCGGTGAAGCACGAGCGAAACGGCCACCCACAGAAGGCATGCCTCGAATGCGATCAGCGATCCATGGATCAGATTCTTCGCCAGCAGAATCTGGCGGAAACGCACCGGCGCGACGAAGTAGAACTGGATGCCGACACCTTCCGTTCCGAAGCTGTTGTACATGAGGTTGCTGAGAATCAACACCGCGTAAGCCAGGCCGAGCGGAAACGCAAACGCCGCGAAATCGGGACGATGCCCGATCGTTCCCGGGTGACGCGCCGAATTCGCGGGCCCAAGCAGGAAAATGGCGAGTATCACGAGAGGCATCACAAGATTGAAAAGCATCGGGCCGCTGCGCGAGAGATACCGAAGTTCCTTTTCGAAGACGGCCGCGACCGGCGACGAAAAACCGGGCAACGCGAGGCCTTCGCGCACCGTGGCTTTTTCTTTGGCCGTGACCGCAGCGCGCGGCGCGGCGCTTTCGCTGAGATTCTCGCCGCGAAACTGCGCGCGCAGGCGGATGTCGAGCAGCCAGAGAAAAATGGCTGCGTAGCCGCATTCGAGGGCCCACGATCCGAGCGCGATGGCCGGATTGCCTGCGGAAACCGCGCCGAGCGCCGCGCCAATCAAACCGGGCGGCGTGAATTTCTCGGCCGGCAGAAGATTCACGGCGACTCCGGGAATCACAACGCGCGAGTGCTGCCCGTGGTGATTGCCATAGCGATTCATCAACGGGCCGATGAATTGAACGCTGATGATGCAAAACAGGAAAACGATGCCGAGAATTTCGCGGGTTTTGCGGCGCGCGAGCCAGCGTTCGATCCAGGCGAAAATCATGCGCGCGAGCAGGATATTGAGCGCGCCGAACGTGGCGAGAAGCAGCACGGCCCACGGGAACAGGCCGGGATCGGCGATGCCAACTCCTACGGCGATGCCGATGAGCCATAGTGAGCCGATGAGCGTGGTGGGATCGAGCGCGCCGTAGGCCATGCGAATGAAGAAATACGCGCGGTAACGGATCGGGAAGCGCAGGAAATTCGAGGAATCGAAGTTCTCGGTGAAGGCGGTCGCCATCACGGGGAAAAGCTGCCAATAGACAAGCACGCCCCAGAGAATGAGCGCCAGCCATTGGAATTCCTGCCGCGACGCGAGAAACCAGGCGGCCGCGCCTAGCCCAAATGTCCCGCCGATGCCCATGGCCGCGAATCCGAGGCCGACGAAAAACCACGACACCACTTCGAGGCGGCCGCGAAGAGTGCGCAGGGAGTTGACGAAAATCCGCCAGCGCAGCTGCGCGATGGCGGCGAACTGCTCGCGGGCGGCGGGCCAGGCGAGCGGCCCGGCCCCGGAGTTTACCCCAGCCACGAAAGCTCCTGTTCGGCGGCAGCGCGCGTGCCGCCCACGATGCGCAGGAAAATTTCTTCGAGGGTGAGCTTTTCGCCCGGCGCGGCGGCACCCGGCTCCGCCTGCGTGGCCCGCGCCTGCACGCCGGTGCGGAGCTCTTCGAGCGAGCCCTGCGCGACGAGCTTGCCGCGATAAATGATGGCGACGTGGCTGCAGAGGCGTTCGACGATTTCGAGCACGTGCGAGGTGAGGAAAATCGTGGCGCCGCGCGCGATCATGCCGTTCAGCATCGACTTGAGCGTGCCGGAGGCGATGGCGTCCACGCCCTCGAACGGCTCGTCGAGAAACAGAATCTTTGGGCCGTGAATGACGGCGGCGGCGAGGGCCAGTTTCTTCTGCATGCCGTGCGAGTAGTCGGCGATCAGGGCTTTCGGTTGATCGGCGAGCTGCATGAAGTCGAGGAGTTCCACCGTGCGCTTGGCCGCGACGTCCCGGCCGAGGCCGTACATGTGGCCGACGAAATTCAGATATTCGGCGCCGGTGAGACGGCCGAAAAGCGCCATGCCCTCCGGCACGACACCGATCTGACGCTTCACTTCGACTGGATTATTGGTGAGATCGATCCCGAGAATTTCCATGCGGCCGGACGACGGCGCGAGGAGGCCGGTGAGCATTTTGATCGTGGTGGATTTGCCGGCGCCGTTGGGGCCGAGGAAGCCGAAGAACTGGCCGGCGGTGACGCGAAGGTTCATATCGTCGACGGCGACGAGGTCTCCGAAGCGGCGCGAAAGATGCTCGGTGGAGATGGCTGGAACGTCCATCGGAGTGCGAAGACTCTAGCATAAGGAAGCTAGCTGCGGGAGGAATGAGCGGCTTCGATTGGAGCGCGAGGCGGATTCGATCGCTTCACTCAACGCAGAGAGTGCAGAGAAAGCGCAGAGTGCACAGAGGCTGCCTGGCAAGCTTCCAGGTCCCTTCATGCTTTGACACGCGCGTTGAGAAGGATGACACCGCCCCCACGAGAAGCGTCCGGCGGCTCAGGTCGCCAACCGGAGGCCGCCGGACAGTTCACCAGAAAACGGGACTGGAAAATGGACTTGGGTCAGTCGTGCGTGTTCAGGTAGTGGCAAACGTCCTTCACGGCGTTGCTCAGCAGCGTGGTCTGCGTCGCGTACACTGTGTCCCCGCCCTTTGCGATTACGAGGAAGCGGTAATTGCCGGACCAGCCGCCTGCGTGCAGCATGAAATCCGATCTTTTTGGATTCGTGGTCAGGGTGACGTTCGGGCACTTCTGGCTGAGGTGCTTCATGATTTCGACCGGATCGACCGTCGACTGCCGCGTCAACACGATCTTGAGCGGCTTGCCCGACGGCGCAGACTGTGCCTTCGCCGCGGGCGCCACGCCCGCCAATCCCGCCAAGAGCAGCACTGCCAGACTGATTATGAATTTTTTCATGGCTGAACTTCCTTTCGCCCAACTGGGCCGGGAATGATTCGTCGTACAGAGTGCGCTACTTTATTATTCCCCGCGGCGCTGTTTTTGTTCCCATAACTGGCGCCACCTGCAAGAACCAGCACCGCAGCGCCGAGGCACGCCTCGCCCTGCGAGCCTATCCTTGCTAATTAGAACCCTATTCGGCCAAGAATGTTGTGCGGGCGGGTGCCGGAAAGTTAACGACCGGCCCGCCTTGGGCAACGCTAGCCAGCAAGGTCCGCGCTTGACAACCTAGCGCCCAGCAAGCAGACTCGCGGCAACACTGGGCCCTCGAATCCACGGGAGGCTTCCTCATGAAAACGAACTATTGGGCAGTGCTCGTTTGCGCCGTTTCGTACTGGCTGCTTGGCGGACTCTGGTATGACGTGCTGTTCAGCAAGGAATGGATGGCGCTCGAACACATGCCGGCAACGGTGGCCAGTTCGGCCAATCCAGCGTGGATCTGGCCGTTCATTCTCACGTTTCTGTTGAATCTGCTGATCGCATTTGTGCTGGCGCAGATCTGCATCTGGCGCAACGCGAACACCGCCGCACGGGGCGCCGCGGTCGGCGTTCTTTTGTGGCTCGGCATCGTGGGGCCAATTGTCTTCACAACGTACATGTACGAGATGCGGTCGAAAGAGCTTTTCGCGATCAACGAGTTTTATCCGCTCTTCGGGCTCTGCCTCATGGGGGCCATTCTAGGCGCCTGGAAGAAGAAGGCTGCGTAGCTTGCACGCCTGAATCGCCGCGGCTAAGGCGTCGTTTTTTCGAGGGCCTGCCCTTCGACTTCGCTCAGGATAAAAAGGCCCACGCTTCCACCGGGACCTAACGAGCCTTCGAGAGGTTTCCGTGCAGGGCAAGAAAAAACCGCCGACAAGTAGATCGCCGGCGGTTTTTTCGACTGTGAGTTGAATGGCGCGCGATCGCTAGTGCTGATTGTGGCGCCAGTTCCAGTATTGCTGCTGTTCGTCCCTGCTGCGTTTGCGAAAATCCTTGTGATGCCTGTGCGTGTCGGTTTCCCAGCGCTGGTAGTAGACAACCTCGTTGCTGTCCCAGACGTGGTAATCGTGGTAGCCCGGATCGTAGACGCGATAGCCTGTTTCGACGCGGGCCGCGCAGCCTGCGATCACAACCATTGAAGCGAGTGCTGTTATCATGGCCAAAGAAACAAGACGTTGCTTGAAGAAGCGCATTGGATTGTCCTCCCTTCGAGAATTTCCGTGCAACTTGCGTATGACTCACCCAGATTAGACGTGCGGACTCGCGCAGGAAAACACTCATTCTTGTAAGGGAAACCCTGTACGAATGTTTTTCACGGGACTCGATATTTCTACATTTCTCCAGTGAGAGCAGTTCCGCGGAAAGCCCCTCGCAATCAACCATTTGGCGCAGGCATCCCGCGCGGCAGCCGACGTGCGAATACGGCGTTACCGGCCACAATGTCCGGAGGAGTGGTCACATGAAGAGGATCGACCTGCTGCTGGGTTGCGCAGTCTTTCTGTACGGTTCCCTCCCGGTTTTCAACGGCACGGCAAATGCGGCGCCGATGGCTGCTGCACGTTCGCGAGCCGTGGAGGCCTATGCCGGTACAATCGTGTCGCTCAACGGCCAGCAATTCGTCCTGCGGGATGACGACAACGACGTTTGGTATAACCTCGACGATCAGCGGGACGCCGCAAAATTCGCGGGGAAGAAAGTGTGGGTGGTGGGCAAGCTCGACACGCGCACCGATGTGATCCATGTGGAACAGATCGAAGAAGCCAGCAAGTAGCGGGCGCCCGTTTCCAAACGAAGTTTACCAGCCGTTGCGTTCGCGCAAGGATGTGATGTGGGCGACGTGATGTCGCCCGTGCCATGCGTATTGCGCGAGCAGAAAATCCAATGTACCCGAACCCCACCCGGGGTGACGGAATTTGCGCGACCAATCTGCAGGCGCGATCGAACGCAACAGCACCTCCCACCGCTTGTGCAGGTTTTCGATCAGCGCGAGCGAAATCTCGATCGGCGGCGTTTTGGTGTCGGCAAGTTCGGCCCAGAGCGACTCTTCGTAAGTCTTCAACATCGGCTTGTCTTCGGTGAGGGTTAGTTTGAACCGCGTCACCGCGTTCATGTGGCTGTCAGCAATATGATGGACCAGTTGCCGGACCGTCCAGCCACCGGGGCGATACGGCGTATCGAGCTGGGCAGGCGTGAGGCCGGCGACGGCCGCGGAGAGGCGCGAGGGTGTCGCGGCGATCGCGTCGATGAATGCGCGCCGCTCCGCATCCGTGTTGCTTTGGACCGGCTGGAATTCGCCGATTGGGTAGCGCAGATCGGTTGCCATGGGTTTGAATCACCTCGTCGCAAGATGCGGCGCACGGGATTTTCCGGCAAGGTCCAATTTGGCAGCTGTCGAGCCGATCGCCACGCCGACAACCCAGGCGGACAGAACCGGGGCTGAAGCCCACTCCAATGGCGGGCGATTTTCCCGCTGTGAAGCAGGGGGCTTCCACCCCCGACATGCAATTCTACGGCTTGGCCGCTTCGTACAGCGGGGAAAGCTCGCGGAGGCGCTTCACGGTTTCGACGACGCGGCCGGCGACATAATCGACTTCCTCTTCCGTATTGAAGCGGCCGAGGCCGAAGCGGATCGAGCTGTGCGCGAGGTCCTCGGGCACGCCGAGCGCGCGGAGGACGTAACTGGGCTCGAGCGTCGCCGAGGTGCAGGCCGAGCCGCTCGACACGGCCACATCGTTGATGCCCATCAGCAGCGCGTCGCCTTCGACGCCGGCGAAGCTGATATTCAGATTGTTGGGCAGGCGATGCTCCATCGTGCCATTGATCGAGGTGTCGTCGAGGCGGCTGAGGATTGCTTCTTTTAGCTTGTCGCGCAGGATGCGCAGACGCTCGTTTTCCGCTGTCATTTCCTTCTCGCAAAGCTCACAGGCTTTTCCCAGGCCGACGATGCCCGGCACGTTGAGCGTGCCCGAGCGCATGCCGCGTTCGTGGCCGCCGCCGTCGATGAGGGGCGACAGCTCGACGCGCGGATTCTTCCGGCGGACGTAGAGCGCGCCGACGCCCTTAGGGCCATAGATTTTGTGCGCGGAGATCGCGAGGAGATCGATGCCGAGTTTTTCGACATCTATGGGGATGCGGCCGACGGATTGCGCGGCGTCGACGTGGAAGATCACGGATTTTTCCTTGGCGATTTTGCCGATTTTGGCGACCGGCTGCAGGACGCCGATTTCGTTGTTGGCGTGCATGATCGAAATGAGGATCGTCTTCGGCGTGATCGCGCGGCGCAGATCGTCGAGATCGATGCGTCCGTCTTTGGCGACCGGCAGATAGGTGACTTCGCAGCCGGATTTTTCGAGGCGCTTGCAAGTGTCGAGCACGGCTTTGTGCTCGGTCGCTTGGGTGATGATGTGATTGCCCTTCGCGCGATACGCTTCGGCGATGCCTTTGAGCGCGAGATTATCGGACTCGGTGGCGCCGCTGGTGAAGACGATCTCGCGCGGCGTGGCGTGGATGAGGCGCGCGATCTGGCCGCGCGCGGTTTCGACGGCCTCTTCAGCCTTCCAACCGAACTCGTGGTTGCGGCTCGCGGCGTTGCCATATTTTTCGGTGAAATACGGCAGCATAACGTCGAGGACGCGCGGATCGACGCGCGTCGTCGCGTGGTTGTCCATGTAGATGGGCAGCTTGGGCGCCATACCGCCTTCATTTTATGTCAACCACTTGCCCGGCGTAGACCATTCTTCATTTGTTCACATAACTTTTAGCGAGACGTGACATGAGGATGCCACTGTTCCGTGTCCCCACAACCCCCAGGAGGGCGATAAAAACGTGAAGAAAACCATTCTTATGGTGTTTGCTGTAGCTTTCACGGCCGCACTGGCACTAGGACCATTTGCCACCAAACTAAGAGCCCAAGGCTTCGATTACGATCAAGATCATTCCGAATTCTATGGCTTTGTACCGGGCAGTATCGTATTGAGCGGCACCGTCTACGTTGGAAACGCCGACACGGTTACACCTAACGAAGTGTTGCCGCCCGGATGTTTGCAGACCGGCACGATCGCCAGCCAGATCGCCAGCCCAAACCCCGCGACAGTCAACGTGCCGACCTTAAAAGGTGGCATCCTGGCTGTACAGGTCCCCTGCGGCTATTCGAGCGATAATGGCGAAGCTCCAAATCTCAACGATAATCACAACGTTTGGAACAACGCCAGCACCGATGGCAGCTTTGGCGTTTCCTCCCCCGTCGTTCTCTGGGACCTCAACACCAACGGCCATTTGCTGGGCGCGCTGCACGTTCCCAGCAACGAAATCGTGACCAGCTTTAGCTCCAAATCCGAGCTTGCCTTGAATCGCTCGGCAGACGGTAAGAGCCTCACCTTCATGGGCTATCGCGGTGGTCCCGGCTGCCCGACTCTCGCCCTAGACACGGCGACCAACATCATCACTCAGGGAACGAACGTCGGACCCACATCGCCCACTGCACCGAACCTGCTCGATGTTTCGGCTTCCAATACGCCGGGCCTGTGCGACCCAACCAATCCCGCGGTCGCGAGCTATATCGGCGCAGCCAATCCGACGGCTTACTACCGCTCCGTCGCGGAAGTGGATGCCCGAGGCCGCATCTGGTACACCGATGGCGATACTTACAGCGGTGACAACTCCCGCGCCTCGATTAAGGCAGACAATTGGATGTACTACTCGGTGGGAAACGACAACAGCGGTAACCTGCCAAAGAAGACGTTCCTGACGACGCAACTGGGCTACAATCTGTCCCACTCGACAGGCGCCGAGCTTTTCGTCCCTGGCGCCGCGCCGCTCGTCCCTCCCAACAACAACATGATCTCCTATTTTATTTCGATCTCTGGAGATAAGCCCGGTAAGGACACCAACTTCCGCGGAATCACGATCTTTGACGACACACTGTACGTCGCCAAAGGCAGCGGTGGTAACGGCATCAATACCGTTTATCAGCTCGGTACACCAGGGGTCCTACCAACTACAGCGAACGCCCCCGCTGGCGGCCTGATCGATGAACCATGGACGATCCTTCCTGGATTCCCCGACACCGCTGCGAGCACGAACAGCCCGGGCGGGGACTATCCCTTTGGGATATGGTTCGCCAACTCCACAACGCTGTACGTTTGCGACGAGGGCGACCTTGTCGACACGCCGGATCAAGTGATCAACGGACAGGTGAACGTTGCTGACGCTGGTACGCTGGCAACCGCCGGCCTGCAAAAGTGGGTACTCACGACGTCAGCAACCGGTAGCCCAATCTGGGTGCGCGAATACGTCATCCAGAATGGACTGAACCTTGGCGTACCTTACAGCGTCGCGAACTATCCTGCGTCGATCGAGCCGGCAACCGGCGGATGCCGCAACATTATCGGCGTTGTCAACCGAGACGGCACCGCTACAATCTATGCGATCACGTCCACGATCAGCAACAACGGCGACAACGGCGC
>JBAPOM010000299.1:0-1771 GCA_049279635.1 Candidatus Acidiferrales bacterium
TGGCTTCTTCGGGCAGCCATAACGCCGCGCGCGCCTCGGGTGTAACAGATTTTTCGCGTTCGCGCGCTGCACTCAGGGAAATCGCTTCGGCTGCGAGATTGAGAAGGCGATACTCAGCGACCATCTGGTCGCGGTCGATTTCTCCATGCGGTGCGAGAAGAATTTCGATGGCTCCATCGCGCATATACGATGCCGATTTTCCCGACTCTTCCTCGATGGCGGCGACGAAAGACGGATATAAACGGAGGCTCTCGCGACCGAGGGGCGTGAGCGGGATATCGCGCGGCGAATCGGGCGCGGGAGAGAGCATTCCGGCGGCGGCCCAGGAGGCTTCCTGGCCGGGCTGCTGGCGGTCGAACACGACGACGCGCAGATTTTCCGCGGCAAGTTCGAACGCGATCGAGGCGCCGATCACGCCGCCACCCACGATGGCTACGTCGAATGTATTCACGCTTGCATGTTACCAGCAAGCGCGGCGATATCGGCGGTGAGCAGCAGCGCGTCTTCGACCGGCGCGGTGTAGTAGCGCGGACGGCGCCCGGCGAGGCGAAATCCGTAGCGTTCGTAGAAACGCAACGCAGGGGAATTCGAGGCGCGCACTTCGAGAAAGGCGTTCTCGGCATGGAACGCCTTGCTCCAAATGACCGCCTCGCACAGAAGGGATTTGCCGAGACCGTGGCGCCGCGCGTTGGCGAGGACAGCGAAATTCAAAATCTCGAGATCGCTCGCCGCCCGGCGCGCGCTTAGGAATCCAGCGGCGTCGCCGTTTTCTTCAGCCACCCAGCCCGCCATTTCGCCCTCGACGACGCGGGCGTAGTCGCGCGCGGTCCACTGAGCGACCTCGGGCGACGCCTGCTGGATCGCGAGAATCGCATCGATGTCGCGCGATTCGATCGGGCGAATGGTCAAGAGCCACCGGGGTCCTTCCAGTGGAGCTCGGCATCGGTCCGGCGGACGTAATTCGCGTCGAGCGTCAGGGCATCGGAAAGCTCGCCCCTCTGCGCGCGGCGGTAGCCGAGCAGGCCGACATAAGGAGCGAGGATGGGCGAGGCATCGTCGATGGACATCTCGCCACGCGACGCAAGTGGCGTCTCAAGTCGAGACAGCACCTCCCGGACCAGCGCGGGGATCGGTGTCAAGACAGTGAACTCCACCTTCGGCGTGCGGGCGCTCAGCGCCTGCACGAATTCCTCGGGCGTGGCCACGCGCTCCTCGCCTTCGAGTGCCAATTGCGCTGGGTCAACCCGCCGGTAGAAGCCGAAATAGATTTGGCCGCGCCGCGCGTCGAGTACGGGTACGAGTAATGGAACCGTCGAATGTGATTGCACGGCAACGGCTTCGAGGCCGCTGATGGCCGCAATCGGTTTCTGATACACCTCGGCCCAGCCCTTCACAGCCGCCAGGCCGACACGCAGGCCGGTGAACGACCCTGGGCCTGCAGCCACGGCGAACAGGTCGAATTCCTCGAGGCGAAGGGAAAGTTCCTGCAGCAAGAACTCGACGTGGCGAAACATGCGCGCCGAATAGACTTCGTCCGTCCAAGTCGAGACCGATCCGATGATCCTCTCATCGCGAAGAACGGCCACGCTGCCGGAAGGCGAAGAGGTATCTAAGGCGAGAATCAGCACGTGCCCGATTATAGGGCAATTGGTCTGCCAAACCCCGCAAAAATCGGCCATTTCTGCAAAATTGATCCTGTATGAAAGTACGGGAAAACCTTGACGCCGCTCGGAGTATGAGCCTAGACTTCAAACATCAGGCAGTTCGGGGG
>JBAPOM010000300.1:0-4687 GCA_049279635.1 Candidatus Acidiferrales bacterium
GGCTTACGGTCAACGCCGGCCTCCGCTGGGAATACGACGGTTGGCCGTCCGACAAGATTGGTCAGTTCACCAACATTTGGACCAGCCAGTTGGCCCTCGAGAACACCGGCTCTTTCTTTTTGAATAATGCGGCGACGACCAGCTGTCAGCTCACCCCGACTAGCCCAGTGCTTCCGCTCGGCACGCTCGACGGATTCGTCGTCCCGAGCAACTATAACAAAGCAGAGGGGCTCACTGGCCCCTGCGGAGTGACGGGAGTCAAGGTGAACGGCAACAAGACGCTGCTCTCCGGCTCGCCGCTCGATAACTTCATGCCCCGCTTGGGTGTGGCATGGCAGCCTTTCGGAAGCAAATTCGTCGTCCGTGCCGGTTACGGTTGGTTTTATGACCGGGCTGGCAGTATCTATCTGGTGGACAATCTGCTGAGCCTGCCTCCTAACTCGGGACCGATCAACGGAACGTCAATCACCAATCTGGAGAACACGCTCCATAGTCCCTTCCAGGCCGTTGCGACGATTCCGCTTGGCTGGACCCCGCGTTATTTCGCTGGGTGTGCGTCAACCACTCCCGGTGGTTGTGGGTTCCAGTTCAACCTCAACGGTTACAATCCTTTTACCGTTTTGAACTACTCCGGTCTCGGCACGGCATCCAACTCGAACCAGATGTCCAATCGGCTTCCGCTCACGCAGGAATATAATTTGGACCTTCAATACGCCCTCGGGCATGGGTGGGTGGCCGACATCGGCTACGTGGGCACGCACAGCATCCACCTATTGAACCAGGGATCGCCCATTAACACTGCGCATCTCGTCGGCAGCCCTGCCTCCCTTCTCTGCGGCGGAGTTACTGGTGATTGCAATCCACAGGATTTGGCGATGCTCAAAAACCCCAACTTCCCCGGTGGCAATCCCATCCCGTTCAACGATCCGGCAAACGCCACGCCCGTTACGGTCAACACAACGGAGAACACGCCGGCCCGCGTGAGTTACCTCGGCTATAGCGCAGGCGGGTTGACAGCTACCAATACAGTGGGAGACGCCCACTACAACAGCCTGCAAGCTGAGCTTCGGCATAACTTCTCGAATGGCATGCTGTTGCAGGCTTCCTACACTTGGAGCAGGAACAATACGAACGTCAATAGTGCTGAACCCGGGTTGTTGGACGTCGGCCAAACGGATTTCGGCACATCTGGCAGCAACAACCCTCTCGATTTCGCTCAGCAGTACGGTCCGTATTCCGGCGAGCGCACGCAGAGACTGATCGTCAGCTATAGCTACGATCTGCCGTGGAAATCGACGGAGGGAATCAGCGGCAAGGTCCTCAGCGGATGGACCGTTTCCGGCGTGACCACTCTTCAGAACGGCCAGCCTTTCACGATCACGGACGGAGGTGGCGGATCGATTTATGGGGGCGCGAGCAGAGCTCTCTTGTCTGCAGCGTTTACGGGAAAGTGCGGCTCAAATGGTGTATGCCAACCGAGTAAGTCGGTAGCCACCTCCGGCAGCACCACGGCGCGTGTGCTGTCCGATCTTCCAGGCAGTCCGACCTACAACCCGGCGACCGGGGGCTGGATCAATCAGAACGCCTTCACGAGCTTCGCCTCGATCCCAGCCGATTCTCCGTACTGCATCGGTGGAATCTCTAATCCAACCGGTAGTGCCACCGCACTCTGCGGATCGAGTCCGTTCTCCGCCACTCCCTCTAACTACATCATCGCTGGCACTGGTTGGGGCAACGCTCCGATCGGTATCATAACCGGCCCAGGGCAATGGAACTGGGACCTCTCGTTACAGAAGAACACCAAGATCACCGAGTGGGGGACGCTGCAATTCCGGACGGAGTTCTACAACGCCTGGAATCACCCGCAGTTTAGCAATCCGAATTCAACGGCGGCGTTCGGCGGTTCAACCTTCGGCCAAATCAACTCGACTGACGTCGCACCGCGCGTGATTCAGTTCGGCTTGAAGCTCCTGTTCTAGCGTTCGAAGTCGTCTGCGGCCCCGTTCTCTCCGGTCCCACCCCGGGAGGAACGGGGCCTTTTTTTTCGCGCGCACTTGGCGAGCGCCAGCGTGCGAGGGCCGCAGCCCCGTCCTAAAACTGTCCTCGAGGACAGCTTGATCCGCGCGCGTCGATCTGTCAGTGTGATAGGCGGCGAAAGTCGTCGGCTCTCTGGATGAGGGCCAAACGCTCTTTGAAAATTTGAGAACGACGCACGATCCAAGGGGTTTTGATTTATGTAGCTCACCCCGCCGTCCCGGGGTGAGGCTTTTCGGCCCGGTGGAAACGTGGGGCTTTTTATCCTGAGCGAAGTCGAAGGGCAGCCCCTCGAAAAGAAGCGAGCGAAGCGAGCCTACCAATGCGCAGATTCACCCGCAGCACGTTTTCGAGTTCTTGCCCGCGAGCCACAAGCTACAACTGACTCACTGCGCTCACTGCTCACCAATCACCACTCACAAATCACGCTTTTCTAATCGACATTCGGGCGATTAGAAACGTCTGCAACTCGTTGTAAACACACGACAGCGCTCACTTCTAATCGACACAGTAAGAGGGGGTCTCGCGCGGGAGTATAAGGCTGGCGAAGTGGCGCCCGAATATACTGCAAGGGCCGCTCAGCAATGCCAAGATTCTTGAATGGACAGTCTACAAACGCGAACGCGTGGCTCGCAGATAATCGCGCAGTGCAGAAACGTTGGGGCCGTAGGAGCCCACGCGCCCGGCATCTACGGGAAGCCCGAGGCGTTCGGCCTGTTCGATGCTCAGACCGGCATCGTCGAGTTCAGCGAGGCTGTAGCCTTCGGTGGGCACAAGGCGATTGGGTCGCGAGCGGTCCACGGGGCGCGGAGGACGGCGCATATGCCACCGCTTTCCCACGATGTCGAAGAAGTCGTCCCAATCTCGACGATTCCACATGGCGCCTCCTTCTTTAACTACACTCTAACGCATGCAATCGGATGCCCAATCGAACGCCGACAGGCATTGGATGCACGACCCGTCGTTTGGGTAGCTTTTTTCTTGGCCGCCTACCCTCCTGCTTCTCCGCGAGCACGAGTGATGCAGATAATAACCCCGAGAGCTGTGGAAAGTTCCGCCGCACGACCTTTTGTATCGAGTGAGTTATCGTGCTTTACGCACACGTCCTGGGCGTACCGGGAGCGATGCGCGCCAGCTACACGTCGATCTGCGCGGCTGTTATACTGGCTCCACGCGCGGCAGTCGACCGGGCGATCGGATTAGCCGCGGAAAACTCGCATGAGCAAACCCGTCATCGTGGTCCATTATCACGAGTTGTGGCTGAAGGGCCGCAACCGGCACTTCTTTCTCGGCAAGCTTTTCGTCGCGTTGCGGCAGAGCCTGCAGGGAATTGCAGTCGAGCGAATCGAGCAACCGGGCGACCGTTTTCTCGTGCGCCTTGGTGACGGGGCCGCTCTCGATGAAGCGATCGGGCGAATCCAGCGGGTATTTGGCGTCGCCAACTACGCCATGGCACGGCCGGTTGAACGAAGCATGGAGGCGCTTTGCCGCGAGGCGTGGGAAGAAATGGCGCCGCTGCGGTTCGCGAACTTTGCTGTGCGCGCGAAACGAAGCGACAAAGAGTTTCCGCACTCGACGATGGAAATCGAAGCCGCCGTCGGCCGCTTCTTGCTGGACAAGCTACGCGCCGAGGGGCGCGACGTCCGCGTCCGCTTGAAAGATCCCGAGATCACGTGCCACATCGAAATCACGCCGGGGCCGCTGCTGGTCTACGCGCGCAAAATTTCCGGGCCGGGCGGCCTGCCGGCGAACAGCGCGGGCCGCATCACCTGCCTGCTTTCCGGCGGCTACGATTCGGCGGTCGCCGCGTACCACATGATGAAGCGGGGCGCCCATCTGAGCTTCGTTCATTTTTATGGCACGGGCGCGCAGCCTGGAGAATCGTCGCTGCACGTGGCGAGCGCGCTCGCGCGGACGCTCGTGCCGTACCAATTTCGCGCCAAGCTCTACCGCGTGCCGTTTGAGGCGATCCAGCGCGAGATCGTCCGCTACGCGCCGGAAAACATGCGCGTGCTGCTTTACCGGCGGATGATGCTGCGGATTTCGGAGCTGATCGCGCGGCGAAACCGGTCGCTCGCGCTCGTCACCGGCGACAGCCTGGGGCAGGTCGCCTCGCAGACGCTGCGCAATCTCGTTGCGGTGGATGCGGCCGCGCGCATGCCGGTGTTTCGCCCGCTGATCGGCATGGACAAGATCGAGATTCTGGCGACGGCGCGACAGATCGGCACGTACGACATTTCATCCGAGCCATTCCACGATTGCTGTCCGGTTTTCCTGCCGCGCAATCCGGCGCTATCGGCGCGGGCGGAGGAATTGGACGAGGCCGAAGCGAAGCTCGATATGCCGGCGCTGATCACGATGGGCGTTCGCGGGGCAACCCTCGAGAGGCTCAGCTACGTAGGCGGGCGCGTCGAATCGGCGGAGCCCGTTCCGCTCGTATCCGATAGGCACGAAAAGCAGCACACAGCCATCGCTTGAAAAGTCTCCCCGCCCAAGTGAGCGGATGAGGACCTAGCGCCTTGCGGCAGGGAATTCACTCCGCGAGCTTTCCAGCATGATGTAGATGTGAGATTAGACGAGACTACCGGTCGCGGCCGTAACCACCACCGCCGCCGCGTCCGCCACGGCCGCCACCACCGCCTCCGCCGTGACC
>JBAPOM010000301.1:0-15946 GCA_049279635.1 Candidatus Acidiferrales bacterium
CGCCTGGTACTTCGTGCATAATGGCAGGCAATCTGGGCATAACCAAGACTTCCGCAGGAGGGCTGAGCCCAACCGAAAGCTCACCTACTTCCGCATGCGCGACCTTCACCGCCAGTTCAAACGATTGATTGATCTTTTCGAGGATTTCCCTGCAGTCGCGCACAAACACACGCCCTGCGGCCGTGACCTTTACTTCGTGCTTGCTGCGCTCCAAAAGCTTGGTGCCGACGGATTCTTCCAGCTGAATGATTTGTTGGCTGAGCCACGGCTGAGCTGTATGCAGGCGCTTGGCGGCCCGAGTGAAATTGAGTTCCTCCGCTACAGCCACAAAACAACGCAGATGGCGTAACTCCATTTGCAGGATGTTAGACGTTTTTAGTCTTACCGTATAGCCGAGAAAGTCTAAGAGAGACTGAAGAAGCTCCTGTACACTCCCTCGTCGAGAGCTCGCCACGATCCAAATCACAGGGAGATTTAGCTACGGACATGCCTGATTCAGCTGAGCCGAAAGCCATTTCACGTCCTCTGGAAGGACTGACTGTCCTCGACATGACAATAGCCCTCGCGGGACCGTTCGCCACGTTTCTCTTGGCAGGACTCGGAGCGCGAGTGATCAAGCTGGAAAATCCTGTCGACGGTGATCCCTGCCGGAGCAACGCTCCGTATCTCGGTGCCGACGGTGCCACCCTGACTAAGCGTCACCCGGACGACGTTTCGATCTCCGCCCTCAACCGCTTGCGCGGTAAACTCGGAATCACCCTCAACTTAAAAGACCCGAGTGCGCGGACAATTGTGGCCGATTTGGTTCGCAGATCTGACGTCCTCGTCGAGAACTTTAGCCGCGGAACACTCGAACGATTAGGTGCGGGTTATAAGCAATGCAGAGAAATTAATCCGCGCATAATCTACTGTTCGATCAGCGGCTTCGGCAGCGAAGGAGGGTCGGGCTCCGGGAAAGCCATGGACACGATTATCCAAGCGCTTAGCGGAGTTATGCTGATTTCGGGCAGCTCGGCCGATCCCCCTATACGTTTCGGACTTCCCCTCGCGGATTTGTGTGCGCCCCTGTTTGGCGTAATCGGAATCCTGGCGGCGCTTCGCCAGCTTCAGGGGACAGGCATCGGACAGTACGTAGATATCTCCATGTTAGGCGTGCTCACCATGATGCTCGCTACCGAACCCTACGATATTCTCGAGCGGTGCGGCATGGGGCAAAGGACCGGCGATACCGTACCGAGGCTCGCCCCGATGGGAATTTATCCTACTAAGAATGGCTATGTCGCGATCTGTGCTCCAACGCAAGCCTTCGCGAAGGCATTGTTCGACGCGATGAAGGAGCCGGAATTGGCAACCGACCCCCGATTTGCCACGCGTGACTCGCGAGTTCGGAACGTTGAAGAGCTCGACGCTTTGGTAAGGCGTTTTACACGCTCGATGTCAACACACGAAATACTAAGTCGGCTGGAACAGAGCGGTGTTCCCGCCGCCGAAGTGCGCGATCCTGCAACGGCCTTGCGAGATCCTCAAGTCATCTCGCGTGGCGAGACAGTACCGCTCCTTCATCCGAAGTACGGCGCTGTCGATGATGTGAGAGGAATGGGCATCCCGATCAAGTTTTCAAATGCCGCCGTTGGACTCGACGACTCGGCCCCGATGCTCGGGGAGCACAACGAGTTCGTGTATGGCGAGATTTTGGGTTATTCCTCTGAAAAAATCAAAGAACTGAAAGCTCACAACGTAATCTGATGACGCGCTATGAAGGCCACGGTGACTGACCCCATCGCGCAGCTCAGTCACTACTACCAAAACCCGATGTCCGAAGCTCTGGAGGCATCTGCCACGGGAGTTCCTCTCATAGGCATCACGTCGAACACGGTGCCCTGGGAATTGATCGCCGCCGCAGGAATGTATCCGGTCATGCTCCGGAGCGATGATTGCGCGACTCCCTTCGCCAACGAATTTATGGAGCCGCAGGTATTTCAGACCCGCATTCGAAGCATATTCGACCAATTAGTTTCGGGCCGGTGGCCACTGCGAGCCGTCATCATTCCGCGCACTTCCGAGCAAGAATATAAAATGTTTTTGTACTTGCGTGAGGTTTCGCGGCAGCATCCTGACAAACACTTGCCTCCAGTCTACCTCTATGACCTCCCGCATTCTCGATCAGACGAATCAAAATCCTACGGCATCCGGGTAACTTTCGCTCTCAAAGAGCAGTTAGAGGCGATTAGCGGCACATCGGTAGTCGCCGATGACATAGCGACATCAATTGCAGAATCAAATGCCGCCCGGTCCGCGGTACGTTCACTGATCGCGCTGCGCCGCGGAACGCCGCGTGTCAGCGGATGTTTCGCACTTTCATTAATTGGACCTTTTTGGTCTATCCCAAGGGGAAAATATAGTGAACTCGCCCAAGAGGCCCCCGCAAAACTGCAAGCCCTGCCTGCAGTGAATGCACCTCGCATTCTGGTGAAGGGCGTGTCGATAGATCAGTCGACACTGCACAGCGTCTTGGAATCCTTTGGCGCCCTGGTGGTATCCGAGGACGATTGGTGGGGAGAACGGAGCGCGGGGCAAGATATTTCGACTGTTGGAGACCCAGTCGCCGCGTGTTTCGAGAAATACTATTCCGACTCGCCCAGCCCGCGAACATTCCCGGATTCCGTCGCAGATTCGTGGTTTGAGGATCGCTCGCGTGAGGGTATCGAGGGCGTCGTTTTCTATCTTCCCGAGGACGATTATGTTTCCGGTTGGGATTACCCCAGGCAGAAAACGTTTCTCGACGCGCTTGGAATTCCTAGCTTGGTTATCCGAGACGACCCTCGGCAAATCACGATGCCCGAAACCTCCCGTATCCAGGAATGGATAGAAGATCTACCCAAAGGGCCTTAGTCATGACCGAAAAACAACTGACGAGCACAGTCGAAGCGAGCGCCCACCAAAAAGAATGGTTTTCGCAGCTGCGCCGCAACGTCTTCGAAAAGCACCAGCCATACGCAATCGTGCAAGCCGACATGCCGTTTGAGCTCTTCCAAATAATGGGCGTCCCCGTGGTTAGCAATCAGTGGTGGGCCGCATTGATCAGCGCGAAGCGCCTCGCGCCCCAATGTTTTGACGAGCTCAGTGCACGTGGTTTTCACGAGGGCCTCTGCCATTATTGCAGTCTTCCGTTAGCTTGTACGCTTGCGGGCAACTCTGTGGAAGCCCCGTGGGGAGGCTTGCCAAAACCCGCTTTGATATCGGCCAGGCTCACTTGCGATTGCATCCAACGCGTTTTCGAAATCTGGGCCCATGCGCTCGGAACAGAGTTCATCCCCATCGAGAATCCGGGCGCCACCGAACTACCGCCGCGCTGGTGGGAACTCAGTCGTCATAACTGGTCGCAATTGTTCGAGGCTCGTCGGTTGGATCTCACGGTAAACCAATTTCACGTTCTAATCGGCGCGCTGGAGCGAATTACCAGGCGCCGGTTTGAAATCGATGATCTTCGGTGTTTGATGGAAAGCGTGAATCGTCAGGAAGAATATTTCGACGAGGCGCGCCAATGGATCTGCGCGGCTCCCAAGACACCGGTGCGAATGACCGAACAGATAACCAACGTTATGGCCGCGCAATGGTTACGCGGCACGGACTGGGCTGTCGAGCATGCCAAGAAGTTTCGCGACGAAATCCGAACCAGGGTCGAGTCCGGCGTTGCCGCATGCCCTCAGGAAAAGCTGCGGTTGATGTGGGTGGGTGCAGGACTATGGCATGACACCGATTTCTACACTAGCTTCGAGTCTCGTTACGGGGCCGTTTTCGTCTGGTCGATGTATTTGGCGTTCGGACCCGACGGGTACATTCGTTACGGTCTCTCCGATCCGCTTCGCGCTCTGGCAAGTCGCGTCGTCAGTATGAATGAGCAACTCCATAATCCACCTTGGGCGAACGAATGGATCGTGGATCAAGCTGAAAAACACCGAATCAATGGAGCCGTCGTGCTCATTCCTTCCGGAACTCGATCGGCAGCGAGCGGAACTCGTTTTATAGAGATGGCGCTCGAGAAGGCGCACATACCGGTCATGACCCTCGCGGCCGACGTCGTCGATTCGCGCAATTGGGATGGCGAAGCGATGCGCGAAAGAGTCGCAAGGTTCATAGAGGAAAAACTGTGCTAACGCACGCCTACGACGCGCGCTCGACCCCAAACAGCCATAACCCGGGCAGTAAGAAATGGGTGGTTTCGTTTGCAGCGACCTTGTGCGGAATGATGGCTCTGCAGATGTCGAGTCTCGGCTTCGCACCCACGATTCCCCTCATTCAACAAGCCTTCAAAATGAGCTACTCGCAGGTGGGCCTGTTCACCGGGCTTTACGGGATTCTCGCTCTCCTATTGAGCGTTCCCGCCGGTCTGACCGCCAAGCGGTTTGGGGAGAAGATCGTCATGGTCTTGGGCGTGCTTGTTGTCGCGCTCGGCCTGGTCGTCCTGAGCAGGGCTTCAGATTTTGAGGGGGCGCTGGCGGGCAGAATTGTGTGGATCACTGGATATCGATTCGCTTTTGTGTGTGTCCTGACGGCCCTGGCGGTCACGTGTCCGCCTTCCCTGCGCGGCCGAACCATGGGGATTTTGGGAGCGATGTCATCGCTCGCTACAGTGGTCGGAGCGCCATTCGTCGGCTCCATCGCGGAAGCGCTGGGCTGGCGAAATGGAATCTTGGGCTTCGCAGGAGCCGCGGCTATCGGTGCGATTATCGTGTCTATTTTCTATTCGGGGCGGTCGAATAGGTCGTATGACAATTCGGGCCACACCATCGGCAACCATGCTAAAAAGCCCGGAAGTGCGTTCCGAAGTCCGCGTGTCTGGGCTTTGGCCTTGCTTTTGGGCCTGGTCGGCTTGCCGTCGTTTAGCGTGACTTTCTTTGTCCCATCGGCTGCAGAATCGTCCTTTGGCATCAGTACAGTGTCGTCATCGTTGATTATCAGCAGCGGCTATTTGGTCGCGGTTTTTGTAAATCTCGGGGTCGGGTATCTCATGGACCGTTTCAACAAGTGGCGCGTGATGGGCTTTCTGATGACGACGATGGTTGTCGCCAGCCTGGGCATGACGGCTCATAACTTGGCGCTATTCCGGATTTGCACGGTGATGTTGTTGTCGTTCGGTTTTACGGCGACGAATCAAGGATACGGCTTGGCAGCGGATGTCCTGCGAGGTCGAGAGAGCGGCAACGTAATGGGTGTTGTCAGTCTCGGAGCGGGCGTCTTTGGATATGCCGGACCGCAGGCACTGGGGTTCCTGCGTGATTGGACCGGGGGGTTTAGCATCGGCTGGTACGTCGTTGCGGGAATCTGCTTAGTAACTGTCGCGGAGTTGTATCTGCTTAAGGGCCACATCAAGAATGAGATTGAAAGCAGCATTTGATCAACACACACTATAGCTTTTCGGTTTGCTCGAAGACCAAAGTAGGCGACTTTAACTCTGGTGCACGCTCTGGGGTCGACGGCTTCCGATTTTTTCGATCGGTTATCGCAGTAACTCGTACGAGACCTCAAAAGTGCAGGTTGATCGCAAGATGACTTCAAATTCGTTCCCGTCTCTAGGGCATGGCAGTGTCGAAAAGCAATATGTTGCGGGCCTCAGCCATGGCTTAACCAAGGAGCTCACATGGATGGAACATGGAAGTCGCGGATACTTTTTCTAGTGACCACAAGTCTGATCCTTTGCTTCGGCGTGATCGCGCAATTTCCGGGCAAGATCGAAATCGGCGAGATGAATCCAGCCGGTCTTCTAGTGGACAAGTACAGCTATATGTCGCAGCCCTACAGTTTTTACTATTTCCACCACATGGATGAACTCGGCTTGCGCACGGATTGGATACGGCGGGGCGAGAGCATCTATCCGCTTTCCGATCCGGCGAGGGGTTTCACACTGCGATATGACTTTAAGGGCGGCCACTACTCAATCGACGATTATTTCGAAAGAAATTTCGTCACCGGGTTTCTCGTACTCCACGATAACCATATTGTTGTTGAAAGGTACTTTCACGGAGCGGATCGTAACTCGAGATTCGTATCGCAATCGGTCTCGAAATCAATCATCTCGATTCTGATCGGGGCCGCCGTCCGCGACGGAACGATCAAGAGCATCGACGGCCGCGTTACTGAGTATTTGCCGTATCTGTCGGATAGCGGCTATCGCGACGTCACCGTGAAGAACCTGCTTCAGATGTCCACCGGCGTTGATTACAGCGAGGACTATAGAGATCCTAAGTCAGGAGCTGCCTTGATCGGCGCCGCGTTGCTTACGGGCAACCCTTCATTCAAAAGCTTTGCCGAGTCGATCCGGCCGACAAGCGTTCGCCCCGGCACGAAGTTCGAATATCAAAGCGTCAACACCCAGGTGCTGGGCTTGCTCCTCGAGAGCGCGACTCACAAGCGGCTTAACGAATACGCACAAGAGAGGTTATGGAAAGAGGTCGGCGCCCAAAGCGATGCATTCTTCTATGAGTCGAAAAACCAACCGGACACATGCTCGTTCGCTTGCTTCAATGCGACGACACGAGATTACGCGCGAGTCGGGCTACTGATGCTCGAAGGAGGCGCCCTCGGGGGGAAACGGGTGGTCTCACCCCAATGGGTGCATGACTCGACGACACCGGATGCCCCGTATCTCAAGCCCAGACCCGGTGGTCCCGAGGGCGGCTACGGGTATGCCTATCAATGGTGGATTCCTCCGGGGAACGACGGCGCCTTTGAGGCGGAAGGTATCTACGGCCAGTGCATCTATGTGAATCCCGCCAAGCGTGTCGTGATCGTTCAGAACAGCGCCTGGCCGGAACCCGTTTCCCCTGCACTGGGCGAAGAACAGGAAGTAGTCCTCGAGAAGGTTGCCGCCGAAATCGCGCACTAAAGCACGAGGCTATCGGAGCCACGCTGGCACCTGGCGCGGGAGTCAACTTTCCCGCTCGCTGAACGCCGAGTCTGCGGGCTCATCTGCAAAATCATCCAACACTTCAATCTTACATGCTTGCGTGGGAATGAGTTTTCAGAAAATTGAGCTGCGCTCTGCGTGGATGAGGCCGCATCCCAACACCTTTGTCCAGCACCATGACCGCATCACTGGATTCGCCATACGATTTCCAAACGGGCAAACCGGCGCCGTTTGGATCCAAGGTCTTGACGAAGTTCGTCCAGTACGACATCACAACGGTGTGTTGTTGTCACTTCACTTGATAAAACCGGATATGCACAGCTGGTTTTCCGTCCAGCTTGGCGAGTTCAAGCGTTCCTATATACGCGCCCCCATTCAGCCAGGCGTGCGGGCCCAGTGGCGCTTCGAAAGTCGGCGTGGTGAAAAACCGGATATTCGAGCCGGGCTTCGCGCAGGATGTCCCTGCGTTGACGACGTTGATGACTGCGCCGTCGTCAGTCTGGAGAAAGTAGTCCGCGTGAATCGAACGACACCCAGTCTTCGTTGCCAATTGCCAGTCCCATCCACCGGGCATCACCTTGCCTCGGATATTTGGGCCGGAGAACACTCCGCCGGTTATCGGGACAATATTTCTGTCTCCGAATGGAGTCTCACCGGGATGAATACCGGCCCCGAGCGTTACAAACTCCTCAAAGACAAACTCAAGATGTGGGACATCCGTTTCTGAACTGGTTGAATTAGAGTTCGCTTGTTGGCCATACACTATCCCTGCAAATGAGATCGCAACTAAGGCGGCAATTAGCACGGCGCCCATCGCTCTGCTCATCTCGTTTATCCTCCCATCCGCACAAAGCCGCTTTGGCGAAGCAACAAGACCCCTCTCTCAATCGTCTTTTACCCCATCCAAAATACTTTGCAAGCGCGATCCATGAATAATCGGCGTTGCCCCCACTTGTGTGGCAACCCACGACGCGAATCGGTTCGCCGATTTGCTGATCTCCTCCAGTGATTTGCCACGCACGTAATGATGGGCTAGACATGCCGCAAACGCGTCACCGGCCCCGACAGCGTCTGCTACCTTGACGCTGAGGCCTTTATGCTCGACTGTTCCGCCTCCAGAGACCAGAAGGCTGCCACGGGCGCCGCGCGTCACGCAGACGAGCCGCAGATTAAACTTGCTCAGCAATCGTCGAGCGAGTGTTTCCTCATCGCCCTTATCAAATCCGAGCAATGAAGTGACGCGCAACAATTCCTGATCGTTCAGTTTGACGATGTCTGTGTACTGTAGCGACCTGCGCAATACTGCCGTGCTGTAAAAGGATTGGCGGAGGTTGACGTCAAAGATGCGCAGCGCTTTCTTTGGTGTATTTTGCAGGAAGCGCTCGATCGTGGCGGAAGAGGTGGGTGAACGCTGGGCCAGCGAACCGAAGCACACTACGTCAGCCCGTGCCGATAATTCCTCCCATGATTCTGTCCATTCCAAGAAATCCCAGGAAAGGGATTCGTTGATTGTGAATGTCGGCTGGCCCGCGAAATCAATGATTACGCCTGCGATTCCCGTCCCGTGCTGACGGTCGCACTGGACGTGGGCCGTGCTGAGTCCAAGTTCCTGCATGACCCGGCATGCTTCACGCCCGAGGTCATCATCGCCCACGCGACTGGCCACTATGCCCTGGTCTCCAAGGAGGTTCGTCATGTAGGCAAAATTGGCAGGAGCGCCGCCCAACACCCTTCCCGTCGGCAGAAGGTCCCACAAGACCTCGCCCAACCCGATCATGAGAGCTGGGCTAGTCACGAACCCACCTCAGCACCACACGCCGGTAGCGAGGTGCCCATAGTTACTGAAAAAGTCTGGGTGCGAAATCCGCGAGATACTTGCGCCAAACTGTCCAGACGTGTGCTCCGGAACTTTCGAACCACACATGCTTGATTCCAGCTTTTTCCAACGTCTCGTGAGATTCACGTACGGGAGCGAACAGAAAATCGTCACTTCCTATTCCAATCCACAACAACCGAAGTTGCCCATTCACTCTCGCAGGATTCGCCAAAATGCCGTCGTAGTCCTTCGACGTGTCGACGATGGCAATTGCGGGACTGAACGCTCCGATATAGCCGAACAGGTCCAAATGATTGAGTCCGATGCGAAGCGCCTGAGATCCACCCATTGACAGTCCGGCCAGTGCGCGATGGTTGCGGTCGGGTATGGTGCGGAAATGATTATCGATAAAGGGAATCAGCTCCGTCGAAACGATTCGGTCGAACAAAGTATAGCGCTCATCCATGAAGTAGCTTGACACCGCCCGCGACGATGGCGAATTCGAACTGGAGCCGGGCCGATCCGGGGCGGGCGACTGAAAATGCACCCCGATCATCCCGTTTTCGTTAACGATAATCATCGGCTTGGCTTTGTGAGCCGCGATCAAGTTGTCCAGGATGAAATTCTCATGTCCCTGATCGCTCCAAGCCGCTTCATTCTCGCCAAATCCGTGCTGAAGGTACAACACTGGATATCTCAGGGTGCCTTGGTCATATCCTGGCGGCGTATAGACGAAGATTCTTCTGAACGCACCGGTTATTTTCGAGCTATACCACTCGGTCCGAACCGTGCCGTGTGGCACATTCTTAATGGCAAAGAAGCCTGATTCCGGTGCGGGAACTTCGAGTCCGCTGACTTCCTGCCGAGCGGCGAAGAAGGTTCTGCTCCCTGGGTCGTTCGAAACAAATCCATCCACGGAGATCGCGTAGTAGTGGAAACCTGGCAGGAGCGGCTTTGTAGTCACTTCCCAGAATCCGTCAGCACCTTTGATCATGTCGTAGGTCTGCTGTCCTAATTCCATCAAAAGCTGGACTCTCTGGGCGTGATCGGCGCGAACGCGGAACGTTGCGCTCAGATCGCTGTTCAGCCGGGGGAATTCGGCACCCGGTATGTTCGTCGGAGCTGGCTTGGAATGACTTTGCTGTGCCGAACAGGGGCCGCACACTAGCAGGATAGCCAACAATAGGTGTTTGAATGCCACTCGCCTCTCCTTAGAGGTCCTAACGCGCCACCAAACCTTTCCTGTTCTGAAAGATCACCCGTTCTTGCCGGGGACCTAGAACCTTCTCAGAACTGACAGGTCAACAGCAGCTGCCATAGCCTTGTAGCCCGAGGCTTTGGGATGAAGATGGTCACCTGATTGGTAATCTTCGCGAAACCGGGCCGGATGATTCGGATCACGCACAGCGGCGTCGAAATCAAAAACAGCGTCAAAAGACCCGCTGGTGCGAATCCATTGATTGACCGCCTGTCGCTCGACTTCGCCATCCGCGCTGTAGTAGTCAGCTCCTTCAAACGGCGTCAACGTAGCGCCGAATACTCGGATTCCATGCTCATGTGCGCGCTCGATTATCTGCTTCAATCCGGCGATCAGATCTTGAGCAGTTACTCGATCATCGGCAAACGGACCCTGACTTGGAGTCGTGCCGTTCGGCGATGGGCGTGCCTTCATATGTGGCCAGCCGATGTCGTTGATCCCTTCCAGTATGATCACATTTACAACACCGGGTTGAGCCAGCACATCGCGATCAAAGCGGGCCAGCGCACTAACCCCCGCTCCATCGTGCAGAATACGATTTCCTCCAATCCCCTCGTTCAGCACCGCCAACCGGCCGGCTCCCTGGCCGCTCGCCAACCGATTTGCAAGATCATCCGGCCAGTCGCTGTACTCACCCTGCTTTGCTCCGACACCGTCTGTGATTGAATCTCCGAACGCGACGGTGGCCGCTGCTTGAGGAGAGGCCCACACCTCGACATCAGCGAGCCAGTACCACGACGTTCTCATCGAGGGATTCGGTATGTCCGTCTGTCCTGTGAAGTTGCCCGGCCCAGAAATATACGTCTCGTGCTGCGCCCAGAAGTGCGTGGATAATGCCGAGGTTTTTTCGGGCAGGTAGAGACTGATCGCCAGTTCTGCGAAAGCTGGCACCTTCAAGTCCACCGGATCGCTCAACACGGGCGCCCCCGGCGGAATGGCAATCGACGAGCTGCCGCTGAACGTCAAAACACGATCGGATTGCGGGACGATCTCAGCACCCTTGGACACAAGCGCGATGTGCGCGGCACCGATCGTAGTGGCCGTTGTGCCGAACGCGTTGGAGAGCCGGACTCGAAGCCGTTCCCCGCCCATTGTCGGCCGCACAACCATTCGGATTGTCTGATTCTCGAAAACAGGCGAAGCGGGAAGGTCCGTAAACGGCAACGGCGCGTGCACCGCGGCGCTCCAGGCGCTGACCCAATGGCCATCGTTTTTGGGCGTTCCAGCCCTAGCGTTCACCGTCAAGATTAGCGCTAGGATGAACAGAGATGCTGCCGCTGACTTAGCCTTTTTCAACGTCCCTCCTGACCATGATCAGCGCACCGTTGTCGCGCCATGCGAGACTGCAGCTTAGTCCGAAATCGAGTTTCGAGTGAACGCTCCCTCCGGATGATGCGCGCTGCTTATCCTGGGACCTCACCATTGTGTTCCAGCGGAATCTCGCCAGCTTCAAGGTGCAACCGGATCCCGGCCCATTGCATTCTACTTATTCACTGTGGCGAAAGTGCCGGCGCTTACCTACGATCCGCTCCGGACGCGTGATGCGAACCGCCTGCGCCGCCCAGGTGACTATCAAAAAACTTAATGATGACGTTCAGAGCGTCCCTAGACTCCGGAACATCCATATTGTAAAAGAATCCGTGAAAAAGGCCTTCCCACACGTGGAGCTCGGCGTCGACGCCCAGTCTAGTCAGCTGCTCGTGGGTATATAGGGCGCCACTAAATGCAAAGTCGCGGGTGCCCGTAATGATCAGAGTGGGTGGAAATTTCGCTAGAATTTCTGGCGAGTTGATCGGAGAAACCAGTGGGTCCTTCGGATCCGTTCCGCTGAAATAGCTCAGAGGCGGGGGAGCTCCCGGGGCGTTTGGAGATGCTAGACGAGCCTCGCCGATTGGAACGGCGGTGTAGGGCGCATCGCCACCGAAGGCGCCGCCTGCCGACGCGCAAAATATTCCGATGGCTCCTGGCAACGGAATCGAATGGGTTTCAAACCACGCTATGGACATTGCAGTCTGCATACCGCCCGCCGAGCAGCCATAGACGCCAATGTTCTGGGGCTTGTGCGATTTCAATAGTTCCTTGTACACGCTGGCCACGTCTTCACTGGCAGCAGGAAACTTGTAGTCCGGACCCTCCCGATAGTCGACACTAACTACCTGAATTTTTCCCAGCGCCGCGACAGGGATCGATTCGAGCTCAGCACATCCCGGCCAGCACCCGGAAAACCCGCCTCCGTGAAGGTTGATGAGGACTCGGTCCTTGTTTTTCGCCGAGACTCCCGTCTTTGGCGTGTAGACATACGCATGTACGCCGCCTATTTTCTGGTCCTTTTTCTCAACGGGGAACAGTTCGTAGTCACGCGCGAGATACGGCTTCATGAAACGTGGCACGCCCGCGTCTTGCTTGACGATTTCCGGATCCTGCATGTCCTTCAGATGTTGCGTTACGTACGCCTTTGCTTCAGGACTCAGAAAGACAGATATCGGCACCTTTTGTGCGGGGACTTCCACGGTGCCGTCGGTCTGCACGACCACTTTTGGCGGGCCGGGCGTTCGTACATCCTGAGCGAACATCGCCGGGGACAGTAGCGCTAGACTTGAAAAACCCAGGATGGCAAAAATTGGGCGAGTATTCATAAACGGCCTTGGGTCCTCTTTAGATCAACTGACCACGATCGCAGTTGTTCGAGAGTTAGGCACCGCTCGATCCCGAGCGGTGCCCCGGGAAAATCGACTAAAAGCTGAGACGCAGACCGAATTGAATCGCGCGTGGCGAGCCCGCGTCCGCAGTTACTATCCCGAAATTCGCACCGTTGGTAAAGATTCCTGGATCTCCAAATCGCGTGCGGTTGAAAAGATTGAAGAACTCCGCAGTGAACTGCAAATCCAGCCCCTCCCTGATCGGCGTGCGTTTAGCGATCGAGAAGTCCCAATTGTTCTGGTAATCCTGACGCATGGTGGGGTCAACTCGCGGCGCGTTTCCGAATGCCACCACGGAACCAGTATCTACAGTCTGGAAACACGCCGTATTGAACCAGCCATGGAGTGCCCTGTACTCGCGCGAGCCTGGGGCGCTCTTGTCACAGCCGGGCACAACATTCGGGCGCATCCATAGCAACACCGACTTGGACTTGCACTCCATCTTCCGTGAAGCGCTTGAAACCAGTCGCTTCAATTTCGACCTGGTACTGCCCGGCGCTAAGATTCGGGAAGGCGAAGGTACCGCCAGAACCCGTCTGCAAGCTCCTCGTTTCGTTTGTGCCTGAGTTCGTCAGCTTCACCGTGGCGCCCGCGACAGTTGCCCCGCTTGGATCGGAAACAGTTCCCAGGACGGATCCGAAGGTAACCTGGGCATCTACTGGCGCCCAGTAGCTCGCCATTCCAGCGAAAGCGAACATCGCCAGGACTACTCGACAAATCAAACGCTGCCTTCGCACTACGCTCACAAGAAGTGCCTGTAGGACGCTAAGCATCTCTCCCCCTCAATGAAGCAAAAAACCGCGACTGTTCGACAGTCGATTATGCGGGCACCGAAACCGGCCAATCCCTTGAACGTGCGAAACCAGCACACAGTACCGCGAGCGACGCAAGCATGACGATCGCGACTGGAGCGGCTTTTAACTCGGTGAGCTAAAAGCTGTCAAGGCACTTTGCAGACAACTACACGAAAAGTTGTCTATACCGCATGATATTCAATCGAAGATGTATAGACGACTTACGCAGGATGCGGAAAAGCTTTGACGCCACTTGCGTTCGGTGGGCAAGTAGAATGACGTAGAGGAAACGATCCGCCCAAGGGCGCCTCCAGCGCGCGACTAAGGTAGTCTCGTTGAGTCCCGTTTCCTTTTGGGGGCTATCCCACAGGATTTGCGCACGATGAGTTCGCATCTCAAGAGGACGTCGCGTGGGGGCAAGTCCGGATTCGCAATTCTGTCGAGCATTACCGCTAAGGCCATTCTCCCAAGGTCACGACAAGGCTGGTGCAGAGTCGTAAGGGGCACACCGTCATCCGCGAAGCCCCAAAACGTCTGACGAGTTCAGATTCGCTTGGCAGACGGCCGCCAGGTTTATAGTAACCGGAGCAAATGTCATCCTGTAGTTTCTCAAGTATTTGACGGTACTTGTGGTTCGACATGAAGCCTCTTTCGTTTTTGCTGGTCGCACAGCCCTCGGCGGCTTGGCATATTACCATAGACAACTTGCTGACCGCACAGCGGCAATACTCTTGACACCCGTTGGGTTGCGCTTTAGAAGTGCTCTTGCCCGCCACGCTGAAGTGCAAGGAAGATTTTGAAGAATCAGGTCCAACTGATCGCTTACGTCGACCGACTGGCAGGCGACCTAAAGCGAATGAGAGCGCTCCTCCGCGGCCCTCTTGGGGGCATTTTCGGTGGCGTCCATCTGTTGCCTTTTTTCGTCCCAATTGACGGTGCAGATGCCGGCTTCGATCCGGTTGATCACACTCAAGTTGACCCTCGACTCGGGGATTGGGATGACGTCCGCGCCCTTGGCGAAGAGGTTGAAATTATGGCGGATCTTATCGTCAATCACATATCGAGTGACTCGCCACAGTTTAGGGACTTCTCGAGAAATGGCGCCAAATCGCCGTTTGCGGGTATGTTTCTAACCTACGATCGCGTTTTCCCGCTTGGCGCTCGCGAGCAGGATCTCACGCGGATATATCGCCCGCGTCCAGGGTTGCCGTTTACAAGCGCGACGCTGCAGTCGACCGACAAAACGCTCCTGTGGACCACCTTCACTCCGCAACAGGTCGATATCGATGTGCAGCATCCGCAGAGCAGAGCTTACTTGAGTACGATCCTAAGACGGTTTCACTCTTCCGGGATACGCATGGTTCGGCTCGATGCAGTCGGCTACGCAATCAAGAAGGCTGGAACCAATTGTTTCATGATACCGGACACGTATCGCTTCATCGAGTCTCTTGCGACAGAGGCTCGGGCCCTGGGAATCGAGGTTCTTGTGGAGGTGCACAGCCACTATCTGCAGCAACTCGAGATCGCACGTCGAGTCGATTGGGTCTACGACTTCGCGCTTCCTCCACTGATCTTGCATTCACTTTTTTCCCGCGACGTTCGGGCCCTTAGCCACTGGCTGCGAGTTCGTCCGAACAACGCAATCACCGTGCTCGACACACACGATGGCATTGGAGTGATTGACGTAGGCGCAAGCCGGGACGGCGAACCCGGCCTCTTGACGCAGGACGAAATTGACGATCTCGTTGAAACCATTCATTCGAGAAGCGGGGGCCAGAGCCGGCTGGCGACCGGCACAGCGGCGAACAACCTTGACTTGTACCAGGTGAATTGCACTTTCTACGACGCCCTGGGAAGGCGAGGGAACGAATATCTTATGGCGCGAGCCATTCAGTTCTTTGTGCCGGGAATCCAACAAGTGTATTACGTGGGGTTGCTCGCCGGGACAAACGACGTGGATCTCCTGGCCCGCACAAAGGTTGGCCGCGACATAAACCGTCACTATTACACGGCGACAGAGTTGAATGACGCTCTGACTAACCCACTCGTGCGGAATCTCCTTGATCTAATCCGTCTGCGCAATACGCATCCAGCTTTCACCGGACAAGCGCACGTTGAAACCCTCTCCAACCAGGCCCTGATCATTACCTGGAGGTTTGATGCGCATTGGGCGAAGCTTGAGGCGAATGTCTGGGAGCCGCGCGCCTTGATTACCTACTCGACGGCAAGTGCCACGGACAAGAATCGATCCGTTCTCGCGAAATGGGAATCGTTTCTGGCAGCGCCGCACGCTCGTGAGGAAATAGGATGAAAAGTGCCCAGCCGGCTGAGAGAAACCTCGCCGTAATCAAGTGGCTCACGTTCTTGATGTTCATGATGTTTGCGATGACGACGGATGCGGTCGGCGTAATCATTCCCCAGGTCATCAAGGAATTTCACCTGAATATGACGGTTGCCGGATCCTTTCAGTAC
>JBAPOM010000302.1:0-3423 GCA_049279635.1 Candidatus Acidiferrales bacterium
GTGCTCGAACCCAGTACTCACCCAAAGAAAATACTCTTGCAACGGCCGGCCTCGTTAGAGATAGCGCGTTACTCAGGAGTTGAGGATACGGCGGGGATAGTCAAGCCCGCGACGGTTGGACCGACTCCCTAAAGGATTCTGTCGGTTTCAAAATTGTGATAACGAGCCCAACCCCTAGCCGCCGAGGCTAAAGGAAGCTGATTGAAGAACCGCGACACTAGCTATTTCGCCCGCTTGACCGCGGCTACCAGGTAAGGATAGGGGTCAATGGCCGTCCCCTTCCACCATTGCCTTTCCGGCCCCAACTCGAAGATCGCAAAATGCAAGTGCGGCGTGCGCACATCCGCATTTCCGGTTGATCCCACAAAACCGATGATCTCTCCACGCTCGATCCGCATTCCCTCCCGCAACCCTTCCGCGTACCTGTCCAAGTGCGCGTAGTAGTAGCAATACATTCCAATTTCATCGAACTCGTATATGGTATTGCCGCCCGGTTTGCTGAGGAACAGTTTGCGTATCGTTCCAGCTACCACCGCATGCACCGGTGTCCCTCGTGGCTCCAGAATGTCGATGGCCTCATGTCGATGTCCGTTGTGAATTTCTCCGAACGTCTCCCGCAGATCCGCAATGGCAAGTCCGTTGAAGGGCGGAGACATCTCGAGAATGGAAGACGCGCCGCCGACAGCAAGAACCATTGGGAAAAGCAGCAGGGCAACACAAACATGGAGCTTCAAGTCTATTCCTCCAAGATGATCGGTGCGCCGCGTCGAACCACGTGCGACAGATCAGCCACTTCCCAATTCGTCACGGGGATGCACCCAGTCAATTCATTGTGCCGGATAAGCCCCGGGGTCCTTCTGGACCGCTGCCTTCGCTTTCTCAGTCCTCGAACACGACTGGCGTTCCATCTTTCACCAGATCGGCAACTCTGCTGGCGTCCCAGTTTGTCATCCGCACGCACCCGTGAGACTTGGAATGGCCAATCTCCCCAGAGTCAGGCGTGCCATGTATCCCGTAGTGCGGTACGTTGATCCCCATCCATACAACGCCCACCGGATTGTTTGGACCCGCTGCGATCTTCGCCGTGGCATTTGCGGGATTGGCGTCCCAGAACAAGTCGGGGTTGTAGTTGTAGATTGGATTTCGCCGCACCTCGGTGATCTCCCAACTTCCGATGGGGAGCGGGTCGTGGTCGCTGCCGCTGGTCACCGGGGCGTAGAAAATGATCTGGCCTTTCTCGTCATATACCGACAGGCTTGACGCCCTCTTCGAGACAACCACCTTGACCGCCCCAGCCTGGGATGGCGCGGTGCCCAACACGTTGGGGACACGGATGTGCTGTCCCGCGGTAAAACGGGTGCGGGGGTTCAGGCTCTTGAGCAAAGCCGGCGCCGAGTGGAATTTCTCGCCGAGCTCTTCCAGCACGGATGTGTAGTAAAGACCCGGAAGTTTCGCCATCTCCGTCATGTCTTCCGGGATGGTCTTGTTAAACGGGCCCGCGACGTCTGCCGCGGTGATCGTATAGAGGATGATCGGTTTAACCGTACCGGCGCCGAGCGCCAGGAGCAGCGCCCTGCGGCTCCGCGCGCCTGGTGGAAACCCACGCGAGCTCTGGAACGCCGCCAGTGCCTCGCGGCTGTTCTTTCCGCCCTTCCCGTCGATTTCACCCGACGAGAAGCCGGCCCGATCGAGGAGGATCTGCAATTCGAGCTCCGTGCGTCCGACCGGCTGTGTTGACCGAGTCGGGCGGTTGGCTGCGATCGAGGTGGATGCGCCAAAAAGAATCGCCGCGCTTGCGACGAAACACGACAAGGTCTTGAGTGCGAACATCATTGTGCCTCCCGGAGCGACAATATAGGACTTTTTCTAACGTTGAGAACAACGAAAGGCAAAGTTATTACGCTGCTGCGCTCAGAACTATGGCACGACGGGAACGAGTAAACTGTCCGCTATGGGACACTGAAGCCGAGGCACATTTGGGTGGGTGCCCAGAGTTCAGATCTTTTTCGTCGAAGTTTAGATTGAAGAGATGTTTGGGTCGGACCGAAACCGACCGAAAAGATTACAGACGAGCCGCGGTCATCGACACTGGGCCAAAGAACACGACGAAGGCAAACACTCTTCGGAGTGAGCGGAGATGTATACGTCTGGCGGTGGTTGGAGGGGTTGTCCTGCTGGTCGTGGGGGCGAAGGGCAAGTCATAGGCCGTGATGAATGAACGGAGTTTGGGAAACATTGCGGTCGCTTTAGGAAGACCGGTGCTCCAACCAGGCCGGATCATCGGTAGCCCTCAGCGAGGGTCTCCCTGACTGGAATGGCGATCTGCGCCAGTGCGGTGTCAGGCACGAGATCGCCGAGGTGATAGCTCACGTCTTCCCAAGTCATGGAGGACGGGCCAATGATGCGAACGTTGGCTGTGGCTTTCGAGGACGTCTGAACCCACATAGGGCCGACATATCCGTACCGAAGATCAATTCGCACATCTGTCAGCCACCAGGACGGATTCTTCGCAGGTTCGCCTTCAACGCGATAGGGAAGAAGGCTTTGGGCATCTATCCATATGGTTCCGCGGAGCAGGTTCTTGGACTTCCGTTTGGGGATTAATTCGAGCACAAAGCAGCGCCGACCGCTCAGCTGATTCTCACCGACAAGCACGAAATCGTAGTTTTCGCGCGTGATGTCTGTTGCGGCGGAATCTTTTGCAAAAGCCACCTCACCATCCAGCGCTTTGCGAACGATTCTTTCCGCCAATCCAGATCCCGCGGAGTTGTCGATGGTGTATTTCTTGAAGTCGGGAGGCACCACGGTTATGTCCGCGACAACGTGCGACCTGGGAGGATCGGCGTTCGCTCCCTCAAACAGTTTATAGTCGCGCGTCACCGTATACGGGAGAAAGCGGTCGCGATTCGCAACCTGAGCCTGCGCCATCTGATCGACGATTCCGCCGCTGGTGGGAACGGCGCTCGACGTTTGACCCGAAACGCCTGCCGCAGCGGCGCAATAGACAAGAATCGAGCACGCCCATTGGGTCCAGGAGATCACATTGAGCCTCCGCCGTACAACCCCATCCTGGGCCCTCGGAAGATCGGCGTCTGTTCTCTTACGCACATACTACGAATCCTGTGATTGGAGTTGCCAGCGAAGGACAGGTTGTGGGCATGTCGAACGGCACGTACCGACAGTCTCTGATGCAACCGATTGACACAAAGGACTGCGTCACGAAATAGGGCAAAGTCCTGATAAGTCGGATAACCGGACATCTTCGTTCCAGTACCCACTTTTCCGGTTACCGCGTTATCTCTAACGACGCCGACCGTTTCAAGAGATTTTATTCGTATTTTTTCTGTGCCCGAACACACCTTTCCCGTGGCACGCGAATCGCGTCTCCGTGGCTGCCTTGTTTCACTGGTGTCACCCTAACCA
>JBAPOM010000303.1:0-5371 GCA_049279635.1 Candidatus Acidiferrales bacterium
GTGATGGAGTAGCAGTGCAGCAAGCGAACTACCGGCGGGCGCGGTCTCGGCGCACGGCTTCGTCGACCAGCGATTCGAGCTCGCGGCGCGTCAGGGTCACGCGCTCGGCATCGCTGCGATCGGAGCCGGCCGCGCCCCCGGAGCCGTTGGCAGGCTCCGCGCCCGCGCCGTAGCGCACGCGCGCCACGTGGAGCTTTTGCACATCGTCATTCGAGAGGACTTCCTGCTTGCCGAGAAGCTGCGTGACGAGCGCCACGCGGGCGAAGTGTTCGGTGGTTTCCATCCGCAGGTACGCAGTCAGAAGGTCAGGGCCGCACGTGACGACGCCGTGATTGGCCATCAGGATCGCGTCGTGCCCCTGGACGAGAGGCTCCATCGCCGCGGCCAACTCGGGCGTTCCCGGCGTGCCGTAGCGCGCCACAGGAATCGATCCCAGCCCGATGATCAGCTCGCATAAGATCGGTTTATCGAGCGCCAAACCCGCCGCGGCGTATCCCGTCGCAGTCGGCGGATGGGCGTGGCAGACGGCGTTGACCTCAGGCCGCAGCCGGTAAATCAGAAGATGCATCCCGATCTCGGAGGAAGGCTTGCGCGATCCGCTCACCCGCCGCCCGGTCATGTCGGTGATGACCATATCGTCCTGGGTCATCATGCCCTTGCTCATGCAAGTGGGAGTCGTGAGGATGCAGTCCGCGCCCAGGCGCACCGACATGTTGCCGTCGGTCGACGCGACGAAGCCGCGTTCGTGGATCCACCGGCCGACGATGCAAAGATCTCGCCGGTGTTCTTCTTCCGATTTGACCGCCCCGTGGGATATCGAGTCAGGAAACAAGCGCGCCTCCCCTATAGCGGGCTGAGTGCGGCGTAGTTTACGCGTAGAAGCCGCGCAATTTCAAGGCCCGAGCTACGCGGTCGATGGCGACGATATAGGCGGCGATGCGGTTGTTCACGTTGTGCGCGCGGGCGTACAAAACCACCTGATCGAAGGCGTGCTCCATGACGTCCTGCAGACGCTCGTTCACTTCGCTCTCGCGCCAGAAAAAGCCCTGGCGGTCCTGCACCCACTCGAAATAGCTGACGGTGACGCCGCCGGCATTTCCGAGAATATCGGGAATGATGAAGATTCCTTTTTTCTCGATGATCTTATCGGCGTGAGCGGTAGTGGGGCCGTTGGCACCTTCGCAGAGGATGCGGCAATCGACGCGATGCGCGTTTTCGGACGTAATCTGATTTTCGATGGCCGCCGGAATCAGAATGTCGCAGGGGCGGAAGAGAATCTCGCGCGAAGTCAGCTTCTCGCCGCCATCAAATTCCTGCAACGGCTTCCGCAGCGTGTAGACCCAATCGTACAGCTTGGGAACGTCGATGCCCTTTTCGTTGTAGAGGCCTCCGTTGACGTCCGCCGCGCCGATGATTTTGTAGCCGGCCTCGTGCATCAGGAGCGCCGCCTGCGAGCCGACGTTGCCGAAACCCTGGATGATGACGCGGCAACCGTCCCGCTTCATTCGCAGCTGTTCGATCGCCTTGTTGCAGCAGATCATCACGCCGCGGCCGGTGGCTTCGCGGCGTCCGCGCGAGCCGCCGAGATCGAGCGGCTTGCCGGTAACGACGGCGGTGGTGGCCTGACGAACGTGCATCGAGTACGTGTCCATCACCCAGGCCATAATCTGCTCGTTGGTGCCGATGTCGGGAGCGGGGACATCGCGCTCGGGACCGAGCCAGTCGCTCAATGCAGCTGTATAGCGCCGCGTGACGCGCTCGAGCTCCGATTTTGACATTTTCGACGGATCACAGATCACGCCGCCTTTTGCGCCGCCGAAGGGAATGTCGACCACGGCGCATTTCCACGTCATCCACGCGGCGAGCGCGCGGACTTCGTCGAGCGAAACTTCGGGAGAAAAACGGATGCCGCCTTTGCCCGGCCCGCGCACCGTCGAGTGCAGCACGCGGTAGCCGGTGTAGACCTCGATCAAGCCGTTATCGAGCGCCACCGGTATGTAGACCGTGATTTCGCGCTCGGGATACCGCATGTAGCGGTAGATGCCTTGTTCGAGGCCCAGTTTCTCCGCGGCAATTTCAAAGCGGGCTTCCGCGGATTCGTAGACGTTCAGTTCTTCTTGTGCGGCAATCGGAGCTTCTACAGGCATGGATACTCCCCCCCATGCCCATTTTAGCGGATGCCGGGCGGCGCCGGGCGAGCTCATTTGGCCCCCTTTCGCAAATCGTGGCCGGTCATTTCGCGAGGTTCGGGAACATCGAGGACGCCGAGCATCGTCGGGGCGATATCGCGCAGCGACCCACCGGGCGTCAATTGCAGGTGATTATCCGCCGTAACGAGAAGAAACGGAACGGGATTCGTGGTGTGATACGTGTGCGGCCCGCCGGTGACGGGATCGATCATCGTTTCGGCGTTGCCGTGATCCGCAGTGATGATCCACGCGCCACCGCGCGGGCGCAGCGCTTGGAAAATCCTGCCGAGCTGCTCGTCCACCGTTTCGACGGCCTTGATCGTGGCTTCGAGCTTGCCCGAATGCCCCACCATGTCCGCATTGGCAAAGTTCATGATGATCGCGTCGAAATCGCCCTTCTCGATGGCCTTGATCGCCGCGTCGGCCACGCCTGCGGCGGACATTTCCGGCTTCAAATCATAGGTTGCCACTTTGGGCGAGGGCACCAGCACGCGGTCTTCACCTGGAAACGGCTTTTCGACGCCGCCATTGAAGAAATAGGTGACGTGCGCGTATTTCTCCGTCTCCGCGATGCGCAGATTCTTGAATTCGAGCTCGGCAAAGACGTTGGCGAGGATGTGCTCGAGTTTTTCCGGCGCGAGAATGTAACGCAGCCACGGCCACGTCTTCTCGTATTGCGTCATCGCGACATAGACGAGATTTTTCGGCCGCGCGGGATCTGCGATCTTGTCGAAGCCCGGCTCGATCAGCGCTTTCGTGATCTGCCGCGCGCGGTCGGCGCGGAAGTTGAAGAAGATCGCCGCATCGTCGTCGCGGATCAACCCGCGCGGCGCGGCCGGCTTGCCGGGCGCGGCCTGCGTGGTGATCACGGCAGGAATCACGAATTCGTCCGTGACGCCTTTTTCGTAGCTGGCCTTCATCACGGCGATCGGGTCGCTCGACTTCACTTCCGAATCGCCGTGCACCATCGCGGTGTAGGCCTTCTCGATACGCTCCCAGCGATTGTCGCGATCCATCGCGTAATAGCGGCCGCTGACGCTCGCAATCTGGCCGACGCCGTACTCGCGCATCTTCTGCTCGAGCGCGCGCAGGAAGTCGATGCCGCTTTCGGGCGGCGTGTCGCGCCCGTCCATGAAGCAGTGGACGAACACGCGCTGCACTTTATTCTCGCGCGCCATCCGTAGCAGCGCGAAAAGATGCTCGATGTGCGAATGAACGCCGCCATCGCTCACCAGCCCCAGCAGATGCAGCTGGTGCGTCCGCCCGCGCTCCATCGCTTCGAGCAGCAGCGGCTGACGGAAAAATTCGCCGCTCGCGATCATCGCGTCCACGCGTGTGATGTCCATTTGGACGATTCGCCCCGCGCCGATATTCAGGTGGCCCACTTCGCTATTGCCCATCTGCCCTTCCGGCAATCCGACGTACGGACCCGAGGTGTGAATCAGCGTGTTGGGAAATTCCTTCAGCAGCCGGTCGTAGTTGGGCTTGCGCGCAAGGGCAATCGCGTTGCCCTTGGTTTCCGCGCGGTAGCCCCACCCGTCGAGCACAGTGAGGACGATGGGTTTCGGTCGCTTAGGCATGGCCCGAATTAAATTATCAGAAAAAAGCCTCGAAGGCCCTCTCTAACTATGTCGATTGGCAAGACGGTGATTAGTGACTCGCGAATGGTGATTGGTGGTTTAGAGTGATTCGTCAGCGGGAAAGGGTGATACTGCCCCTCGCAATTTTGAGTTAACGACCACTGGAGGGAGAGCATGCCTTCATCGCCCTTGCACAAGCGGAAGCTTTCGGTACTTCTGATTTCATTTGCGTTGATCTTTGTCCATTCGCCGTCCTCATCGGCGCAATTCAAAGCCTGGGTGATGGCCAAGCTTCCCGACACGCCCGAAGGTTTGGGGATCGATTCGCAGGGCAACGTCTACGCGACTCAGTTTCATACCGGCGAAGTCGTGATGCTGAAGGATGACGGAAGTTACGAACACATCGCGTGGGTGCCGTCGAGGGAAGAGAGCGGAAAAGGAGATTTGAGCGGGCTCGACGTCGACAAGCAAGGCAATATCTACGTCGCGTACAAAGCCCATTCGAAGTATGACACCGGCGATTTGAGGAGCGCCTTCCACGCCCCGTGCCGGGACGCGACGGTTACGCGCTCGGGCGTGTACAAAATCGACGCGAAGACGCACGCGGTGACGGCCCTTGCAACACGAGCGGATGGCTGGCCGTTCTGTTTTCCCGATGATGTGGCTGTCGACTCGAGCGGCAACGTCTACATGACCGACCTCACGTACTCGGCCATTTGGAAGATCTCGCCGGATGGCAAGAAGGTGGACCTGTGGTCGGCCGATCCGCTGCTCAACCCGCCGTCCAAGCCTTATTCGGGATATTATGCGGGCGTGAACGATCTCGCGCTCGACAAGGAAGAGAAAAACATTATTGCGGTCACCGACGGCGATCCCATGGTGCTCAGAATCCCCATCAAGGAAGACGGATCGGCGGGCGAACCAAAGCCGCTGCTGCCTGCCGGGTACTCGTTCCTCGATGGAGTCGAACTGGACGCAAAGGGAAACATCTACGTCTCAGAGATTCTGCAAAGCGACATCTGGGTCCTGTCGCCCGATGGTTCTCAGCGAATTTTGATTGCGAGCAAGATGAATGCTCCGCTCGACAACAACACCAGCCTCGTTTTGAAGGGCGGGGTGCTGTGCACGGCCAACCTCGGCTTCTCCCATGCGAAACCGGCAGACGCGGACCGAACCGTCGTCTGCATGACGGGCTTCCCATTGCCCAAGTAGGTCGAAAGTATCTGTCACTAAAAACGGATTTCACGAATGTTTCCAGGGGTATAATCCAGGCCGAACGACGGTTCTCCTGGCGCTCGCCTCGAGAGAAGACACGGAATTCCGGATCTGTGGGGGAACAAATGAGTAGGGTGCGGAATTATGCTTTTGTTGCGATCGCCGCAATGCTCGCGGCAGGTCCCGCGCTTGCGCACCATTCGTTTGCGATGTTCGATCAGGCGAAGAAGGTCACGCTGCAAGGGACCGTCAAGGATTTCCGCTGGAACAATCCCCATGTCTTCATCCAGGTGCTCGTCAAGAATGACGCCGGCAGCGAAGACGAGTGGAGCATTGAGATGACGAGCCCCGAGCATCTGGTGCGAGTCGGATGGAAGCCTGGAACAT
>JBAPOM010000304.1:0-3316 GCA_049279635.1 Candidatus Acidiferrales bacterium
ATAATTGCCACTGTCTATACGGCGCACGGCCTCGTCCTTCAGGGCGTCAAGACCGTCCGCCGCCGCGTTGCGTCTCGCCACGCCTGAGCCATGCCGTCCAGGCACGGGATTCTCCATCGCGTCGCTATTGTCGGAGCCTCCTCGCTTCTCGGTAAAGAACTGAAACAGGTTCTCGAAGATCGCAATTTCCCGGCGAGCGACGTAATTTTGCTCGATGAGAGCGTCATGGCCGGGACGCTTACAGAGGCGGCCGGTGAGCCCACGTTCATCCGCGCGCTCGAAGAAGACAGTTTCGAAGGTGCGCACTTCGCCTTCTTCGCCGGTACGCCTGCCGACGCCGAGCGCAATTGGCGCACGGCTCAGGCCGCAGGCGCCACTGTGATTGACCTCACCGGCGCTTTGTCGGCGGCATCCCGCGGATCAGCGGCCATCACGTCGATTCCGTCTCTCGCATCGGTATTGCCGGCAAGTGAGCCAAACCCTTCGCCGACGCCGGTTGCTTACGCCTCTCCCACGGCGCCCGTGATTGTTGCGTGCACGCTCGCCGCTGGTTTTGCCAAATTTCGGCCGCAGCGAATCGTCCTGCTGCTTTTTCCTCCCGTCTCCGACCGCGACCAGGCCGGCATCGAGGAACTCGAGAGCCAGACGGCCAGCTTGCTTTCTTTCCGCGAAATCGACCGCACCGTCTTTGACGCACAGGTCGCTTTCAATCTTCTCGCACGCCACGGCGAAGCCAGCAAGCCGCGCATCGAGGATATGCGCGCCGCCGTCGCGCGCGACGTGGTCCGCTATCTCGCGGGCCGCGCGCCCGTGCCTGCAATTCAACTAGTGCAAGCGCCGGTATTTTACGGGTATGCTTTCGCTGCCTACGCCGATCTTGCGCCATCAAGCGCAGCCGAATCATTCGGCCAGCTCGAAGCCGCATTTGCAGGCCTCGGCGTAAAAGTAGCCGCGCCGGATGATGCCTCGCCGACGAACGTCAGCGTTGCAGGCGAAAGCGAGATTCATCTCGCGCGGGTCGAACCTGATCCGAGCGTCGAAAGCGGCGCCTGGATTTGGGGTGCGGTTGATAATCTGCGCCTTGCAGCCACCAACGCCGTGCGTATTGCGGAGGAGCTTGTTGCGAAGTCGCCTGATTGAGACGCCGCCGCGTCACGCAGCGCGGCCCGCAAGAACCTTGTGGGCGCCCTTAGCCTTCCCCGTCTTTCTTGCGGCTCTAGCGGTCGCGATCTTGGCGCAAGGTTGCGGCTATCACGTCGCGGGGCACTCTGCGAATCTGCCGTCCGAATGGACGACGATCGCCATCCCGGCGTTCAAGAACGACACGACGCGCTATCGCATCGAGCAGCGCGTCACGGAAGCCACCATCCGCGAGTTCATCACGCGCACAAAATATCACGTCGTGCAGGACCCCGCCTCCGCCGATGCCGTGCTCCACGGTGAAGTCCTCTCGATCGACACCACGCCCGTTCTGTTCAATGCGACCACGGGTGAAGTGACCACCATGCTCGTCACCGTGCACACAAAGATTTCCCTCATCGATAATCACACCCAGAAACCCGTGTACGAAGACGACGACATGGTTTTCCGCGACGAGTATCAGATCTCGACCGACGTGAACAGCTTCTTCGAGCAGCAGGATCCCGCCCTCGAACGCATGTCTCGCGATCTGGCGTCGCACATCGTTGCCGACGTGCTGGAGGGTTTCTGATGGCGTCGGCATCCCCCGAGAAGCTTCTCGAACAGCTCGCTCGCGGCAAGGCCATCGGCGCCTTGCTTCTTCTTGGTACCGACCATTACCTTCGTGAGATGTGCCGCAACCGGATCATTGAGACATGCGTCCCGGAAGCCGCTCGCGACTGGGCCGTTGCCCGGCTTTCCGCTCGCGATGCGGGATGGGACGAGATTCTGCAGCGCGCCGAGACTTTGCCGATGCTCGCACCGCGGCAGGTGATCGTTGTCGAGGATGTGGAATCGGTCGAAAAGCTCGGCGAGAAATCGCGCGACGAAATCATCGAAGCGCTCGAGAAATACCTAAGCTCGCCCGCGCCCTTTACGATTCTGGTGCTCGAGGCCTCCGAGCTCGACGGCCGCCAGAAGTTCCGCAAGCTCCTCGGCGAAAAGGCGCTGGTCGTCGAGCTGACGATCGGCGGCGAATCGGCCGCCGCGCTCGCGGCGCAAATGGCGAAGGATCTTGGCGCGGAAATCGATCGCGATGCCGCCGCGCTGCTGGCCGATATCGTCAATAGCGAGCCGGCCCGCATGCGCGGCGAGCTCGAAAAGCTCTCCACCTACGCGCTGGGACGCCGCATCACCGCCGCCGACGTCGAAACCCTCGTGGTCGCGGCGCGCAAGAATACCGTCTGGCAGCTCACCGATATGCTAGCGAGCCGCAGGCGCCGCGACGCTCTCGCGTTCCTCGATAATCTCTTGCGCGAAGGCGAGCAGCCAATTGGGATTGTCGGCGCGCTTGCGTGGACCTATCGCAAACTCATCGAAGCGCGCGATCTTCCCGCTCACACCGGAGGCTTTCAAGCCGCGCGTCAGCTTGGCATGCGTCCCGAGGCCGCCGAAGCAGCCGTCCGCCAGGCGCATCGCGTGCCGAAAAGCGAACTGCTCTCGGGTCTCATAGCTCTCGCAGAGGCCGATAGCCAACTGAAGTCCTCGAATCCCGATCCGCGCGCGCTGATGGAATTCCTGATCGCGCGCCTCACGACTCCCGCCTCCGCACTCGTTTCTCACGCCCGGTAGCGCAAAAGAAAAGGCGCCCCGAAACCTCGGAGCGCCTCAACGAAAATCGTTCGTTCTCGCCGCTGCTACTTCTTCGCCTGCAGTCCGTTGAACGCAAGCGCCAGCCGCGACTTGTACCGGTTCGCGGTGTTCTCGGCCAGCGTGCCCTTGCGAATGGCCTTGTCGAGCTCGGAAAATGTCGCCGACATCAGCTTCTCCGCGCCGGGCTTGTCCGCGGCCGTCAGCGCCGCCCGCATCCGGCGCAGCGCCGTGCGGACCCTCGTGCGATTCATGCGGTTGATTGCCGCGCGCCGTTCGGCCTGGCGGATATTCTTGAGGACCGATTTCGTCTTCTTTCTGTGCTTTACCGGCGTACCCTGAGCCATTCATTGCTCCTTAGCGTGTAGTTTCGGATGAACCAGAGTAGCGAACCAGCACACCCCTGTCAATTTCCCCGCGGCCGACCAACACCAGCGTACCTTGCCAAAAAATGCCGCGCGGAATACGCTCAATGGGTTGCGAAGGCGGCCCCGGCATGGCGACCAAGAACAATTCGAAAGCGAAGCCAGACGAAGCCAGCGGAGGC
>JBAPOM010000305.1:0-2321 GCA_049279635.1 Candidatus Acidiferrales bacterium
GGGCAAAGCGGCTACTACCTGCACTTCATCCCGCGCTGGCACGTCTTCCCGCAGATTATCGGCTTCCTCTGCTATCTCACAGCCGCCGTCGCCGAAACCAACCGCATCCCGTTCGATCTGCCCGAAGCCGAGACGGAACTTGTCGCTGGCTTTCACACCGAATATTCGAGCTTCAAGTTCGCGATGTTCTTCATGGCTGAGTACGCGAACATGATTACCGTTTCCTGCCTCGCCACCATCCTCTTCCTCGGCGGCTGGCTCTCGCCCTTCCCCGATACCTGGAAGTGGACGCTCTTCCTCCCCGGCATCGGCCTGATTGGCCTTGGCCTCTATTGCCTGGTCGATACGATTACGGAGATGCGCGGCATCGCGCGCCTGCAGTTTGCGGTCGTAACGCTGCTGTGCCTCGGCGGGGGCGCGATCTGCCTGATTCCCGCCGTGGCCGTGGTGATCCAGGGCGTGTTCTGGTTCACGGCGAAAATCCTGGCGATTCTGTTCTTTTACATCTGGATGCGCGGCACGCTGCCGCGTTTCCGCTATGACCAGCTGATGTCTTTGGGCTGGAAACTCTTGTTGCCGGTGTCTCTCGCGAATCTGGTCGTCACGAGCATCGTCGTTCTTTATTTCATGATGAGGGGCCCCGGATGAGCCTTCCGGTAATCGTGTTTTTCGCCTTCGCGCTGTTCGCGGTTGCGGGCGCGGTGATGCTGATTCTCGCGCGCGAGCCGATTCACAGCGCGCTCGCGCTCATTCTCGTGATGAGCGCTCTGGCCACTCTCTACCTGCTCCTTGGCGCGGAATTCATCGCGGCCGTTCAGATGATCGTTTACGCCGGCGCGGTCATGGTTCTGTTCGTGTTCGTCATTATGCTGCTCAACATGGGCCTCGAAGAACGCACGGATTTCAGCAAGCTCGCGAAATACGCCGGCGTGCCGCTCGGCTTCGTGCTGCTGCTCGAAATAGCTCATTGGCTCTGGCGCTCGCCCGCCGGCGCGGCCGTCGCCAACGGTCCTCAGCCGGTAACGGCCTTTTCGACGGTCGAGCTGTCCAAGCTGCTTTTCAGATCGTATTTGTTCCCGTTTGAAGCGACCTCGATCCTGATTCTGATCGCGATCCTGGGCGCGCTGGTTCTTGCGAGGAAAGAAGAGTGATCGTTCCCGTTTCGTACTATCTGGTGCTGAGCGCCATTCTGTTCGGTTTGGGCGTGGTCGCGTTCGTGTTCAAGCGCAACGTTATCACGGTTTTCATGTCCATCGAGCTGATGCTCAACGCCGTGAACCTGGCGTTCGTCGCCTTCGCGCGCGCGCGCAATCAGATGGACGGCCTGGTCTTCGTCTTTTTCGTGATCGTGGTCGCGGCCGCCGAAGCGGCCGTGGGCCTTGCAATCATCATCGTGCTCGCGCGCAATCGTGAATCGCTCAACGTCGAACGCGTGAACTCACTCAAGTTCTGATGCCTATACTCAGCCATCTCTGGATCATTCTCGCGCTGCCGCTCGCCGGCGCGGCGGTCAACGGCCTTCTCGGCAAGCGCTGGCCGAAGTCGGCGGTCAACTCCGTCGCAATCGGCTCCGTAGCGCTCGCGTTTCTCGCGGTCGCGGAACTGGTCCGCGAGTTTTGGCAGCTTTCCCCGAGCGAGATTCCCTATGTCGGCGACTATTTCACCTGGATCGTCGCCGGCCCGTTCCGCGTCGATTTCTCGCTGCAAGTCGACCAGCTCACAGTCGTGATGCTGCTGACCGTCTCCTTCGTCGGCATGCTGATCCACGTCTACTCCACCGGCTACATGGCGCATGAGGGCGGCTACTACCGCTTCTTCAGCTACCTCAATCTCTTCATGTTCTTCATGCTCACGCTGGTGCTCGCCGCGAACCTCATCGTGATGTTCGTCGGATGGGAAGGCGTCGGCCTCTGCAGCTACCTGCTGATCGGCTTCTGGTTCCTGAAGAAATCCGCGGCGGACGCGGGCAAGAAAGCCTTCATCACCACCCGCATCGGCGATTTCGGCTTCACCGTCGGCATCTTGCTTGTCTTCGCGACATTTGCTTCCGTCGACTTTCAGACGATCTTCAAGAGCGTCGCCGCCAGCCCGGCTGCCGAAGGTACCCTGACCACGATCTGCATCCTGCTCTTCACCGGCGCCATCGGCAAATCGGCGCAGTTGCCGCTCTACGTCTGGCTGCCCGACGCGATGGAAGGCCCCACGCCCGTCAGCGCGCTGATCCACGCCGCCACCATGGTCACCGCCGGCGTCTACATGGTCGCGCGCATGAACCCGCTCTTTTCCCGCGCGCCCATCGCGATGCTTGTTGTCGCCATCGT
>JBAPOM010000306.1:0-2878 GCA_049279635.1 Candidatus Acidiferrales bacterium
CCTTCAACCTGCTGAACCGGGCCAACGTGGAACAGGTGTTCTCGGTTTACGGCTCGCCCGTCTTTTGCGGAGCCATACCGCGTCATTATAAAGACGCGACGACTCTCGCCATCCAAGCTGGGTCGGGGTCCGTGGCTTGCCCGGCGACCGCCCCCGGCGAGATCGCCGTGCCCGGCGGACACGTCGCTCCCACGCCACTTGGCACGGACCTGTTCATTCCGTCGGAGCCCAACTCGAACTTCGGCGATCCGCAGACCGTGCTTAACCCGCGGCAGTTCCAGTTCTCGGCGAGGTTTGAGTTTTAGACTAAACTCCAGGTCGCTAAATCGAAAAGGCCGGGCCTTGTGCCCGGCCATTTTTTTCGAGACGATTGCAAGCGAACCCAGGGGAATCGCGGCGGAACATGGCGAAATTGAATGCCAAGCCGGAGCCGGTCGACATCGCGCTCGAGCGCTCGGCTGTGGTTGTGGTCGATATGCAGAACGCGTTTGCGAGCAAGGGCGGCACGCTCGACCTAGCCGGCACCGATCTTTCGGGGGCGCCACGCGTGGTCCACACGATCCGCTCCGTGGTGGATGCGGCGCGCGCGGCCGGCGTTCCCGCCGTCTTCCTGCAGACGGGTTACAAGCAGGACCTGAGCAATGCAGGCGGACCACGCTCGCCCAACAGCTGCAAGGAAACCGCCATGCGCCTAATGCGCGAGCGGCCCGAGCTGAAAGGCAAGCTGCTGACCGAGGGATCGTGGGATTTCGCGATGGTCGAGGAGCTTGCGCCGCAGCCGGGCGATCTCGTGATCACCAAGACGCGCTACAGCGGCTTTGCCGGCACAACGCTCGATTCGCAGCTGCGCGTGCGCGGCATCCAGTATCTTTTCTTCGTGGGCATCGCCGCGAACGTCTGCGTCGAATCGACGCTGCGCGACGCCTACTTTCACGATTATTGGCCGATCCTGCTGGCCGACGGTACCATGGCCGCGGGCGGCCGCAGCGCTTACGAAGCTACCATCTTCAACGTGGAATCCTTTTTCGGCTGGACCACGGATTCGCAGGAATTGCTGGCGTGCCTCGCGGCGCACCGCCTCCATCAGCAGATTCCGTGAGAAGCTATGGAGCATGACTAACTACGGCCAATTTCACGATGGTTTTTTCGAGGGCTTGTGGATCGATGAAACCACCGTTCACTTCTTCTTGAGTACCGAGGAGAAGGAGCGCTTTACCGCAGTGACGACGGGCGTCGTCCGTCTCATAGTGGATGGGTTGCGCGAGGGAAATATCATCCTCGATGTGTTAACACGCGAGCGCGATGAGATTACCACCGACGACACCTCCGAGTTGTACGGATCGCAGAGCGATGCCTCCGAGGAGGAGGTTGCAGAGCGATTCCTTGCGGAGGCCCGGCAACAGGGCCTGATCATCTTTGAGATCGATGCTTCCTACGGAGGAACCTGCCTGGCCCTCGTTCATTCGGTTGAGCTGTTGCCACGAGCCGAATGGATGCGGCGCTACTGCTTCGATGTGTCGGTCGGGAAGCAGGTATCCCACCCATGATCGCTCCACGCCAGGTTCTGGGATCAGGTGCGATAGTCTACGTCAACGGTGAGCCGTAGCATGGGGCGGCAGATCCACTTTCATATGCTACAGGACGATCAGAGTGCATTCGTGCAGATGGTCAAAGAAAATGATCCTGTGGTAGTGATTGCTAGGGACGATCCCAAGAATTCGGATGTGCGGCCAGTGGAGAATCTATCCAGCGATCACCTCGAGATATTCTGCCTCTGGAACCGCAAGCTGTTGCCCGTTCTGAAGCGAGAGTGGGACGGAAAGGCCCGCTATTATAAGTGCCCGCTTGACGTTCTTCACTTGCCCCTATTGGAACTCTCGCCTTCGTTCAGCACAAAGTGGGAGAGCAAGCCAGGGCTGATTCAGGGGCGAATCTACGGTCAATTCGATCCGGACCTTAACAAGCCGCCGGAGTTCGAGAAATGGTACGAAAGATTAGTCCGCTGGATTCGGAGGAACTACAGAAGGCATCCCTCGCGGATCATTGGCGGTTATGTCGGACCGGCAGCTTATGAGTTCTATGAGAACGGCGGATACCTGCTTCCCAGTTTCCTGCCCCCGAGAACCGACGCATGGCTGGCAGAACTCGGTAAACAGCATCCGATTGAGCCCCCGGGCTGAAGGAGAAATTCTGATGGGTAGAGCCAGAGCGCGTTTGCCCATAAACGACGTGTTCGAGATGTATGAGAAGAAGGGTGCAAAAGTCACCGCACGGAAGCTAGATAAGAACACGGTACTGTTGGAGGGCGACCGTGTTTCGCTCGAGTTCCTTGGGGACTTGCTGCACGCGTGTGCGCGGTCGGAAGAGCACGAGGTCCAGTTTTCGCCAACAGGCGCTGGCATGGCGCGCTTTACGAAGGAGTCCAATCTGGGATTTTACGTGCATCGTCTTCCGTGCACGGAAGACGGGCCCCGAGGGCGCAGTGGGAAAAGTGCTCGACGATCCGCCAGTCGTTCCCGAAAATCGTCATAGGCGAGATGGTTCAGCCTTTCTGGCAACCTTCCACCCGTAAGAGTGCGCGAAGTAAAGTTCGAGCGGCCAGTACCGCGATCCCGGCCCAAACCTGTACTCGTGGCCACTTGAAGCTCACGCCGCAATCTGCCAACGTGTTTGTGGCGACAAAGGTCGCCCACCCTCTCGACGAGGGCCGAAACGCTCTTTGAAAATTCGGCGAATCGACAACTCAACGACAAACCTCCTTGTTCCCCCAGGCCGTTGCGTCCTCGGTGCCCTCTGGGGCCTGTTTCAGCGATCTCTGTGTTTCGCACGCACGCGCGGCCGCCTCTGACGCAGCCACTCGCTTGTCGCGCCGTAGCTT
>JBAPOM010000307.1:0-2879 GCA_049279635.1 Candidatus Acidiferrales bacterium
CTGTAGCGCGAAGCTGCGACAGTTGCTCAGCAGACCGGCATGCTTCGAGCTGGCCGGTCAACGTGGATACGTTCTGCCGTAACCGGTGCGATTTGAAATATTCCGGAATGAATCCAGCAAGAAAGCCCATAATGATCAGAACCAGCCAGAGAACAACCTTGTTTCGCATAGTCTCCTTCCCGACGTGTCTTGCCTCCCGTCGTGAAACCCTCGGTTGCCGGCGTCAACTAAAGCCTCATTCTAAGAGAAACGGCCTCGAAAATGACCCAGGTCCAATCTGGGCCTCGGGGATAAAGACCTCGCCGATTGACGGCCACCAAGTGATGCTCCTGGAACGCACGCACGTAATCAGAGTTCTGAATCCGCCGCACCGACAGCATGAGAATGAATGGGGTCCAATCACGGATGGCGTTGCGATCGCGTGAGCGAGTGCAAAACTCCTACTGTATGTTTCCCTAAAGATATTGTTGAGCCAAGGTTTTCACACGCTCAGAACTGGAATCGGCACCGCGCAAATGATTCCGTAGCCGTGGGTCCGCAGGCGACCGCCGTAGGGGTAGCACCCGGAAACCAGCAAGTCCGCCTTCGTTTGCTTCGCAACCTGGCACAACACCTTGGCCGCGTCACCACTACCGATGAATACGTCGGCCTTGGTGCCCATCTCGTGCTGGAGCTTTGCGATATGGTGAGAAGCGTCGCTGACAAGCGGCTCTTCCCACTCCCGGCTGGTGTGGCCGCCACCCGGCCCCCAAAACTTTACGCCGGCAGTAACGTGAGCGAGCGTTAGATGGGCGCCAAATTCGGCGGCCATTTGCGCGGCCCACGACACACACTTGCGATTGTGGGGGTCGAAAGTGACCGCGCACAGGATGTTGCGGATCGCAAACTCATGCGCCGGCAGTTTTTCCACGTGGGCATCGGTCCAAACCGGGCATTCGCTCCCGTGTAGCACTTTCGCTGTCACAGAGCCGAGAAGAAACTGCGAGAACGCGTCGCCATGGGAGGGCATCATAATCAAGCCGGCTCTTTCGTTCCGAGCCGTCTGAACGATTGCCTGGGCCGCGCCGCCTTTGACCAACAGGCGCTGAATGGTAAGGTCCTGAAGCTGCGGTCCCAGAGACTGGTCCATGTTTTTCTCGGCCGCTTTCGTGATCTCCGCGAGCATATCCCAACGAGCGAGTTCGGGGCCGCCCTCCGGCACACCAGCAGCGTGGCTTAGCGGCGTCGCGACGTGCAGCATCACGATCTCAGCGTGGAAATGGTGGGCCAATGCCGCCGCCTCATGAATCACGCGCAGCGACGTATTCGGGAAATCAACCGGAAGAAGAATTTTCTTGATATTCAGCATCGCGCACGCAATTTTGGGTCCTATGGCACCTTGCTGATCAGCCGAGCAGGCGACGGGAGCTGCGAGGCGTCCCAGCCGCCGCCGAGCGCCTCAATCAACCCTCCGCTGGCCGTCATCTGCTGAATTCGAAGAGTGACCGCTGCTTCCCGGTTGGATAGCAACGAAGTTTGCGCGGTAATCACATTCAGGTAAGGATCGATCCCCAATTGGTAGCGATCCGTGGCCAGCGCAAGGTCTCTTTCCGCTGACTTGACCGCCGTGTCCTGATATTGAATCTCCACAGACAAGATCCTCAGCGACGCGAGGTTATCCTCAACTTGCTGAAAAGCCGTCAGCACCGTCTCCCTATAGTTGGCCACCGTCTCATCATACTGCGCTCTGTATTGCTCGACCGTGGCCCGGCGCAACCCCGCGTCAAAAATGGTTTCCGCGGCCGCCGGGCCAATCGAGAAAAAGCGGCTCGGCCATGTGAACCAGCTCGCGATCGAAGTGCTTTCGAGTCCGGCTGCGGCGCTTAGCGTAACCGTCGGGAAGTATGCTGCCCTCGCAATGCCAATCTGCGCGTTGGCCTGAGCAACCGAGCGCTCTGCCGCAGCAATGTCGGGACGCCGCTCAAGAAGCTGAGACGGGACACCGAAAGGAATCGCCGGAAGATTTGATTTGAGCGGCTCGACCGGAATTGAGAATGTCGACGCCGGCTGGCCGGTCAGCATCGCAATCGCATGTTCAAACTGTGCCCGTTGGACGTCAAGGGCGGCATCTTGTGCTTGCGTGGTCTCGAGCTGGGTCTCAGCTTGCGCTACGTCTTCGTCCGAGTCGATGCCGGTCTCGTACAGAGCCCTCGTCAGATCGAGGGACTGTTGATAAGCGACCACAGTAGAATCCAGCAACTGCTTCAGCGCATCCTGTCCACGAAGCTGAAAGTAATCTTCGGCAAGGTCGGCCTGGACGGTGAGGCGGGTATTCTCGAGATCGGCCGCGCTGGCTTGCGCGCCATAAGCAGCCGATCGGATGGTGTTCCGGATACGGCCGAACAGGTCTGGCTGCCACGTGGCATCAAACGGGAACGTATAGTCAGTAAATGTGCCCCGCGATGAGGATGCGGAGCCCGTTCCGGAGCCCCCCGCTCCGCCACTAGATACGGTAGACGACTGCCGTTGCACGGTAATGGCTGGATTCGTCGTCACCGTGGGGAAAAGCTGCGATCGAGCTTCCTTGACCAGGGCGCGCGCTGCAAAAAAGCTCGCCACTGCAGCGGCAATGTTTTGGTTGGAAACATTCACCTTCTGTTCGAGCGCATTCAACTGAGGATCGTCGAAAATTTCCCACCAGGCACCACGAAGCGCATCATCTTTGGGCTGCGCCACTTTCCAGCCTTCCGTATTCTTGAAATCGGCGGGAGTCAGTTCTTTATACGCCGCGGGAGTGTCCACGGGCGGCGTGTGGTACTTCGGACCCACCATGCACCCTGCGAGGCAAGGTGTCACGGCGAGCCACATTACGGCTCTTAGATGGAAGGAAGTCGTAATCC
>JBAPOM010000308.1:0-10409 GCA_049279635.1 Candidatus Acidiferrales bacterium
CCGAATAGTCGGCCAGCATCTCCTCCTGGGTCTTGTAGTAATCGTTCTGCGCCTGCTCCGCCATCGTGAATGGTCCCGGCACGGTAATCTTGATGGCCCGGTCGGTGTTCTTCCGGAGGAACTCGACGTCGCGCACCTCCACGGGATGTTTTCGGCGGATCTTTCCAGTAACTCGCGGGACAATGTCCAGCTTTCCCGAGCGGCTGATCGTCTGCCCCGGATTATCGATGTCGACGCCTTCGAGCGCGGTGGCGAAGCGGTTCGAATAGCTTTCGCGGCGCATTTCGCCGTCCGTGAGGATGTCGAGCCCGGCGCGTTCCTGGGCGCGAATCGCGAGAATCGTCGCATCGTCCTGCGCCTGTTCGAGCAGCTCCGGCGCGACGCGCCACAATTCCGTGAGGCGCACGCGCGGCGGCAGGCGGCTGCCGAGCTTTTGCCGGTCGATCAGCCACTCCGGCTGCGGGAGCGAGCCGACCAGCGTTGTGGGAAGCAGGGGCAATGTGAGTGACATGAAACTCCTCGGGCGTCGTTTATATGCCGTTTGCGGGAATTTGCCAAGCGCGCCTCTGCACACTCGAATCACAGATATTTGATCAGGACAACCTCGTTGTGCGCTTCGTTGTAAACAAGCTCATCGACCATGGATTTGGTGAGCAGGAGGCCGAGGCCGCCGGGGCGAAGGCCTTTTTCTTCGCGCGCCTGGGTGTGGGCGAGAGGATCATCCTCGGGGTTGTTGATGGCGGCGTGCTTCAATTCCTCGGGACGGAAACCGGGCCCGGGATCGTCGATGCGATAGAGCAACGCGCGCTCCGTACGGATATACGAGATCCGAACCTTCTGATTCGGGTCGAGGCGCCCGCCCCATTCGATCGCGTTGTTCAAGAGCTCGCGAAACGCGAAGCCGATGCTCTCGCGCTGTTGCTGCGGCAGATCGGATTCGAGGCGCGAAAGAAAACTTTGCACGCGGTGGACCATCAAGCGCTCGCACGGCACGAGAAGCTCGACCCAGCTCGTGGTTGCCGAAAGCACTTCGATCGGCGGGCTCGCCGGCTCGACCGAAAGAGCGTCGTTGACGAGCGCGAGCAGCGAATCCGCCTCGACCGGCTTTGCGAGAAATTGAAACACGCGGCCGCGCAGGGCGCGCAAAAGGGTCTCGGACGTCTGGTCCGACGTCATCACCACGATCTTGGGAATGTGCGGCTCGTCATGAAGAAGCTCGAGCAGATCCAGGCCGCTGAGCTTGGGCATCCAGATATCGAGGAGGACGAGATCGTATTTCTTTTTGCGCAGCGCTTTTAGCGCTGCCTGGCCGTCGGCTGCGGTCGAAGCGGATAGCCCGCCGGACTTCAGGATTCCCTGCACCATCTTTCGGGTTGTGGCGTCGTCATCACAAACGAGGATTTCGGACATGACCAGGCTCCTCTTCCTCTGCGCGTTTTGAAAGAACGCCGATTGCTAGCGACGGGGACCACGCCTCGCGCGTTGGCGCGATTTCCGCACCCGGTGCTTGCCCCGGCTGGAACTGGAAGGATTTCGTTTCGCCGAGGGCGCATATTCTCTCAATTTCGCGTTCAATCTGGCAAGCGCTTCATCGAGCCTACGGAACGACGCCGGCGCGTTTGTCAGATTTCCCTGGCGGCCCATTTGCTGCAAATCGACCGCGCTTTCCACGGCGTCTTGGGCGCCGAAGATGGCAACAGCGCCTTTCATTGCATGGGCAGCGGCGGCAAGCGCCGGCGCATCTTTGCGCGCGATCGCCTGCTTGATCTTGCGAAGCTTTGCCGGATAGTCGCTGACAAACGTGTGCACGATACTTCGCAAAAGCTTTGCGTCGCCGCCGACGCGCGCGAGCAGAGAGGAATCGGCAGCCGCAGAGGCTGGATGCTTGCTTGTGTCGGGCGCCGTGAACGTACCGAGAGAAAAGCGAGCCGCAGCCTCGTGAAATTCCTCCGCGCGAAATGGCTTCCCTAAGCAAGCATCGAATCCTACCGCAAGCAGGCGCGCGCGATCTTCTTTGGTTGTGTTGCCGGTCAGAGCGAAGATGATCTGGCGTTTGCCTGCGGGCGCTTCACGGGCGCGAATTTTCTTCGCAACCTCGACGCCGCTCAGGCCGGGCATTTCCTCGTCGAGAAAGATCACGTCGAACTGGCGCTTTGCGAGCAAGCGTAAAGATTCGGCGCCCGATCCTGTCACGGTCACCTCGTGGCCATCTCGCTCGAGGAGAATCTGGTTCAATTCGAGGACCGCAGGATTGTCGTCCACCAAGAGTATTGTGAGTCGCGCGGGGCGAAAGGAAGTGGTTTCCGCCGGAACCGGCGAGGAAGCAGGAATCGAATCCGTGCGCGCCGCCCGCGGCAGCCGAAACCAAAAGCGCGCCCCGCGATGCAGCAGCGATTCGCAACCGATAGAGCCGCCCCAGCGCTCGACCGTAATGCGGCAAAAGTAAAGCCCCAGGCCTGCTTTGCCGCCGCCCTGCTTGCCTTTCGAGAAAAGAGCGAATGCTTCGGCGGGTTTGAACTCCTTCGGCAGGCCCGGGCCCGCGTCGTCCACAAACGCTTTCACGTGGCCGTCGTCGTCCTTCAGGCCGATGGTGACGAGCGATCCCTTCGGCGCGTGGCGAAGCGCGTTTTCGACGAGATTGGCGAAGATGCGCATGAGGCGCGACTCATCGCCAACCACGTTCCAGTGCGCGTTGCGATCGATTTTGGGATCGAGGCGAATCTTCGCGCCGTGCGACTGGAATACGGGCGCGAACGTGTTCACCGTTTCCTCCGCACACCGAAGGACATTGGCAGCGGCACGGGCGCCCGCGCCGGCATCCATCGTGGAGTCGATGTCGGCGGCGAATGCCTGAAGCACCTCGCGAATCATGCTGTCCTGGCGATCCGACTGCTGCTTGCCGACTTCGATCAGCCGCTTCGAATCCGGCGAAGCCTTTTCGTGCGCGAGGACGTCGAAACAGCCTCGCATCGCCGTGAGCGGCTGCGAGAGATCGTGGATGATGCAGTGCAACAGGATTTCCTTCTTTTGAATTTCCTTCAGCAATTGCTCGTGAACGAGCAGCGAGTCGCGGGCGGTTTGCAGCACGCGCGACTGTTCCTGAAATGTTTCCCGCGGGCTGTGGATCGAGAGGATGCGTTTGCCCTCGATTCGCCACGCGTACGCCTCGAGCGGAATTTCGCGGCCGCCGGAAATCTGTTCGACCCAGATGCCGGATCCGAGCGGCGTTTTGGCGTCGGAATTCCAGTGCTCTTTCGCTTCCGAAAGGAAAGCATCCAGAAACGGCGAGCGATCGACCAGCGTCAGAAGATTACCTGCAGTCTGATGCCCCCAAACTTCCTGGAACCAGCCCGGCGGATCATAAAGCAACGCATATCTGCGGCCCGCGCGGTCTTCGCACAGGGCGTAGCCCATTAATTGCAGAAGCTCTGTAGCTAGGGACGACATCATGGACCGAGCATCTTTTCGGTCAACTTGCGGAACGCGGCATCCACGTTTTCGCCGGTCTTAGCGCTGGCGCGCATCACTTCCCATCCCTTATCGGCGAGCTGATTCTCCATACTGGCGTCAACTTCCCACGACGATGCGAGGTCGGCTTTGTTAAGAACGAAAATAAACGGCAGCGAGCCGACGGCCTGCCGGACGCCTTCTTCGAGCGCCAGCGCTTTTTCGAATGTCGCGCGCCGAGTGCCGTCAGCCACAAGCAGGTAGCCCGAGGCGCCTTTCACATAGGACCATCGCATTTTCTGAAATTCGTCCTCGCCGTACAGATCCCAGAGGACTAGGGTGACTTCCTGCGGGCCGACTTGCACGACTTTTTTGTCGATTTTGACGCCCACTGTTGTGTGATAGGCATCGGAGTAGATGCTCTCGACGTAGCGGCGAACGAGGCTGGTCTTCCCCACGGCGAACGATCCGAGCATGCAGATTTTTTTCTGGAGCATGACCTAGGGTTTCGAAGGCTCGGCCGGAGACGCGCTGAACGTCACGCTGCGATTGTATTGACGGGCCTGCTCATCGGTTTCGGGCCGCAAAGGCTCGCTGGCGGCGACGCCCGTGGGCCGCAGCGAACCGCGGGCAGCGCCTTCGCGCACCAACTGCCGCATGACATTTTCGGCGCGATCCCGGCTGAGGAGCTGGTTCGTGGATTCGGGGCCCGTGCTATCGCTGTGCCCGACGACGTCGAGAACAACGCTCTTGTGCAGCAACTGCGCCTTCTGAAGTAACGCGGTAATTTCAGGAGCGAGAAGCTTCAAAGAGGCGGCTTGATCGGGCACGAGGTCGGCGCTGCCGACTGGAAAGGTGAGCACCGTGGAATGGATCACGCTTTCGAGGCGGTCGAATTCCGCTTCGGTGGCGCTGATCAGCCGGGGAGCGTCCACATCGCGAATGCCGGGAATCATCGCGGCGCGCGAGGGAAAGCTTGCGTACCAATCGTCGGGCGCGACCCCCCGCGCATGCAGCACGCCATCCGCAACGGTAAACTGCACGCCCGCCGGAGGCTTCAGCATGGTCACCACGCGCTGCTGGAGGATCGGATCGTCAAGCGCATAATAGGCGCCCCAATGGAATTCGGCGCGGCGCGAGTCGAGCCCGGCTTCGCGCAGCAACATCTGGGGATCGGGAGAAAGCGGATCGCGCAGGCCGCTGATCACAAACCGCTCGCCATGGCGCCCGGCCGAGGTCACGATAATGCCCGGCTGCCGCCCAAGAGATTCCGCGTACGCGTGCCATTGATGATTGCGCCATGCCGCGAACGCCCATAAGCTGCCCAAAAGAACCAGTAGAACGCATGCGAAAACAAGCATGTACGGCTTCGGGCGCAAACTCTGCTTTTCCCGGTACCGCGCTTCGAGGCACGGCGTTAGATCTTCGGTGCCCGAGACGAATGGCGCGGTCTCGCCTTGAAACTTCTGGAACTGCTGCGCGAACTTGCGGTGCACGCGCTCGACTGCCTCGACCAACACCGAGCGATACGCCGGCGGAGCCATGCCGCGGATCACCGCAGCCACGACGGCGTGAGGACCTTCCTCGACCCACACTTCGAGTTCGCCAACCTGAAGCTTTTCGACGGATTGTCCCTGCGGCGCATGGAACGAATCGCGCACGAAATCCTGAATGGCGGAAAGCATTCCGGATACGAGGCTCGGATCTTCCATAGCTACAGCCGGCGCCACGACGTGGCAGAGCGGCAGCCCCGTTTTCTTGTGAATCAGGAAAACCTGCTCGACCCGAAATACCAGGCTGTGCATGAGGACGATTTCGGAAAATGGCCGACCCGTGCGGAAGGCTTCGAAACGCCACTGCATGCCGCGCAGAGAAAGGCTCTGGTCCATCGCCTGGTTGAACGACTCGAAGAGCTGCCGGAGCGTTTGCAGGATCGAGCGGCGAATCGCGGGGCCCATCACGGGGAACAGCGCATCCGCGAGAGTCGTCGGATCCTTGCGAACGGATTCACGCAACGCCGTTTCGACGGTCGGCGCAAGAGCAGCGCCCAAGGCCTCTTCGCCGTCTTGCTCGCGGCGCAAATGGATGGCTTCCGGCAGCACCGCGCCGACGTCACACGCGCGCTGTTCCGGATTCTCGACGCGCTCGCGCAGGCGCGCGAGACCCTCTTGCTCGGGCGCGAGAATCAGGTGGCGGAGTTTCTCGAAGGATTTTTCCCCCGCGTCGGCGGACACGTCTTCATCCGGATCGAGAGGAAGGCGGATTACGGGATCATCTGCCATGAGGTTTCAGGATGCCGAATTCATCCTTCGGCCGCCTCGAAACGACGGCCTGCGGAACGGATTCTACTTTCCCGGGAGCTCGAGCTCGCCCTTGAGACGCAGCGCCATCTCGGTCAACAAGTCGGCGAGCGTCGCGCGATCGGTCTTATCGTTTCGCAATGTTTCGGCTTCGCGCTCGAGCGTGGATTCCATCTCGCTGTGCGATTTCTGGATCTCGTTGAGCAGCGCCTTGGATTGATCCAGGATTCGCGCGCGCAGATCGCCCTGCGCGGCCACAAGATGCTCGTCGAGTTGCGACAGGCCGTTCTCTAGCGCTCTCGAACTTTCGCGCGTCTCCCGAGTGAGCTCTTTCAGCGTCTCGACGCGTTCGGATTTTTCCGTTCTGAGGCGCTGGTGAAGCGATTCAACCTCCTGCTGGACGAACGACTCGAGCGAGTCGAAGCGCTTCTTGAGATCGTCGCGCAGCGCGTCGGAGGCCTTCGCCAGGCGCTCTTCGAGGCGCACGAAGCGCTTGTCGTAATCGCGCATCTGGGAACCGAAGAGGATGTCGCGAATCTTGTCTACGTTGGCGCCTTCCCGAATGTCTCCGTTTCCAGGAGTTGTTTCTTCATCGTGGGCTGACATGGCTAGGTCTCCCTCTGCGCCCTCTCGGGCTTATGCGGCATTGCAGCACACTACTACGACTGCGCGCACGCGGCAACTCTTTCACGCGGCGGGCAGCCCTCTCTTGCCGGCGCAAGGGGATGTTCGAGTCCTGGAGCTACTAGGCGGGTGTTGGGGTCGCAGCAAAAGCGAGGAGCCAAATTACTTGGCGGGCGTATCGCCGTTCGAAGGCTGCGGCGATTCGACGCCGATGTCCGCGACCAAATCCTCATCGATCGAGGGCAGCGTGGGCAGGACTTCCGACGCGATCGAGCGATTCTGGATCATCACATCCTTCTTCATCTTGCCGTCGCGGAATTCCAGCGCGCGCTTCGCATACTGTGCGATGTCCTGCTCGTGCGTCACGATGACGACCGTCAGGCCGTGCTCGTCGTTGAGCTTTTGGAGAATATCCATGATCTCGACGCTCGTCCTGCTGTCGAGATTCCCGGTCGGCTCATCCGCCAGCAGCAACGCAGGATTGTTGACGAGCGCCCGCGCGATTGCTACGCGCTGCTGCTGACCTCCGGAAAGCTGAGAAGGAAAGTGGCCTTCGCGTTCCGCAAGCCCCACGCGTTGCAGCGCCTCGCGCGCACGCCGTTCGCGCTCTTCGATCGGGACGCCGGCATAGATGGTCGGCAATTCCACGTTTTCGAGCGCCGAGGTCCGCGATAGCAGGTTGAACTGCTGAAACACAAATCCGATTTTCTGGCTGCGAATCTTCGCCAGTTCCCTTTTCGTGAGCCCCGAGACGTCTTTCCCATCGAGGAAATAGCGCCCGCGCGTGGCCTTGTCGAGGCAGCCGATGATATTCATCAGCGTTGACTTGCCGGATCCCGAAGCACCCATCACGGCGACGAATTCGCCCGGATAGATTTCGAGCGACACGCCACGCAGCGCGTGCACCTGCACCTCGCCGAGATCGTAGGTTTTGACGATATTCTCGAGTCGGATGGTGGGCGCGTTGCCGGGCGCCTCAGCCGTCTTGGTGTTGGAGAGAACCTGTCTTGTCGTCGAGCGCTCGTCCATGAAGGTTGGCCGGGTGTGCCCTGCGGGAGCGCGTGCAGCAACCGCAGCGGCCATTCCGCTAATGCCCTGCTGCCGCCTGGCGCGCGGCGTCCTTCTTCCGCTGCTCGTCGATGCGCCGCATGAAGTCGTCGAATTTCACCTGCTGCTCGGGCGTAAGGATCGCGCGGATATGCGCGCGGCCTTCGAGGCGAATCTGTTCTTTCTGCGGATCGAGCGGCGCATAGAGTGCGGCCCACTTCGCGCGCGTATCGTCGATGATCGCAATCATCTGTTTTTGCTCATCGGGCGTCAATTGCAGCTCATGCGTGCACTGCGCAATCACCTGAGCGCGGTTCGGGTTCGTGTTCACGGGCTTGGTCTCACCCAGGACGCGCTCGCCCCACAGATGGACGCCCACGCCGCCGAGGAGCACCCCCAGCAAAAACACCACGAAAAAGAGAGCCGCTGCTTCTCGCCTTGCTTTAGTGGTTGCCATGGTTGCTTTCCGCCACCATTATCAGAGCTTCATCTCCGTTTGCCGGCATGTTCGCCGGATCCGGACTAAAAAGGTCTCGCACGATAGGACGTGCCGCAACGGCATTTGGTTGCGGCCGCCTGCCCCAGCCTGCGTCATACGTTACCAACAATCCGAGCGCCAGCGTCGCAGTTACCGCGAACCTCCAGCCGAACGACACAAAGGGTTGCCAGAAGCTGCCGCGTTCGGCACTTCGTTCCTCTTCCGCGGCGCGAATCCGCGCCATCACGACACGCGAAAATGCCGGGCCCGGATCGTCCGCGCCCTCAGCCGCCCGCAATAGCGCGGTGCTCATCACGGCGCTCTTCCACGCTTCGGCGCATGCCGCGCACGATTCCACGTGCGCCGCCGCGCGCTGCCGTTCGGCCCCGGTCAGCTCTCCATTCAGATAGTCTTCGAGCAGCAGCTCACACTCCGGACATGCCGCGTATCTTGCCCCAGCGTCCGTTGCCATGGCTTATGCCTTCCTTTCTGCGAACGAAGCCGCGCCGGTCTTCTTACCCTGCGACAGCCTTCGCCTGTACACATCCATAATTCGCCCGCGCGCACGGAAGAGCCGCACTTTCACGGTGTTGACGTTGAGCTTGAGAATCTCCGCCAGTTCCTGCACCGAAAAGCCTTCGACCTCTTTCAGGAGCAGCAGCTGGCGGTCTTGCTCCGGCAGCGTATCCAGCATGCGCTCCAAAAGCTCTCGCGCTTCCGCCCGGTCGCTCGGGCCTTCGGGCGGCCGGTCCGCAGAAACGATCCCATCCAGCCGCGAGACCTGCTCTTCCGATAGATCCGCCTCATACACCAGAGGCCGCACTTTTTTCTTCCGCAAATAGTCCCAACATTCGTTCACCGCAATCTTGTACAGCCATGTTGAAAACGCAGCGCGCTGGTCGAATCTTTTTATACCTAGGTATGCTTTCAAGAAAACTTGCTGCGCTACGTCCTCGACATCGTCCGGGCGCCTCAGGATTCCGTTGACCAGCGCGAAAACCCGCTGCTGGTGCCGCCGCACGAGATCCTCGAATGCCGGCTCGTTCCCGCTTTGGGAAAGGCGTACTAGTTCCCTGTCCTCCTCCTGCCGTCCCGCTCGATCGAGCGAGACCGCTATCGCCGGGGCGCTGGCTGCCATGTGTTTTGAGACGTTTGCCATGCCTGCTCGGTTTCGCCGAAAAAATGGCGTATTCCCTTAGTTCGTTCTTGCGAGCGTCACTGCTTCATGCAACAATACCCGCCATGATAATCGGAGAACGCCTTCGCTTGCTACGTGAAACAAAAAAGCTTTCCCAAGGCGACATCGAAAAACGCACGGGACTGCTTCGCTGCTACATCTCGCGTGTCGAGAACGGTCACACCGTTCCGGCGATCGAGACTCTCGAAAAGCTGGCCCGAGCTATGGAAGTTCCGCTCTACCAGCTCTTCTACGACGGCGAAGAGCCACCCGAGCTTCCAAACCTTCCCAAGCGGAAGAGTGCGGACGATATCGCGTGGGGAAGTACCGGAAAAGATGCTCGTTATCTGGGCCGCTTCCGTCGTCTCCTTGGCCGCATCGAGGAGCCTGACCGGCGCTTGCTTCTGTACATGGCCCAGAAGATGGCGAACCGCTAACGGAGTTCCGGGGGGATTCTTCCTCCGCAGGCGGGTCGATTTTTCTGGCGTGGATCTTAACATACTCGTCGTGTGCCCGATCGGTCCCACTTTCGGCTGCTAACCTCAGTCGGCACACTACCCACTACTAGTGTAGCTCTACCGTTTATCAGTTCGAGTGTGCCGTTGTGGCACTGCAAGAAGGCTGTATGACTATTCCCACTCGATCGTACTGGGCGGCTTCGAACTGATGTCGTAAACCACTCGATTGACCCCGGGCACTTCGTTCACGATCCGTACCGAAATCTTTTTCAGCACATCCATCGGCAGCCTGGACCAGTCCGCCGTCATCGCATCCAGAGATTCCACAACCCGCACCGCAATCGTGTAGCCGTAGGTCCGGCCGTCCCCCATTACGCCGACGCTACGCACCGGCAAAAGCACGGCGAAGGCCTGCCACACCTTTTCGTACAGTCCCGCGCGCCGGATTTCGTCGACTACGACGGCATCCGCTCCACGCAGCGTTTCGAGTTTTTCCGGAGTGATATCCCCTAGAAGCCGCACCGCCAGCCCTGGCCCGGGAAACGGATGCTTCACCAGGATCTCGTTCGGCAAGCCCAATTCCCTTCCGATCTGGCGCACTTCGTCCTTGAAGAGATCGCGCAGAGGCTCGATCAATCCGAAGGGCATGTCCTTCGGAAGTCCGCCGACATTGTGGTGCGATTTGATCACAGCCGAGGGGCCTTTCACCGATACCGATTCGATCACGTCCGGATAGAGGGTTCCTTGCACGAGGAATTTCACCGGCAAACCGCCTTGCGATCCCGCCACAAGCTTGCGCTCCTCTTCGGCGAAGACTGCGATGAACTCGTTGCCGATGATCTTGCGCTTCTGCTCGGGATCGGAGACTCCCTTCAGCT
>JBAPOM010000309.1:0-3843 GCA_049279635.1 Candidatus Acidiferrales bacterium
GAATCATCCCGCGGTAGACACTTCCGGCGTGGAAGTCAAACTGTCATCGAGTACGTCGGTAAAATTCCAGTCAATTGGTCACCAATCTGCGAACTTTCGATTGCTTCCTCACAAATGAATAAGGATACGCACGCGGAAGCTTTCATGGGATATCACCAATCTCGGTCTCCTTAGCAATCTCGCTATGAGTGCCGTGGGTGAATAGGTATTCCATCAGGGCGGCCTTGCGCTCGCGCTCCAAAGCCAACCCGGCCTGCTGTGCTTCCTTGGCCTTCTGCACTGCTTTTAGCGCCCGCGCAATTGCTCGCTGCTCTTGAGTTCAGGTCGAAGGATCGGAATAACTTTGAACGCCAAACAGCAAAGTGGACGTTCATGCCCGTGACAAAAGTAGTGAACTCGGGTTGGTCATAGATGGTGCACTTGATGGCTGACTTCTTGACGGCGAGATCGAAGTAATCAGGGCGATCGGGTTTAAACAGCACGGTCTTGAGCATCGGGCAAATGGCCCAGTAGCGGCGCAGAGCTTCGACATCGGCCGCAGGGATGCCACCTTTCAGTGCGGTTCACTTTGATTGCGACTATGAAAGTGCTCTTCATATGGGGAATGCGATCTTTGTTTTGGGCATCTTCCTGGGGCGCAAGTTCCGACAGATGGTTAATTCACCGGAATGTCCCAATTCATAATCGAAATCTTTCAGCGCGGCGAAAAACACTTCCTCGCAGTCCTTGCCGTGGAGCTCGATACAAATGTTGCGGACTCTGTGCAGCCAGGAACTTGCAGATTCCCCGAAAACCGATAGCTCGGCTCGTTCGATGTCAACCTTTAGGAGGTCCACCGTACCGCCCCCACTCATGTCGATGAGGCTTCCGACATCCCAAGCTTGAACGCCCACGGATGTTCGCTCTTCCTCGCTCAATTCTCCGACCTGAGTAGCCCACTCACGACCGTCCCTGAAAGTGCCTCTCAACAATCGAAGCGTTGCGGTCCCCGACCACACAGCACCATGCAGGAGCAGCACTCTGTCTCCGTAGGGCGAGAGGTTAGCCTTGCAGATCGCCAGATTACGCTCATCCGGTTCAACCGCCACGATGCGCGCTTTCGGGAAAACACTCAAAAAGTATGCCGCACTGAACCCGACGTTAGCTCCCAAATCCAGCACGAGAGATGGCTCGTTCAACTCCCGAAGGCATGAGTACTCTTCAAGAACGAATATCTGATCAAAGACCTCCGGGTCGCTGCTTCCACGCAAACGCGCCTGAAGAGGATGGAACACTTGACGCGGACGAACGCGCCATACGGCTGGCTCCGGAAGGCCCAGCTTGGCAGCGAAACGCAAGGCTTTCCGCTGCATTGTTGCGGATATGCCTGCTTTAGAACGAGCTAGCCTACGAACTGCTGTCAGAAATCGCAATTTAACCTACTATCGACGCCTCATCAAGGTTTCGGATCAGCGCGTAGAGGATACCAGAAGCAAATCTGCCCGCATTGAAAACCCCGGACCAGTATTGATTCATACCGTCAAGTCAGTCGGATCTAGCTCCTGCAATCGATTCTGGCTGCTGACCCTTGCCGGAGGTCGTCGCCAAACGGGGACCGCCACAGGTTAATTTCATCCCCTTAGGAATCGATCCACCTCGCCTAAAGCGCACCAATTGCGCGGTCATTGCACTCATGCCTTGTGCATTCAAGTGGAGGGAATTCGCAAAACATGAATCATCAAGAGTGGCATAGTCTGTAATGTCAAACAGTTGAGCGTTGCATTCTTGGGCGACAGCTCGAATCTGCGCCTTGCGGCCAGCGACAACGGCGCGAATTCTTGGGCTCTGTTCGACCACCTCGGGTCGGACAGGTCCCAGCACCACAGTGAAGGGCCGACCCAGGCCCCGCACGTCCCGGCAAAATTGAGCTAGGTCACTCATGCAGCGCACACAGTGGGGATTCAGGTCAAGGGCTTCGGCAATGCCGGCCCCAGATTCGGGGGTGCCGGGCCCGATTTCCAAGGGCACAGCCCCCGTCTTGGTGAATGCCATTGAAGTAGGCGATGTTCGGCTGTGGTAGTCGTCCCAGTTCTTCCAATACGACATCAATCCCGAAATGTCGCGATATGTGAATTCCTCCGCCATCGTCATCCTGCCCAGCACGTAGCGGCGAAACACGGGAGTGGGCACTTCAACATCCGACCGATAGGCGTCCCGCAATTCCACCGGGCTTGCGGCGAAGATAACCTCACGCACTGGGTAAATGTCCGCGAACTGCTCGTAAAACTGTTCCGAGGTCGGCACCGAGATGCCATTGGCCCCGAGATTGAAGAAGGGGCGCCCTTCATCGTCTTCGAGCATATCGCTGTCGATGTCGTTGAGCGCTATACTCGCTCCACTCACCACTGCGATGGGTGTCGAGCCGAGCCGATGTTCTCGAAGGAAGCGCATTTTCTCGTTGAGCGGCAAGTTCGGCGTGAAAAAGGGGGCAATCCCAAGTGACAGACAGGTGAGTTCTACGCCAGCACAGATGACCAATGCCGTTGCCAAACAGGCGATGATATGGCGTCCGAAGCTATGCTTGTGATCGGTTTTCATGGGAGGTGCAGGCGTGTCTCTAAAAAGTCCTGCTCACAGGATAGAATAGGGATTCCGCTGTTTTCCAAATGGCGCCGCACAGCTCGGAGCAAGAACGTCACGCGATTGAATCTTGACTTCTTTCCCGACGGTAACGTACTGCCCGGCACGCCAGCCGGGGGCTTGTCCACGTCAGAAACCATTTCACCGCGATATTGAAGGTCGGATCCAGTCGCATCGCTAGCGAGATAGATTCGCGCGCCTTTCCGTATTGTCCGGCCGCCAGATACCAATTCGCCCAGCCGCTGTAGATTGAGCCCAACTGTTCTTGAATGAGCTTGACGACTTCCCTGGGCAAGCCCTCGCTCAAGCGCAAAAGTCCCTCGAGCCGTGACTGGCTATCCCGAAGCTGAAAATCTGGTTTGGTCCACTGTGCGCTCACTCCTACGTGGCGCTGTTCCACGGGTGAGCGGTCAAACCTAATAAGCGGGCGGTTCACATAACAGAAGCTCGTCAGCATCGCCAACCGGAACAGAAATTCGCTGTCATAGCTGTACAGCACCTTGAGGTCGAACCCCCCTGTTTTTCTGATCAGGTCGGCGCGTCCCATAAAGGAGGACTGGCAGATCACCATGCCGGCGCCGCCAGGTCTTACGAGCAGTTTCAGGGCCTCCTCGCTGACACCCATCTCTCCTTGGTGCCGGTAGCTCTCATCCGCGAGTTGGAATAAGGTGCGTGTTTCCGGGTGGTTGACCAATCGAACGTCCGTGTAACAGCCACCGCACTGTGGGTCAAATCGCTCGAGGGTCTTCAACTGCCATTCCAGCTTGTCGCGTTCCCATTCATCGTCGGAGTCGAGAAAGGCGATCCACTCTCCCCGTGCTTCGGCGATTCCCTTGTTCAGAGCTGCGGGGGCACCCTGATTGGCCTGGTAGTAGTAGCGGATTCGATCGCCAAAGGTCTTCGCAATGACATTCCCCGTGTCGTCCGCTGACCCGTCGTCCACAACAATGACCTCGAGGTCGGAAAACGTCTGGGTCAGTACGCTTTCAATGCCCTTCGGAACCTTGGCCGCCCGGTTATAGGTCGGGATAACGACAGATACTTTAGGATTCATGACCTCACCTCATCACTTGTTACTGAGCGTGTGCGGTTTCTCTGAGCGCGCCCGCTCGGTGTGCCGCAATCGTTTCACGATACGCAGTGAGGAGCCGTCGCCCGGCGGCGGTCCACGTGAGTTCTGATACCGTGGCCAGTGATGCTGCCCGCAAGCGCTCCAGGATCGCC
>JBAPOM010000310.1:0-9790 GCA_049279635.1 Candidatus Acidiferrales bacterium
GCATGAAAAGGCGAAAAACACAACCCATTGTGGCGCACTTCGGCCGCTTCACGACGCCTTGTGGTTCCAACGCGCGAAAAGTCGAAATTGTTTTGTAAGAGTCAACAGTGCGGCTCGAAGAATTTGCCCGGTGGATGAATGTGTTAGAAAAACTCGAGTCGGCGAATTACTCTGGAGGCGGCGCGCCCAGCGAATTCAGGTCGCGGACCATGCCCTGCTCGTCCGGGCTCAGTCCCTGCATGAACCGCGGATCGTTCAACGCCGCCTGCTGCTGCTCCGGCGTCATTCCCTGCAGCCGCCGCCAGTGCCCGATCACGCGCGCGCGCCGCTCGGGCGGCATGGCGGCCAGCGTCGGGACGATGTCGTTCTGGAAATGCTCGCGCTGTTCCGGCGTCAGATTCTCCAGCATCCGCTCGGTGGTTTTGATGCGGTTCTGCTGCTCCGGCGTTAGGCTGTTCCACTTTTGCAGGTTTTTGCGAATCTGCGCCTGGCGCTCCGGAGGAAGGCTCTGAAACTTCTCGTTGTTCTGCATGAAGCGCTCTTGCTGGTCCGGAGGCACGTCCCGCAGGTTATCGATCCACTTCGGCGGAAGTCCCGCCATGGCCCGCGGATTCGGCTTGCGCGCTCCGCCATTTGCACCCGGCTGCCGGGCGCCATTCTCGCCAGTCCTCTGTCTCTGCGCCGCCGCTGCCGCTTGCCGCCGCGCGCGCCACGCCCGCCATCGCCGGCCGTTCTGCGCTTGGGCAGTCTGCGCCGCCAGCCCCACCAGGAGCCACGCGCACATCGCGAAAATGGAAAGCCATCGTTTCACTCACACATCTCCACAGGAAATCCTTGCTGCAAGCTCGTGGTGGCACTCCAGGGATTCAGCCGCTCCGCAGGCATCATGGTCGGACGGCAGGGCTTCAGCCCTGCCGTAAAAAGGGTGGAAGCGTGGGGCTTCAGCCCCTCGATAAGCAGCCACTCTACGGGGGCTTTAGCCCCGGGCCTCCTCCCGCGAATCTTCATGCTAGTCATTGCTCTCGTCGCCTCGCGGCGCTTTGCCTTCGGGCTGCGTCGAATCCGGCGTCGCCGTTTCTGCCAGCGAATCGAACTTCGTCAGGACATCGTAGTTTTCGAGTACTCCCAGGTTCTTGATCGCGTTGAAATCCTCTTCCTGCTCCTGGGCGCTCGTCGTTGCAACCGGCGTCGCGGGCGCGCGATTCGATGGCAGCTTTGCGACCAGCACGGTCAGCGCAATCAACAGCGCCACGGCAAACGCCGGACGCGGCGCGGGCACCAGCCGCCAGAACCAGCTCTGCCGCGGCTCAGCCGCCACGCGCTGCCGTACGCGCGCATCAAAGCCAAACGACGGCTCGACCGCCGGCACTTCGCCGAGCAGCATCGACACCTTGCGCATCTCCTCCGCGCGGTTCCGGCACGCAGCGCATCGCGCGAGATGGCTTTCCATCTTCGCTCGCCCGGCCGCATTCACCCGGCCGTCCAGATACGCAATCAGTTCCTTCGAAGCGTCTTCGCACTTCATGATGGCCTTCCTTCACCCGCGCGCTGCTCCACTGGCTGCGTCACGAGCGGCGCCAGCTGCACCCGCAGGCTTTCGTAAGCGCGAAACAGCAGCGATTTCAGCGCGCTTTCCGAACAATCCAGAATCTTGGCGATCTCTCCGTAATCCATCTCTTCATACTTATGCAGCAGCACGGCGGCGCGTTGCTTTTCCGGCAGCGAGGCGATGGCTCTGCGGATAAACTCGGTACGGTCGCGCTCAATCATGTGTTCGTCGATGCGCATCACCGGAGCCGGCAATTCCATCGGCGCGGCATCTTCGTCCACCGGCGCATCGAGCGGCACCGCCAGCTTCGCGTACCGGTTGTCGCGCACCGAATTCAGCGCCAGGTTCGTCGCGATCCGGAAAAGCCACGTCGTGAACTTCGCGCTCGGAGTATATTGCTTCCGCGCGCGATAAACGCGCAGAAAAACTTCCTGCGCGAGGTCTTCGGCCGTTGCCGTGTCGCGCACCATCCGGTGGAGGAAATTCACCAGCGGCGAGCGATACTTCTGCAAAAGAAAGTCGAAGGACGAGTCGTCTCCGGCCTTCACGTCCAGCATCAGCTCGACGTCAGTCCTCGCCATGGCCTCCACAGCTTATCTAACACCCGCCCCACCATAAAGTTGCGCCCCCATCGGCGCATTCCAAAGACCAACCGGCCGAAGGTACAGGTGCCAGGCGCCACCATCCCGTAACTCCTTGTATTTGAGCGGCTTGCACCCGACTGGCGGGCCTGCTCTCTATAGCCGCAAATTACTAAGGAGCAGAGGTGGAATTTCGAGAATCGAGTTTCGAATTTCGAGTTTCCAATTTCGAATAGTTTCGAATTCCAAATTTCCGACTTGCGGCCCTGTTTAGCTTGCGATAACGCCCTCCGCACCCACTTGCACAACGGCACACAGTGTCATGATAGCTTTGAACTGAATTCAGCCGAGTACCGTTGAAGCAAGCTGAGGAATAGGCCTTGCGCCACGGCGAAATTGCCGCGCGTAGCCGTTGATGATCCGAAAATGAGCCGAAGAAGCAAGTCCCGGGAACCCGCCTCACGCCGCGCCGTTAAGCGCTGTCCACTCGTCGCGTCTGCTGAGGTGACCGACCTGAATTCCGACGCGCGACTCTCGGCACGCACCTCCGAGGTAGGCCTCGGCGGCTGCTACATCGACGCCTTCAATCCGTTCCCCGAAGGGACGCCGGTCGCCGTGCGGATTCTCAGGGACCACGGTGCCTTCGAGGCTAGAGGCAAGGTCGTCTACTGCCAGCCGAACTCTGGGATGGGCGTGGCCTTCATCGAAATGACACGCGATCAACGTTTGCTCCTCGAAGATTGGCTCGCCGAAATCGTCAGCCAACTCAAGTCGGTTTCGTGATTTCCTTGCACTTGACGTCAGCTCATTGGACGCGTGGTTAGCGCGCCAATCAGGTACGAGTCGTCTGCAACTACGCCGAAGTTTTTTCGTTGACTGACATAAGCCTGAATTAAGCTGAAGTAATGAACGCCGTCGCCAAATCTGTGACAATCGCGCTGGGTATGGCTTTCTTGGCAGCCACTCTTGCCGGGGTTGGGCTGATTGGCGGACTCACTCCGTCTTATGGCCAGCCTTCGCTTGTTGCGTGGTTTGTATACTCAGTAGTGCCCATTGTACTGACCCTCATCGGTCTATTCGTTGCGAGGCCTTGGCCGGTAAAAATCTTTCTTTTGGCAGAATGCATTGGAATTCTTGCTGTGACTATCGACCTTTTGCGTCTCTTTCGGATTCTCTGATTGATTTCTGCTACGGCATAGAAACAGACACTAGGTGCCCGAACGCCTAGTGCGTCGAATAACCGGAAACTGAGGCAGACCGAAAGTCGGCGTCGAGAATCGGATATCATTGACACTCGATTGCCAATGACCGATCCCTCGTCCACCGCTTCCGAAGCGACTTCCATATCGCGCACGACCGTCTGGTTCATGGCGGCGAGTACGGGCGTGATCGTCGCCAATATTTATTACATCCAACCGCTGCTTGCCGATATCGCGCGCGCCTTCGGCCTCGGCGTGACCAGGGTCGGCTTCATCGCGATGCTCACGCAGATCGGGACGGCGCTCGGCATGCTCTTCTTCGTTCCCTTGGGCGACAGCCGCGAGCGCCGCTCGCTGATCACGCTGCTCATGAGCATCGCAACCGTCGGCCTCTTATTCATCGCGCTCGCTCGCAACGCCGTGTGGCTCGCACTGGCCTGCTTTGCGGTGGGGATGATGGGCGCGACGGTGCATCTCTTCGTGCCGTTCGCCGCGCATCTCGCGCCGCCACGCGAACGCGGCCGCGTGGTCGGCTCCGTCTTCAGCGGCATCCTGCTCGGCATCTTGCTCGCGCGAACATTCAGCGGCTCGGTCGGCGCACATCTCGGCTGGCGCTCGGTGTACCTCATCGCCGCTGCGATGATGTTGACCGTCGTGATTCTCGTGCAATTCCTTTTGCCGCACAGCAAGCCCTCCATCGAGCTTCCCTATTTGTCGCTTCTCCGCTCGACCATCCATCTCATCCGAGAGCACAAAGATCTTCGCGAGGCTGCATTCCTCGGCGGCTGCCTCTTCTGCTGCTTCAGCGCTTTTTGGACGACCCTCGTCTTCTTTCTCGAAACGCCGCCGTATCATTACGACAGCGAGGCCGCCGGCCTTTTCGGACTCATTGGTGCGGGGGGCGCCGCGGGCGCGCCTCTTTTCGGTCGCCTCGCCGACCGGCGCGGCCCGCGATTCGCAGTCGGCCTGGCGCTGCTTTCGGTCTTGCTCTCTTTCGTTTTGATGTGGCTCGCGGGCAAAATTCTCGCGGGCCTGATCGTCGGCGTTCTGCTGATGGACATGGGAACGCAGGCCGGCCACATCGCAAATCAAACGCGGATCTACAGCCTCGCCGCGGACGCCCGCAGCCGGCTCAACATGTTTTACATGGTCTGCTACTTCGTGGGTGGAGCGATCGGCTCGTTGCTCGGAGCCTACGCGTGGCGCGTGCGCGGATGGACCGGCGTTTGCGCTTTCTGCCTGGTGGTGATGCTGCTGGCGCTCGCGAAATTTGCCGCCGGCCGCCGCGCTCCCGCGGCTGCGCCCGCCCTCAGCGCCGAGTAACGCTCGCTCGGCAGAACGTTGACTCGACAACATTATCGACCGAAAAAGATTGCAATAAGAGGGGGATGGAGCATCCCCCTAGCGGGGGCTTATACCGGCCTCAAAAAGGCAAAAAAGGAGGATTTGGCTGGTTTTGCCACGCATTGCGCAGGGTGCGCCCTCTGCTATCGCCCAAACTGCCGGAGGTGATGATCGGCGTGCAGGTAGCCCCACCGCATCCACTCCTGGCGGGTCATGGGACCGAAGATCGGGTGATGGGTCTTTGGATCGATCACGCTGCTGCAGAATCGATCGATGAGGGAAAGCAATTCGCCGCGGTCCCGCTCGAATTCCACTGGAGCGGTGCCTCCCACTCCCTGCTCCACCTCGGGACGCGTCTGCGTGCCATGCGGCCATTTCATCGGCGCTCGCAGCGCGAGGAATTTGATGAGCGTCCGCTGCAAGAATCCGGTCGCCATGCTGACGGATTTTTCGCCCAGCGCGATTTTGTAGGAATCGCAGAGGTGGCACACCATCTGGTGCGCCGACATTTTTCCCCAGAGGCGCGCGTCCGATGAAGTGAGCGCGGAGACGCGCGCGAGAATCGATTCACAATCGGATTTTGATTCGAGCGTTCGCATGTTCCGAGATTTCAGAATTCGCCCGGGTCCCCGGCACTTCGCTGCGCTCGTGCCGGGCTAATTACAGTCGCGCCTCCGGCGCTCGAGCCCAGGATTCGATTCTAGACGCGGAACAGCGCTTTAAGGGCGAGCAGAATCGCCACGCCGGCGAAGACAAGGATGGCCATCGCAGGCGCCGGCTCGCGATTCACTTCCGGAATCAAATCTGACGCGGCGACGTAGAGCGTCACGCCCGCTGAGAGCGGTAGCGCGTCCGCCACCGTGCTGCGCAGCAAAAACATCAGGACCATTCCACCGAGCGTGGTCGCGCCGAGAATCGCCGAGGAGATCATCGCCATCCGCCGGCTCTGTCCGCTCGCGAGCATCAGCGACGATACCGTAAATCCCTCCGGAATTTTGTGCAGAAAGATCGCGATGAAAATCACGCCGCCGAGCCAGGCCGAAACCAACAGCCCGGATGCGATCGCCACACCATCGAAAAACGTGTGGATCATCAGGCCGAGCAGCGCGGCATAGCTCGCGTGCGCATGGGAAATTTCCGCGTGGTGCGTTTCTTCGCCGAAATGGAAGTGCGGCGCGACCGTGTGCTCGAAGAAGTGCACGAGAAAATATCCGCCGAGGACGAACACGAAAACGATGCTGGTATCGCCGAAGAAAAATGAGCTGGAATCCTGCCGCAGTTTCACCGACTCGGGAATCATTTCGAGCATCGCCGTCGCCAGCATGAAGCCCGCGCCGAGCGCGATGAAGTATTTCAGATAGTGGCGCGACCACTGCCGCCGCACAATCAGCAGCCCGCCCGCCACGTTGGCGCCCGCCGCCGTCAACCCCAGCAGCAGCGCCACCAATAGCCGAGTTGTCTCGCCCGACATTTTCGCGCGCGCCCCTTATGGTAGAAGCCCTCGAGCAAATGTTCGCGGCGGAAGCGAAGAGTTTCTTCAGGGGCTAAAGCCCGACTTCTACTCGCCTCTGAATGTCGGAGCTAGAAGCTCCGACCCCCTAAGGAAAATGCCCGAAGGCTCCGGGCCACTTCCCTCGCCGTTATTTCTCTGCGTTCTCTGCGCCTCTGCGGTGAGCTGCGAAGGGCCCCACCCTCACAAACCGAGGATGGGGCACCCGGAACGTCAAAGGCAAAAGCCCCTTATCTCATCCGCCGTGGCGGAACAGGATTACGTCGCCGTCCTGGACGATGTACTCTTTGCCTTCCAGGCGCACCTGAGCTTTTTCGCGGGCCGCCGCGAAGCTGCCTGCTTTCAGCAGGTCCTCCCAATTCACGACGTCGGCCTTGATGAAATTTTTCTGGATGTCGCTGTGGATCGCGCCCGCAGCTTCCTGCGCGGTCATTCCGCGCTCGATGGTCCATGCGCGGCACTCGGGCTCGCCGCACGTCAAGAACGAAATCAGCCCCAGCAGCCGGTAGGTTGCCTGGATCAGCCGGTCGCGCCCCGATTCCGCGAGGCCGTACGCCTTCATCATCTCGGCGGCTTCGGCGTCGTCGAGTTCGGCAAGCTCCGCTTCGATCTTCCCGCAGAACGGCACGACCGCCGTCTGCGGCTTCGTCGAAAGCTTTTCGAGTTTGTACTTTTCGACCGCGCGGTCGATCTCCGCGGCGTCTTCGTCCCCGAGATTGAGAACGTAAATCATCGGTTTTTGTGTGAGAAACATGAAGCCGGTGAGCATTTTCTGTTCGGCGGGTGTGAATTCGAGTTCGCGCAGCGGCGTCTCGGCTTCGAGCGCCTGGCGGCAGCGCGTGAGTACTTGCAGCTCGGCTTCGAGCTGCGGATCTTTCTTTTTCTTGATGTCTTTCTCGAGGCGCTCCATGCGCTTCGAAGCCTGCTCGAGATCGTTCAAGATCAGCTCGAGATCGACGTTCACGATGTCGCGAAGAGCGTCGAGCGACCCTCCCTCGTGCGGCACCGCCGGATTCTCGAAGAGGCGCACGACGTGCGCCAGCGCGTCCGCCTCGCGCAGCGGTACCAGAGACGCCGAGTTCTTCTCGCGGTCCTTTTGCAGCCCGCCTATATCGACGTATTCGATCGTCGCGTATGTGATTTTCTTCGGCTTGAATGCCTCGGCCAGTTTCGCCACGCGCGCATCCGGGACGCGTGCAATCCCCACGTGCGCCTGATTCGGCGCGCTTCGCGACTCTACCTTCGCGCGCGTGAGGATTCGGAACAGACTTGTCTTCCCTACCTGCGGCAGCCCGATAATTCCTGTTTGCATAAGCTTTCGATACTAGCACGGAGCGTGACGGCCCATCGCATTCATCCCTCGCTTGAAAAAGTGCGGACCTGCTTCGGCTTAGGTTTCGCGCAGTCCGCTCGGCGAAGCCCTTCGGCAAGCTCAGGACAGGCAATCTTCGCCGCGAAAGGGCGGCGCGAGTCGCCGCACTCCACATGCGCGCAGCATTCGCTACTGTCCGAAAAAAGGGCGGGTTTGAAACCCGCCCCTACGACCGGTCCTCTTCGGAAGATTGTTCCGCCGCGTGACGCGGGTCACATTCCGTCTTGTGACATCGTTCACAGAATTGTAACCAATCGGAGTTACAATCCTGACCTTTCCTAGGCGCGGGCAAATGCAAAACGGAAACCAGCTTCTGCCGCAGCAGCTCATCCAGCAACTCAACGTTCTGTGCTCCGAGATGCTGCAGCTGGAAGCCTCGGGCACGCTTGATGCTGCAGGCGTCCACCCGGACCATCGCGCGAGTGCCGCGAATCTGATCCATTATCTCGCGCTGCGGCGACACGACATTCGGCAGCTTCAGGCGCAACTCGCCTCGCTCGGGCTTTCGTCGCTCGGGCGCACCGAATCGCACGTCATCGCCGGCCTGCACGCGGTGATGAATGTGCTCAATCAACTCGCCGGCTCGCCCGAAGCGTGTCCCGATTTTGCCAACGGTGCGCCCGAAATCGGCGACGGAGCGGCGCTGCTCGAGAAGAATTCCGCGGTCCTGCTCGGCCCCGCGCCGGCAGGCCGCAGCGTGCGCATCATGGTGACGATGCCGTCCGAAGCCGCCACCGACTACGACCTCGTCCGCGATCTCGTCCTGCACGGGATGGATTGCATGCGCATCAACTGCGCGCACGACGGCCCCGCGGGATGGTCCGGCATGGTGCGTAATCTTCGCCGCGCGGTGAAAGAGACGGGCCGGCCGTGCAAAATCTCGATGGACCTCGCGGGCCCCAAGCTTCGCACCGGGCCGATCGAACCCGGCCCCGCCGTGCTGAAATTCCGCCCGCAGCGCGACGACTTTGGCCGCGTCGTTTCGCCGGCGCGCATCTGGCTCACTCCCGCAACGCAGCCCGAGCATGCGCCCGCGAAAGCGGACGCGTCGATTCCTGTTCCAGGCGACTGGCTCGCGCAAAGCAAGGCCGGCGACCGCGTCCGCTTCACCGACTCGCGGGGCGCGTCCCGCTCGCTCACGATCACCGGAGTGGACGGCAACAGCCGCTGGGCGGAGTGCACGCGCACGTCCTATATCGTGCCCGGACTTGCGCTGGAGCTGCACCCGCGCGCCGGGCGCCGAATCGCAAAGTCGCTGCGCCTCACGAGCGTTGGCGCGATTCCTCCGAAGCCGCAGACGCTTCGCCTCAATCTGGGCGACACGCTCGTCCTGACGCGCTCGCTCGATCCGGGCCAGCCCGCGAAGTACGACAAGAAGAAACAACTGATCAGCCCGGCGCGCATCGGCGCCACGCTGCCGGAATTTTTCGATTGCGTCCGCCCGGGCGAGCCGATCGCGCTTGACGACGGCAAAATCGGCGGGATCGTGCGCAGCGTCGCGCCGGATAAAGTGATGGTCGAAATCACGCACGCGCGGCCCACGGGCGAAAAGCTCGGCGCCGAAAAAGGCATCAACGTTCCCGAGACGCAGCTCTGCCTCTCTTCTCTCACGAAGGACGATCTCGCGGCACTGCCGTTCGTGGTGAAGAACGCCGATATCGTCGAGTACTCTTTCGTGCGCAAGGAAGCGGACGTGTGCGAATTACAGGCGCGGCTCGCCGCTCTGGGCGGCGAAAATCTCGGCATCGTTCTCAAGATCGAAACGCGTGAGGGCTTCGATCAACTGCCTTCGCTGCTGCTCGCGGCAATGCGCAGCCGGGCCGTCGGCGTGATGATCGCGCGCGGCGATCTCGCGATCGAGTGCGGTTACCAGCGGCTCGCGGAAGTGCAGGAAGAAATTTTGTGGATCTGCGAGGCCGCGCACATGCCGGTGATTTGGGCGACGCAAGTGCTCGAAACGCTTGCGAAGACTGGAGTGCCGTCGCGCTCCGAAATCACCGATGCCGCGATGGGCGAGCGCGCCGAATGCGTGATGCTCAACAAGGGGCCCTATATCGTCACCGCCGTGCGAATCCTCGACGACATTTTGCGGCGAATGCAATCGCACCAGGAGAAGAAACGGTCGATGCTGCGCAAGCTGCATGTCGCGTCCGCGTTTCACACGGCGAGTTCGTCGGCTTCCTGATCGTCACACCTGCATCAGCAAAAGCCCCACCCTCACAAACCGAGGATGGG
>JBAPOM010000311.1:0-3528 GCA_049279635.1 Candidatus Acidiferrales bacterium
GGAAAAAAGCGGAAAAAGCTCCCTCAGCTTCCAGCGTGAGCGTTGAACCGCTTTGTTTGGTATCGCAAACGACCATTTCTCCCGGCCGAAACTCCCTTTGAGAGCCGGAAATTGGCGCGGCGGCCGCGAACGGCCGGATCACCTTGTACAATTGCATCATTAATCTTGCTCAAGCGTAACACTGCATGCGGCGAAAAGCCTCTTCGCTGAATCGCGCAATGGGCGCGCCGGAACGCGCACCGCTTGGCGGGCAATACGGCATCGCTGTGCCGGTGGGGTCGATGTACGGCCGGTCCATATGGAACGACATGACCGGCGTGCGGGATTGCACGGAAGATGCGGATCCCTGGGCCGCGCAGGCCGCTCCCGGCGCCAGCGCAAACGCGCCGATCGCCGCGCCCGCCATCGCCAGCTTCGCCACGAAATCGCGCCGTGTCAGCATGCTGGGCTCCTTAGGCGAACGGCAGCTCATCTTCGTTCATCCATCGGCCGTGGACCTGCGCTGTCGCGCGAAACGGCAGAATCACCCGCGCGACATCGCCATCCTCGAGATGCTGCGCGTCGGCGATGATCAGCTCCGAGCGCATCTCAGCGTAATTCGATGCTACGCCCATCACGTACCCTTCGCCCTCGGCGCCGTTCTTGCGGGGGACAAAACACACTTCCTGCAAGCTGTGCGTGTCTCCCGCAAAATACGAGCTCATCTTGCCGGTCGCAAGATCGAAGCGCCCGTAGCAGTTGTTGACCCGTCCGCCGAGGTTGCCGGCCTTCCACTCGTCGAACGGCCGCTGCTTGTCCGCGTACGCCGTGAAGGCGTAGCGGTATGGCAGCGAAAGGTAGCGATCGTCGACGCGCCCGAGGTCGCTTACATTCATCTCGAAAAGCTTTTCCTCGGTGAAGCCGTCGTCTTTCGACGCGAGGTTGAACGTGTTGCGGCGAATGTACGCGCGCGCCTTCGTCGGATCCCACGGCGAGCCATCGATCGGCGGGAAAAACGGGAATGGATTCCCATCGAAGATCGGCGCTTCGAGAATCACCTTCTCGCCTTCGGTGCGCGCGTTCAGCGTGTGGACCGTGGCGCGCGAAGGCCCCTTGAACCAGCGGATGTCCTTCGCCTCGCCGTCGCGCGGAATAATGCCGACGTACGCGGGCTTCGTGTTGTCCCATCCCCAGTGAACTTTGCCTTCCTTCAGCCGCTCCATGCTGCTCACGAAGCCGTACACGGGTATCAGAACGTGCTTTTGTGTTAGCCCGATATCGTGAACCATCGCGACGTAGGGCGCCTGAAAGCGGACCTCGCGCTTGACGCGGCCCGTTTTGTCGATCGTGTACAAAAAAACGTCACGCGTCTCGAGCCCCGTCGCCTCATAGCCGTAGCAGATCATATCGCCCGTCACAGGATCGACCTTCGGGTGCGCGGTAAACGTGAGGCTTTTGTATTTGCCGTGAAAATCATACGGCCCGATCGTTTCGAGCGTTTTGGGATCGATCTCGTACGGGAGGCTGTCCTCTTTTAGCGTGAAGAGCTTGCCCGCAAAGCAGAGCGGCGTGGTGTTTTGTACCGACCGGTCCAGGTTGTGAACGCTCGGATCGTCGGTGAAAGGATTGCGGTACTCCCCGAAAAGCTGCTTATGCGCGGCGAGGTCCGCCTTGTATCGCGGCGTCTTCACCCAGCGCCCTTTGTAATCCACGACTCCATTCTTGAAGCGGAACATGTTGATGTAGCCGTCCATGCTGAAGGGCGAATCGTCCTCGAACTTCGGCGGATAGAGCCAATCGCCGCCGAGCCGGACAAACGCGCCATTCAAATCGCTCGGAATTTTCCCGGTCACTTCGCAGTCGTAGACGTCCGCCTCGAAGCGCGTCGGCGCGAAAAATCCTTTCATCGTCGGCTGGCTGGAAAAATCAACCATGGCGCATTCTCCTTCCGTCCCTCGTCATTCCAAGTCCGCCGCGCTGGCTGTCGAACAGCTCCGCACGAGCGTCGCGTCATTCTGAGCGAAGCGAAGAATCTCTCTTCGAGTTCGCCTCGGCGTGACGGCCTCACTCGCCGTCGCGAAACCACGGCGACGGCATGTTATACGGCACGGTAATAAACACAGACTCGGCGTGCCGGATTTTGCCGTCCACGATCTTGAAAAGCTCGAGGTAGCAAAACGAATGCGGCGATTTCAGCGGCGTGTCGTGGACCACTCCGTCCGTCGTCGTGTACTTTTCGAGGCGCGCGGAATGATCGATGAACCCGCCGGCGAGGATCAACCCCTTTTCTTCGTCCACCAGCGGAAAGCGCCGCGCGCGCAGCCGGTCGTCCCAGCGATAGTTGCCGAGCTTGAATCCTTCCTCGCACGAATATTTTCCGAATTGCGAATAGGTCGATTTCAGATCGGGGTGCGGATCGCTGGCGGTCCAAACGCCATTCTCGCGGCGGCTGCACGCCGGGTCGAACACCGTGAAGATGTGGCCGTCGTTGAGCTGCAGCGTGTTGAAGTAACCGTCGGCGAGCGCGGTCATTTTCGCGCGCAGCGTGCGCTGCTCAGGCGGAACGTCCGCGAGCAGAATCGGCAGCGGCTGTAGCGTGGCCGGATCGCCGAAGGGGCCGGGGCCCATGCCCTGGCGATCGACAATCGTTTCGACCTCGGAGATTTTGTGGTCGTCCACCTTCATCCGCAGCGCAAGAAACGATTGGATGCCATGCTCGGCCACCACTCCCATGTACATCACCTGCCCGTTCGCTGGATCGGCCGCGCGCACGTCCTCAGGGCCGAGGCCGCTGATCGTGCCCCACAGGCCGTCGCCCACGTCGAGCACGACGTTGTTCTCCGTGAACCGTACGCTCTTTGCCCAGGGCAGCCGCGAGGGATCCTTCGCCACCAGCGCTTGCAGATATTGATCGACGAAGCCGTACAAGCACTGGCGGTCGCAATCAGCCGCCCGCTCGATCGCAGCGGCGGAGTTTTGCTCGCGCGCGGCGCCACGCGCCTTCACCGCGTGCGCGCACACCACGATTCCAACAATTGCCACGGCGGCGAGTATCGCGGACCTCTGCGGCATCACTTCCCCCTTCCTGACTGCTTCCCCGGGGCAGAGTGTCTCACAAATGACAGGTGAGGGTGAATCGTTGCAGGTGGGGACTTCGCAAATCAAGCGCAGGCGTGCAGCCTCGCGTCGTTACTTAGTGGCAGCCGCAGGCCCCGCCGCAGCAACCGCCGCCCGAGCCGGAGGCCGGCGACGATCCGCCCGATGCTTTCGTCCCGTTGCCGTGCGCCGCGAAGACCGAAAGCTGGATCGTATTCTTCGCGCTCGCGCACTTCGGGCACGTGATTTTCGTGCTCCCGTTCATCACGATTCGCTCGTAATGCTCGCCGCAATCGTCGCAAATGTACTCATAGATCGGCATCGGAATTAGCCCTCAAATCGCCCCAGTTTACGTGCCCCAATTGTACCAAAATCGGGCGCATAAACCCATTTACAGCGCCATTTTTGGCCGCTTGTAAAGGACACGAAAACGGCGCACCCACGGGGGCTCGG
>JBAPOM010000312.1:0-4137 GCA_049279635.1 Candidatus Acidiferrales bacterium
CGTCTACGTCGTCTACAACGAATTCAAAAACGTGCTGGTGCAAAACCTGCGCACGGAAAAGCTTCTTCCAATCGACCCGTCGGTGCTCGCGTCGGGACGCCCCGAGGCTGCGCATGCTGCGACCCCGGAGCAGGAAGAGGCGCTGCCGCACGATCTGGCGGCGAGCGGAAAATGGCTCGTCGATTACATCTATGAGGAGCCCGTAGCCGAGATTTTCAGCGGCCTCGTGCCGCGCTATCTCGAGTCCGAGGTATTCCGAATCCTCCTCGAATCCTCCGCTGCGGAGTGGGCCGCGCGCATGACGGCGATGGACGCAGCCACGCGCAACGCATCCGAGCTGATCGACAAGCTCACACTCGAGATGAACAAGATTCGCCAAGCCGGAATCACGAAGGAGTTGATCGAAATCGTAAGCGGCGCGGCGTCAGCAATGTCCTAGGCGCGAGCGAGGGTAAAGTAATTTTCCTCACGAATCACGAGTTACGAGTCACAGTTCACGGAGAAACATAAATGGCACCTGACAACAAGAAAATCGGCCACGTAACGGAAGTCATCGGGCCTGTGGTGGACGTCGTATTCGAGGAAGGCCATCTGCCGCTGATTCACCACGCGATCCGCATTACGAGTGAAGGGTTTGATGTGCCAGAGCCGCTCGACATCGTTGCCGAGGTCGAGCAGCACCTCGGCGAGGGGCGCGTGCGCGCCGTAGCGATGAAGCCGACTGAAGGCATCGTCCGCGGCATGAAGGCCGAAGATCTCGGCGAGCCGATTTCGGTCCCGGTGGGCCGTGGCACGCTGGGCCGCGTGATGAACGTGCTCGGCGAGCCCGTCGACAAGCTCGGCCCGGTGAAGTACGAGAAGCGCTACCCGATTCATCGCCCGGCCCCGTCGCTCGAAGATCAGTCCACAACTCTCGAAATGTTCGAGACCGGAATTAAAGTCGTCGACCTGATCGAGCCGTACCTCAAGGGCGGCAAGATTGGCCTCTTCGGCGGCGCGGGCGTTGGCAAGACGGTGCTAATTCAGGAGCTGATCCACAACGTCGCGATGAAGCACGGCGGCGTGTCCGTCTTTGCCGGTGTGGGCGAGCGCACCCGCGAGGGCAACGACCTCTGGCTCGAATTCCAGGAATCTCACGTCATCGAGGCCGGCAATCCGGAAAAATCGCGTTGCGCTCTGGTCTACGGCCAGATGACCGAACCGCCCGGCGCGCGTCTTCGCGTCGGATTGACCGGGCTGACCGTGGCCGAATATTTCCGCGACGAAGAGCATCTCGACGTGCTGCTCTTCATCGACAATATTTTCCGTTTCGTGCAGGCAGGATCGGAAGTATCGGCGCTGCTCGGCCGCATGCCCTCCGCCGTGGGTTACCAGCCGAACCTGAATACGGAGATCGGCGAATTGCAGGAGCGCATCACATCGACCAAGAGCGGCTCGATCACCTCGGTGCAGGCAATTTACGTGCCCGCGGACGACTATACCGACCCGGCGCCCGCGGCCACTTTCACGCACCTCGACGCGACCACCAACCTGAGCCGCCAGATCGTCGAGCGCGGCATCTATCCCGCCGTTGATCCGCTCGCCAGCTTCTCGCGCATTCTCGATCCGCGCATTCTCGGCCAGGAACATTACACCGTGGCGCGCGCCGTGAAGGGCGTGCTGCAGCGCTACAAGGAATTGCAGGACATCATCGCGATCCTCGGAATCGAAGAGCTCTCGGACGATGACAAGCAGGTGGTAGGCCGCGCCCGCAGGCTCGAGCGTTTTCTCTCACAGCCGTTCTTCGTGGCCGAGCAGTTCAGCGGCCTCAAGGGCACGTACGTGAAGGTTGAGGACACGATCCGCGGCTTCAAGGAAATCGTCGAAGGCAAGCACGACGAGCTGCCCGAGCAGGCGTTTTACATGGTGGGCACGATCGAAGAGGCGCGCGAGAAGGCTGAGAAAATGGCGGCTGTCGCCTAGACCGCAAGCGAACGAAACGGGAACGAACGAATGGCGCTACCTGATGCGATCGAACTGCAAGTTGTGACGCCGCAGAGGCACGTCCTGCAGGAGACCGTGCAGGCGATCGAGATACCCGGCAAGGAAGGCTATCTCGGCGTGCTGCCGGGCCACGCTCCGCTCATCACCGAGCTTGGCATTGGAATCCTGGCGTATCGCAAGAGTGGGGAGACGCGCTACGTCACCGTCATCCACGGTTACGCTGAAGTGTTGCCGGATCGCGTGATCGTGCTGGCCGAGATCTCCGAGCGAGCCGAGGAAATCGACGTTGCGCGGGCGCGCGCCGCTCATGAGCGTGCGCAGGCGGAGCTGGCGAAGACCAGTGCCGGAAGCCCGGATTGGCTGGAGCGGAAGCTCGCGGTCGAGCGCGCACTTGTGCGGACGCAAACTGTCGGTAAACTGGCGGGCGCGCCAGGAGCCCACAAGTAAAGCGCATGACGCCTCTCCTTCAACCGTTATCATCTCGCGCCCGCGTTGAATCCCGCCTCTTTTCTTCGCATCGAATAATCAGGACGATTGGGAATACCCGTAATGAATGAAGCTGTCACAATTTACAGCACGTCCTGGTGCTGCGACTGCCGCCGCGTGAAGCATTTCCTGCGCGACCGCAAAGTCGCGTTTCGCGAAGTGAATATCGACGAAACGCCCGGCGCCGAAGCGATCGTCCTGCGCGTGAATAATGGACGCCGCAAAGTTCCCACCGTCGAAGTCGCTGGCCGGTTTTTCGCCTGCAGCCCGTTCGACCCGCATCGCCTCGCCGAAGAATTAAAAATCCCCCTGAATTCGTAGGACGCACTTACGCGAGGCCGGCGCCGCGCGTCATCACGGCAGCGACGCGCAGATCGGGTGTGAGGGCGACGAGATCGGCGTCGGCGCCGACGGCGATAATGCCTTTTCTGCCGGCGAGGCCGAGGCGGCGCGCCGGGAGAACCGTCGCCATGCGAACGGCATCCTGCAACGGCACGCCAATCCCGACGATATTGCGCAGGGCGCGATCCATGGTCAGCGTGCTGCCCGCGAGCTTGCCTTCGCTGCTTCGCGCGACGCCATCCTTTACGGACACCTCGAAAGTTCCCAGCCGGTACTTGCCGTCCGGCATGCCTGTGGCGGCGATACCGTCGCTGACCAGCAAAACCGTATCGAATCCCTTCGCCCCGATCAAAACCTGAATCGCTGGCCCGGCCACGTGCACGAGATCGGCGATCACTTCGGCGGTGACCTCGGGATCGGTGAGGATCGCGCCGACCACGCCCGGGTCGCGATGCTCGAAGGGGCGCATGGCGTTGTACATGTGAACCGCATGGCGCGCCCCGGCGTGTATTGCCGCGCGCGCTTGATCGTAATCGGCATCGGTGTGGCCTATTGCGGCAACGATTTTGGCAGCCACAGCAGCGGCAATGAGTTCGAGCGCGCCAGGCAACTCGGGCGCCAGCGTGACAATTTTTACCAAGCCGTCCGCCGCCTCGATAAATTTTCCCAGCGTCGCGACCGAGGGCTTCGCCAGCGCATCGGGCGGATGAACGCCGCGCCGCGCCTTGCTGATGAACGGACCTTCGAGGTGGATGCCCAGAATTTCCGCGGCGAGGCCATCGCTTTCCACGTTCTCATGCGCGCGAATGTAGCTGGCGATTCCCTGCAGGCTGCGGCAAGTATCTTCGATGGGCGCGGTGACGGTCGTCGCAACAATGGACGTGGTGCCGTGGCGCGCGACCGTGGACGTGATGCGGTCGAGCGCGGGCGCATCGCCTTCCATCACGTCGTGCCCGCCAGCGCCGTGGATATGCACGTCGACGAAGCCGGGGACCACCGTCATGCCGGTGGCGACGTAATCGATGGCGTCCGGCGGCAGGCGTATCTCATCGCGATGGCCGATCGCGGCGATGCGGCTGCCTTCGACGACGATCACGCCGTCGCTGATCTCTTCGTCCGGCGTCAGAATGCGGCTGGCATGGATGGCCGTAGTCGGCATAGCTCCGGAACCTGTCCTGAATCGGTGCTTGAGCGCCCGACGAAAATGCTACTCGAATTCAGGGCCGAAAACACGGCGAGCTTGCATCTTGTTGCCTCTCCGCTACAATCGGATGTCACGCATTTCGAGAGGAAAGAGGATCGGATGGCATACGATAAGCGTTACGT
>JBAPOM010000313.1:0-9606 GCA_049279635.1 Candidatus Acidiferrales bacterium
ATTTAGCAGAGGAGAAAGTGCGTGCAATCATTAAATCCTTCTCGCGCCACGCAGTTTTTGCATAAATTGCCGCGGCCGTATGTTTTATATATGAGTGTGGGAATCTCGGCGATTCCAGGCGGGATCATCTACGGCATTCTTACGCTGGCAGGCTACGCCCGATGGTGGACTGCGGCCCTGACGATAACGCTCGGGTTGTTGCTCGGTAGAATGATGGCGCGATACGTCGACACTAAGCTATCGCGGCGAGCTATGGTCGCACCCGCAGGCGAAATCGCGCTAGTGAATCATACATTCTATCTGGCGATGGCCGCACAGTCAGAGGTAGAGTTGATAGCTCAGTTGGACGCAAGACAACAGGCCATGATTATTGAATCCGCAAATCCGACAAATCTTCCCAGCGCAGATACGCAGATTTCCGAAGAATTGTATGCCTGCGCCCACAATTAAGACCTGCATTGTTTGCGAAGATGTCCGATTCGAACATCGAAGCGTCGTGAGCCTCATGGGAGTGTACGGCGCAGCCCCGGATGTGGCGCTGTATATCACCAATATTGCCGTCCCCACAAGGTTGTGCTTCGCTTTCTTTGGCCAGCCGAGCGGAGGAAAATTTGTTTTTGAGGCGGAACTCCATGGTCCCCTCGGCAGACTACAGGCGGCGTCGGTCCCATCCCGGCTTGAGCTGCCACTCCAGGCCGCGAAAGGCGCAGTGACCATCGTGTTTTGGTTCCCGAGCGTGACCTTCCCCAAACCGGACCGATACACGATTGCGTTGCGGGTTGACGGCAATCCTTGCTTCGAAAGTACCTTTGAAATAATTCCCGCTCTGCAGAAAATTCCTTCCCTTGGTTAAGTCTTGATTTGCCATGTGTCCGCCCCCGTCCTAACAACCGGCCCGAATCACGCCGCTCGCTCGAACACGCCCCCGAACACGACGGGGCCATCTGCCCGTGGTAAGATAGTTACAAGGAGATTGAAATTGAGCTTCAACATACGCGCCGAGACGAATGGAAACGCCGTCAGAGTTTTCCTGCCAGGAGACATTATAAGAGACCTCCCGAGCCTTAGGGACTTACAAAGAACACTGGATCCGTACCTCGTGCTCGGCGGCAAGTATGCCGCCTTTAAGGCCGAATTGCTGCGCACGGGCAAAGCCTCGACTGACGTCCATCATCAGAAGGGCTGGCAGGTCTAGCCCCTGACATTGGGCCGGATGAGGATGGGGTAGAAACTTCGCGTCCGTCACGCCGCCCGCCCTCGACTGCCCGTTGTCTCTTAACATCGATGAAAGTGCTAGGGCCAAAATCGTTTCCCGATCTCCTCGTGATTTTTGAGGAAGAGAACAGGTTCAAAGACGGGTGGTATGAAGCCCATATCAAAGACAAGTGGCCCCGAGACCGATTCAATGAGGCAAACCAGCAACTTAAGGAGTGGAACGAGGTCTTACTCTCTCATGACGACCTTCTCGATGTGAAGCTCCACTGGAACGATGACTTTGGCATTCCGCGAGAAGGCATGACGGTCTCAGAAGCGCTCAACTTGCCCCTTTTCCTACGTTGGATTTCCGAAGGCAAACACAAGGTTCTTCCAGACTCTCACGTTTGGCTCGCAACGGAACCACTGAGACCGGGTCCGGAAGAGCACAAGCTTTTGAAGAATTATGAGGGGCGTCTCGTTACCCTCGATGGAATTCACCGATTGCTAGCTTGGGCTGCGTCTGGTAAAGAAGTCATCCGTGCATACGTCGCTGGTAAGTTACCAGAAGGAATAGTGCGAGGAAATGTGACGCCCGTTTGACGCCCGATAACGCCTTTTTAGGCCGCTCGCCTGAAAACTCCCTCGAACGGCAGCGCGATTTCGGGCGTAGGCAGCATAAAGCGGGCCGCGCCCTCGGCACCACCTGAACCGCCTCGGTTTTGAATTACCGAAAAGTTTCTGGCGGACACTCTAGCCAGAAGTACCTCTGGATCGCGCTACTGGCTCGCCGCTGACCTCCGCACCGCACGGCCGCTTATCCGTATCCCGCGTGTGAAGTATCCCTACGACCACCAACGCGCAGGCGGCGGCCAATCCGATCTGAACACCCTTGAACAAATGCATGAAGAAGACCAGAAATGCCAGCAACGCGACGTAAAAGACATCGAGGACGAATTCATAGTGACGCACCACAAACTCTCTCATAGCGCACCCTTCCACTTTGTTGGATGCAATCGCGACGGTTCACGGACCGCTTGCACGGGTCACGACATTGACGTTTTCGCGGCGAAGTTGCGATGATCCATATACGGCGCGATTGGGATTCCGAGCAATCAATGGCAGCAACATCGTACAACATCTATGGCACGAAAGTTCTGGCGTGTTCGCCAGACGGGAAGAAAGTGCGGACCGACCGGGACGCGGTCGAATTGATCGGCGAGGCCTACGAACACGAAGCGCGGTGGATCGTCATTCCAACGGAGCGATTCGAGGACGCCTTTTTCCAGCTCCACACGCGCATCGCGGGCGAAATCATTGGGAAGTTCGCGGTGTATAAAATGCGCGTTGCGATCGTCGGCGACATCTCGCGCCATACCGAGGCGAGTTCGTCGCTACGAGCGTTCGTTTACGAATCGAACCGAGGCAATCAGGTCTGGTTCCTGGCAAATATCGAGGAGTTCAATGCCCGGCTGGAACGGGCGCAGGCGAGTACCTAAGCCGTTCGCTCGGCTCGAGGGTTACTTCAGCGACAGCGAATGCACCGCGCCGATCTGCGACAGGAATCCGAACGTATCGGGCGATTGCCACGTCTCGATGCACTTCCCCGCGCGGAAGAGGTTTATGACGATTCCCGGTGACACCACGAACTTGCCTGTTGGCGGGACGCCCGCGAACTCGCCCTTGTGCGTGCCATAAAATGTGCAGCGGTTCGCGATCTTCTCGCCCGACGCAACCATGTCCTCGCTGACGATCCTCATATCCGGGAAGCCCTGCCTGAGCTGGGTGTAATGCTCGCGCAATCCTGCTACGCCGGGCTTCAGTTTGCGCGAAAGTCCGTGAAACACCACGGACCGGTCGAACATTTCGAGGTAGCCTTCCAGTTCCTTCGCATTGAACCGCGCGATTGCCCGCTGTAGAGTCTCGATGTTCTGTTGTTCCGACATGGCCCACCTTTAACCCAGATTGCGGCAGCCCGTTACCTGTGCCGCTTCAGTTCTTCGGTGTGGATGCGCTCTCCGTCAACTTTTCCCAGAGGATGATCGACGGCACGACCACAGCTCCTGCTCCAACGAAGTAAAACCCGATCGGGCGGCGCAGGCTGTAACGCGGCTGCTGACCCTGCGAGTCCTCTTCGCGGCACACGGGCGAACCGCCTTCAGCGAAGGTGACTTTCGCGGTCTGGCCCTGCGGAATGGCGCGGAACTCGCCGCCATCGTCGAGCACCAGATCGCCGCGCATCGCGGTAATCGTCATTTCTGTCCGCCCTGTGATTGTCACTTCCCCCGACGCCGCCTGGCCATTCGCTGGGCGGACGAACCCCGCAGGCGTCACCATCTCGATTGCCGCACCCGCCATCGCCGAAAATCCCATGGTTCCGCGGTCGATGTACACGTCGATGCCGTTGAAGCCCTCCTGCAGCTGTCCCTCGCTCGCAGCTGCCAAGTAGATCTGTCCCGACGTCACCTGCACGCGCATCTCGCCGCCCTGCTCGGTCTCCAGGGTGTCGCAGTCGTAGACGTTCGCTCCGGACACGGCATCCACCGAATCGATGTGACCGCGGTCCGTCTGGGACACGACGCCGACCGCCTTGCGCTGGATCGCCTGAGCGGACGGCATAATGAGCGCGGCGGCAAACAGCACGCCGCAATAGCGCGCCAAGGGACGCATGAATCGCCTCCGAGAGGTGCTCCACCACTGTGTCCTCGAAGTCCTTCAGCGTCAATGAAACACGGCCGATCGGTTGTCACAACCGCACTGGTACCCGAGTACAGGTGCATTACGTCCGCTGGCGCGCGGTTCCGCTGACGAAGGCGTTGCCTTTCTCGTAGAAGCGCAGCTTGCGATGCGCCGCGCGCGTGATGCCGATGCGCGTGGTCACGCCGATTGCGCCGACCGGCCGCACCGCCGCGCCAAGCCACAGTGCGCTCTTCGGCGAGCACAGATCGACTCCATCAAACCGCTCGTCGATCCCCATCGCAGCGGCGAGCCGGCCCGGCCCGCGCGCGAGATCGCGAAGCACGTCCGTGTCGCGATTCCTTTCCATCCACACGATGCCTTCGAGAGGCTCAAGCGCGCGGATCAGCACTCCCGCACCCGTGCCCGGAATTTCGCTCGAGACGTTCATCAGCCAGTGCACGCCGTAAGTAAACCGCACATAGGCATGCCCTCGTCGGAGAAAAAGCGAATGGTTCGCGCGTGAGTGGCCGGTGAATGCGTGTCCGGCAGGGTCGCCGGTGGGATATGCCTCGGTCTCGACGATTCGCCCCGCCAGCCTTCCGCGCGGAACATCGTGAACAAGCGTCTTCCCGATCAAATACCGTGCAAGCTCGATCGTATCAATCGGCAATTCCGCGCGGCGCAGGCGGCGGAAGCGTGGTGCAGGATTTGGTCGTTCGGCTTGGATCATCGCCTCGAATCCGACGAATGAATGCACAATTCGGACCGACTGTTCTACCATAGCCTTGCGCGCAGTCCGTTGGCGATTCGCGAAGCCCATCCGCTCGAATGGAGGCATCCATGTCAGAAGGTCAAGCTCCCGCGCTATCGGCACTACCGAAGGACGAAGCATGGCCCGCTTTGCCTCTGGCAGAATGGGAGGACACGCGCGCCACCCTCCACATGTGGACGCAAATGGTGGGCAAGGTAGCCCTAGCGCTGAGCCCGAAAGTGAATCACTGCTGGGCCGAAGCGCTCCACATCAGCCCGTGCGGCCTGACCACACTGCCCATTCCGTACGCCCTGGGAATCTTCACGCTCGAATTTGACTTCATCGATCACGTGCTCCGAATCGCGACGAGCCGCAATCAGAACGAGACGATTCTCCTCGCGCCGCGCACGGTCGCGGATTTCTACCGCGAGTTCACAGCCGTTCTTGCTTCGATCAAGATCGACGCGAAAATCTGGCCGATGCCCGTCGAAATCCCGAATCCGATCCGCTTCGACAAAGACACGCAGCACGCCTCCTACGATCCCGAATACGCGAATCGCTGCTGGCGCATCCTCACGAGCGTCGCCACGATTTGCCAGGAATTTCGCGCGCGCTTCATCGGGAAAGCCAGCCCCGTGCATTTCTTCTGGGGAAGCTTCGATCTGGCGGTATCGCGCTTTTCCGGTCGCCGCGCCCCGGAACGCCCGGGCGCAGACGCGTGGACGCGCGAATCCTATTCGCATGAAGTGAGCAGCGGTGGATGGTGGCCGGGCCAGGGCGGCTTCGATGCGCCAATGTTTTACGCCTACTGCGCACCCGAGCCGGCCGGATTTCGCGCCGCGACCGTGCTTCCCGCCGAGGCTTACTACGACGCGCAAATCAGCGAATTCCTGCTTCCCTACGACGCCGTCCGCAATTCGCCGGATCCCAAATCGATGCTGCTGGATTTCCTGCAGAGTACCTACGAGGCGGCCGCCAACCTTGGCAAGTGGGACCGCGCGGCCTTGGAGCGCCAACCCTAGGTCGGCTAGCCGTTCGCTTCGGGCGCCGGCAAGAGCCCCGCGGGGGACGAAGCGCGTACGCGCGCTCGGTCCGCCGCTTGGGCGAGGACCGCGTGATGCCGCCCCAGGAAATGTTTCTGTGCGCGGCGGCCCCACGATCGCACGAAGTAGTAGTTGATCGTGCCGGCCACGCCCGCGCTCACCACGGGGACGATGCGCCCAGCCCATTTCTCGGCGACTTCGGCGCCGACCTTCACCGCAACCTGATCGACGATCCGCGGCACCACGCGCTCCACAGCCTGCTTTTCGAGGAAATCGCGCCCGAGATCGACGCCCGCCGCGCTCGCCGCCGCCACCCACAGCGCGACGGTTTCGTCGTCGGTCGCATATTCGAAGCCATACAGCAGGCTCAGCTTCTGCAGCATGCGCAGCGTGATCGCCGCAAGAATCCCCATGTCAGGGATGGCCGTGAGGAATCCGCCGAGGCCGAGACCCATACCCTCCAGCGCGGCCATTTTCGACGCGCCGGATATCGTGCGCGTCGCAATCGGGTCGATCACTTGCGGCCCAAGGTAGAACATTTCGCGCCAGTTCTGAATCGGCAGCCGGTGCGCCCGCTGGACGTGCCGTAAATACTTCGCCTCGTCGATGCGCACTTGCTGATAGGCGCGCCGGAATCCCGCCTGCGCGGAACTGCTCAACACCTGCGTCACCCACGCCTTTTCCTTGCGTTTCGCCATGTTTATCCGATGCGCGGCGCCCGATCCAAGGCGCGACACCCCCCTCGATAAGCCTAGTGTAACTCAATCCGGCTGCCACCGGCCGATTCCTCCGTCGCGCGAACGTGAACCGCACCGTCGGCACGCCGAATGCGGCTTCCCTGCTTCGATTTGCCGCCACTTGCCGAGCAGCGTATAATTTTGGGTTTAGGCGCATGTCAACGGAACCCACTGTGAACCCCCGATTGCGAACCACCCTGCCCTCAGGAAAAGACGTGCCCGAGCCGACGGCGGATAGTCCGGAGGAAATCAGCGTCCGCGGTGCTCGCGTCCACAATCTCAAGAATATCGACTTCGCAATCCCGCACAATGCGATCACCGTCGTCACCGGCGTTTCGGGCTCGGGCAAATCGAGTCTCGCCTTCGATACGCTCTATGCCGAAGGCCAGCGGCGCTACATCGAATCGCTTTCGGCTTACGCGAGGCAGTTCCTCGAGCGCATCGAGAAGCCCGATGTCGATGAGATCACAGGCATCGCCCCGGCCATCTCGATCAGGCAGAAGAATTCCACACGCAATCCGCGCTCGACAGTCGCCACAGCCACGGAAATCTACGATTATCTGCGCCTGCTCTTCGCGCGCATCGGCCACACCTTCTGCCGGAATTGCGGCGAGGAGGTCCGTCGCGACACGCTCGATGAAATTGCGGCGCGGGTGCTCGCGCTGCCAGAGGGGCGCCGATTTTACGTTCTTTACGACCTGCGCTTCGGCCCGGAGCCCGCCCCAGGCAGCGCGCAGATGGGGCAAACAGCCCACGCCGCTCGCGCGCGCAAAGCTTCGCGGCCCACGCCCGAGGCGATTCGCCAGACGCTGATCAGCCTGCGCAAGCGCGGCTTCAATCGCCTTTATCAATCGGGGCGCGCCTTCGAATTCTCGACTCCCGAAGAGCTGCTCGACGTCGATTTCGGCAGGCCTGTGCACGTGCTCGTCGACCGGCTCGCGCTGTCGCCCGAAATCCGCTCGCGCCTGATGGACTCGATCGAAATTTGCTACCGCGAGGGACGCGGCGAAGCGATCCTCGAATTTGTGCCGGACGCCAGTGCCACACCATCGTCGGCGAACGCTTCGCCCGAGCGGCTCGTCTTCAACGAGCGCTTCGAATGCAAGAAGTGCGGAGCGAAATACGAGGAGCCCGAGCCGCGGCTTTTCTCGTTCAACAATCCCTACGGCGCATGCCCGCGCTGCCAGGGCTTCGGCAATACGATCGACTTCGATCTCGACCGAGTAGTTCCGGATCAGGGGAAATCGCTCGCCGAAGGCGCGATCGAGCCTTGGACGAAGCCGCGCTACCGTCAACTGGCGATAGAGATGCGCCGCTTCGCGCGCGCAAAAGGCATTCCGGTCGACGTGCCCTTCCGCGAGCTGACCGCCGCGCAGCGCGATGCGATTCTCGAAGGCGATAAGAAAGAAGACTTCCCCGGACTGAAGGGATTCTTCGGCTGGCTCGAACGGAAGAAATACAAACTGCACGTGCGCGTATTTCTCAGCCGTTATCGCGGCTACGCCACATGCCCCGATTGCCGCGGCACGCGCCTGCGCGCCGAAGCCCGCGCCGTGAAAATCGCGGGCCGTTCGATCACCGAGGTCTGCCAGATGACGATAAAAGAGGCGCGGCCATTTTTCGAAGGCCTGCAGCTCAGCGACGCGGAGACGGTGATCGCCGACAAGGTTCTCGAGGAAATTCAGCAGCGCCTGCGCTTTCTCGACGAAGTCGGCCTCGACTATCTCACGCTTGACCGGCTCACCTCGACGCTCTCGGGCGGCGAGGCGCAGCGCATCCAGCTCGCCACGTCGCTCGGCTCGCATCTGGTCGGCGCACTCTACGTGCTCGACGAGCCTTCGATCGGTTTGCATCCGCGCGACACGGGCCGCCTGATCGACATCCTGAGGGGTCTGCGCGATCTCGGCAATACGCTGCTCGTCGTCGAGCACGATCCCGATACGATCCTGGCCGCCGATCGAATTCTCGATCTCGGTCCCGGCGCGGGCGAGCACGGCGGCAACCTGATCTTCGCCGGCACGCGCGAAGAGCTTCTAGCGGATGCGCAGTCGCTCACCGGCCGCTACCTGCGCGGAGACCTGCGCATCGCAGTCCCCGCGCGCCGCCGCAAACCGCAGGGCAAATTCCTGAAGATTCTCGGCGCGCGCAGCCACAATCTCGCTGGCGTCGATGTCACAATTCCGCTTGGCATGCTCGTCGCGGTCACCGGCGTTTCCGGCTCGGGCAAATCGACGCTCGTCTACGATGTGCTGTACAAAGCGCTCACCACCAGGCGCGCCGGCGGCGCCTGGCGCGAGTTCTGCGACCGCATCGAGGGCGACGCCGCGATCGCGGGCATCGAGATGGTCGATCAATCGCCGATCGGGCGCACGCCACGGTCGAATCCCGCGACATATTTGAAAGCGTTCGATCCCATTCGCGAGCTTTTTGCCTCCACGCCGGAAGCGAAAAAGCGCGGCTTCACGGCGGGGCATTTTTCATTCAACATTCCGGGCGGGCGCTGTGAGGCATGCCAGGGCGATGGCACCGTCACGGTCGAGATGCGTTTCCTCGCGGACGTCGAACTCGTGTGCGAAGAGTGCCGCGGCACGCGCTACAAGAGCAGCGTGCTCGACGTGCGCTACAAGGACAAAAACATTCACGACGTCCTGCAGATGACCGTCCGCGAAGCGCTCACATTTTTCGCGGCGCATCCGAAGGTCACTTCGCGCCTGCGCGTCCTCGAAGAGGTCGGGCTCGGCTACCTCCGCCTCGGCCAATCCGGCACCACGCTTTCGGGCGGCGAAGCGCAACGCCTGAAACTCGCGGCGCATCTTACCCGGCAGGAGAATGCCGGCATCCTGTATATTTTCGACGAGCCGACGACCGGCCTGCACTTCGACGACATCCAGAAGCTGCTGACCGCGTTTCGGAAGCTGATCGATGGCGGCGCTTCCCTGCTGATCATCGAGCACAACCTCGACGTGATCAAATCGGCGGACTGGGTGATCGATCTCGGCCCCGAGGGCGGCGATGAGGGCGGGCACGTGATTGCGGCAGGCACTCCCGAGCAGGTGGCGCGGAATTCGCAGTCGCACACGGGAAAATATCTCGCGCGCGTGCTCAATGCCCGCGCCAACGGCCACGAAAGCCACGCCTCGGCGGGTGGAAGCGCGGGCCTTCAGGCCCGCGAAAAGGCGCAGTAGATTGCTGGGCTTTAGCC
>JBAPOM010000314.1:0-10271 GCA_049279635.1 Candidatus Acidiferrales bacterium
TAGGGGCACGGCATGCCGTGCCCGGCGCGCGGCCGGCAACCGTCAACCACGCATTTACGCCGCCCCCGCTGTCATCCCGAGCGAAGTTCCGCGTTTTTTGCGGGCGCGGAACGTAGTGAGGGATCTGCTTTTTGCCTTTGCATCTCAATAGGCATGCCATGCCCGGCGCGCGGCCGGCAATCGTTAGCCACGCGCCCCTGCCGAGGCTTCGGTACAGGTTTGTAGTTTGTAGGGGGTCGGACCTTCAGGTCCGACAAAATAGATCGGCGCAACGCGCCGCACCAATGCGCAGTTTCATCCCCAGCATGTATTCGAGGTAAGGAGTGTGAGCTGAATGAGCGAGGAGAGAGTCCGCAGCCCGCCGGGCTCGCGTTTACAGCACCTGATGCCGTCGCTTCGCGGGTTCGATTGCGAGCGGCACCTGGTCCGCGATCTCCAGGCCGTAGCCTTCGAGCGCCACAACCTTGCGGGGATGATTCGTAAGGACGCGTATCCGCCGCAGCCCGAGGTCCGTCAGGATCTGCGCGCCGATTCCGCTTTCGTGCTGGATCAGCTTCTGCACGCGCGTGTCGCGGTCGAGCTGCTCGCGCTCGTGGTAGATGATCCGCGGCAGCGCGGCGCCCTCTTCGGTCCGCGTGTCGATCTGAAATCCCAGCCCGGTGTGATGCAGGTAGACGAAAACGCCTCGGTCCTCGCGCGCGATGGCTTCGAGCGACCGTTCCATGATTTCGCGGCAGTCGCAGCTCGTCGACCCCAGCACGTCGCCCGTGAGGCAGTGCGAATGGACGCGCACCAGCCACGGCTCTTCTTTCGCCGAGGGGTCCGGCAGGTCCGCCGGAATTTCCCCGCGCACCAGCGCCACGTGGAGGTGATGATCGATTTCGCTCGAATACGCGATCATCCGAAAGTCGCCGTACTTCGTCGCCAGCATCGACTCCGCCACGCGCCGCACGTACCGCTCGTGCTTCATGCGGTACCGGATCAGGTCCGCGACGGTCACCATCTTCATCTCGTGGACGCGGCAAAACTCGGTGAGCTGCGGCACGCGCGCCATCGTCCCGTCGTCGTTCATGATTTCGCAGATCACGCCCGAAGGATCGAGCCCCGCGATCCGCGATAAATCGACCGAAGCTTCCGTCTGCCCGGCGCGCACCAGCACGCCGCCGTTGCGCGCGCGCAGCGTATACTCGTGCCCCGGCCGCGCCAGATCCTCGGGCCGTGTTTTCGGATCGGTGGCCGCCAGAATCGTGGTCGCGCGATCGGACGCGCTCGTGCCCGTGGTGGTGCCGCGCGCCGCGTCAATCGGCTCGCAGAAGGGCGTTCCGAATGCCGAAGTGTTGCGCGGCGAAATCGGCCGCAGGTCCAGTTCGTCGCAGCGTTGCTCGCTCAGCGAGAGGCAGATCAGCCCGCGCCCGAATTTCGTCATGAAATTGATGGCTTCCGGCGTGATTTTTTCCGCCGCCATCGTGAGGTCGCCTTCATTCTCGCGGTCCGCGTCGTCCACGAGGACGATCATGCGCCCGTTTCGAATCTCCTCGATGGCTTCCTCGATCGTTGCGAACGGATGTTTGCCTTCGCTCATGTGATGTGCACCCAATTTAGCAGCGGGAATTGCGAATTGACGTCCTGGCCGCCGCACCCAAACCTGCCCCCACTATACCGAAAATCCGCGCCCCAGAACACCGCGCCAAATGTGCTCCGCCGGGAGCAACAACATTGCCGCCGTCGGGAGCCTACAGGTGGCCTTCGTGGCGCGAAAGGGATGTTTTTGACAGGTTTTTGCCCCGACCGCTGCGAGCGCGCAGGCGGCTGGACCCGGCGCGAGAAACACAACGCTCCGCGCGCCGGGAAAGCTGAATCGTTACGTGGGCCTTACGACGCGTGCGCCTTTTGCGTCTTGGCGCTCGGCGGCGTACCGGTGGCATGCTCCGTGCGTCCCGCCTCGAAGAGGAACCAGACGCGGCGCTGCGTCTCGTCGATCCAGACTTCGAGGAGGCTCGCCGTCGCGACGTCGTTCTCGTCGTCGCAGAGGCCGTGGACTTCGAGCATGCTGCTCGCAAGCCTCTGGTTGTCGTCGCGCAGCTCGGCCAGCATGTCCTGCGCGTCGACGTACTCGGCGTCGTTGTCCGCCAGCCGCTGCAGGCGTGCGATCTGCCCGATCGACCGGATGGTCGTCCCGCCGAGCTTCCGGACGCGCTCCGCGATGTCGTCCGTCATGGCGAAGAGCTGATCGCCCTGCTCGTCGAGCAGCAGATGGTAATCGCGGAAATGCGGCCCGCTCATGTGCCAGTGAAAATTTTTCGTCTTGATATAGAGCGCGAAAACGTCCGCCAGCAGCGCGTTCAGCGCTCCCGAGATGTTCTTGGTCGCCTCGGCGCCGAGGTTGTTGGGTGTCGCGAGAGGCGCCCTCTGCCGTTCTTTCAACTCCGCTTTGTCCGCCATAATCGCTCCTTATGCCGCTGATTTGCCTTGCCCATCATCCCACAAAACGCCGGAAACGGCCTAACCACGGGCACGCTCGCCGAGGGAATGTGGCCTTCCGCTGCTTCGATGTGGCGAGCCGGCCGTTCGACGCACTCGATTTTGCGCCTTCTTCAGCGGCTATGCCATCCAACCGCCCGGCTGCTATGATCCTCGCCACCCCAACAGGGGTTGACGCAGGTCCGGAATACGGCATCCAGAACAAACATAGAGTCGTAACGCAATAGTAATCACACAGCCCTCGAAACATGCTATATTGCCGCCGCTGAACGGTCCCGGCCCGGCAACAACTATTCGTTGATATTTCTAACCCCAGACGCTCTCTTCTTGAGTTCCAGGATGTAAAAATCGCGAAGAAAGGATGGAACGCCATGGCACCCAAATCGAAGCGTCCCTCGAAGCCCAGCCGTCCCGCACCGAAAGCGAAGACCACTCCCGCCACACCGGCTCTCCCGCCGCCGAAGCTCACGCAGCCGGGCGTCGGCGCAGGCAATCCGCAGTTCGGGGAATCGAAGTACACTCCCGATCCGACGCAGTATCTGCACGCGGTGACCGACAACATGTATTACAAGCAGGTGGACAAGGAAACCGTCAACCAGCTGATTCAGACAATTCCGCCGCCGCGCGACCCAAAGAATCTGCTGCTATCGTTGGCCGAGGTCTACGGAACGCATGGCAGCTCGAAGGTTGCGGAGATCAACTCGGCCAAGCAGGTCAATCAGGAGCAGCTCCGGATCGAGTATCACGACGCGACGACCGGGCTGAACTCGAAATCGCCGTCCGACGTGGTGACGGTCGATCTGGCGAGCCACACATTGGTGGTGTGATCAAAAAGCGTAACGCCGGTTTACCCTGCCCGCCCTGACGCAGGAAGGGAGCGAGGTCGAACGGCCTCTCGCCGGCCCTTTTGGCGGATCCCTCCCCGGTGAAACCGCCGGCCGGAGTAGGCGGGCATCGACTTGTCAGATTCCGCAAGAGGAACTCCTGTCGGGGGACTGCTTCACTTCGGGTCGTGTATACTTCAGGCCGTCAGCGGTTCACGAAATAAAAAAGGTGCGGGTGCGAGCAGCCCGGTTCGGGCATTATCGGACATCTGGCCCCCATTCGATCGAGTCGTGACACAGGAAGAGTAGAAGATGGTGAAGCGCATCAGCGTCGGACATCAGTCGCTCGGGGGTATTTCCTTTGATCTTTCACGTGGATTTCGACTCGAAAAGCCAGACACTTCGAGCGCGGGCTGAAGGGCGCATTACCGACAAAGAACTCAAAGACTTCTACGCGACTGGATTCCGATGGGTCGCGCTTCTCAAACCGCGCGCAGCCATCACCGACCTGTCGTCTGTTAGTTCATTCGAGGTTTCCCACGATACGATTCGCGAACTCGCAAGATCGGAATCGATCTTCCCTGACCCGGACCTCCCTCGGGTAATCATCGCCCCATCGTCTCAAGTCTTCGGGATGGCGCGCATGTTCGAAATACAAGGGGAGGGTTCCCGGCCGGCCCTCCACGTCGTTCGTACGGAGCAAGAGGCGTATGCGGTCCTCGGCATTCTGCAGCCACAATTCGAGCCTGTCCGGCCGGAATAGCTTCAGCGCGACGAGCGGACAGCGCCCTGGGACTTTCGCGCCCGGCCGAGCCTCAAACAGCGTCTAGCTGCTGGCACTCCGCCCGTCTCCGTTTTCCTCTAGCCTTCTCGATTCATTGGTGGTTGAATGCACGCGGCGCGGCCGCGGGGCACGGTGAATTCCCGCGCGCGAATGCAGCGCATCGGGGGGAAGCATGGAATTTCGGACGCGAAAATCGCGCATCGCAAATTGCTGGATTGCGCTCGCCGCGCTGATCGCGGCCGCCGCGGGAGCCATCGCTTTTACGCCAACCGGCGCCGCGCGAGCACCGGCGGACCAATTCGAATTCAACAGCCGCTCGATCGCTACCTTCACGGCGGCGCAAGCCGCGGCCGGCAAGGATGCCTATGCCAAAAGTTGCGCCTCCTGCCACGGCGCAACGCTCAACGGCAGCGAATTCGCCGGCGCCCTGCGCGGGATCACCTTCACCAACAATTGGGGCGGCCGCAGCGCCGTCGAGCTTTTCAACTACATGAACACGAAGATGCCGCCCGCGTCGCCCGGCTCGCTCGGCGCGGAAACCTACGCGCAGATCGCCGCGTTCCTGCTGCAATCGAATGGCGTGCAGCCCGGCGAAAAGGAATTTCCGACCGACGCGCAAACGCTCGCCACGATGACGATCCCGCGCGGCGCCACGCAGCGCTCCGCGCCGATGATGCCGCTCTCGCCGCTCGCCCCGCCGATGCCCGTCGTCAAGCTGCCCGACCCGCTCGCGAAAATCACGCCCGTCACCGCCGACGAGCTCGAAAATCCGCCCGCCAGCGAATGGCTCATCTGGCGCCGCAGCTACAACGACCAGGGCTTCAGCCCGCTTGCGCAGATCAACAAATCCAATGTCGCCGATCTCCGCGTGAAATGGGCATGGTCGCTTCCGCCCGGCCAAAATGAAGCCACGCCGCTCGAACACGATGGAGTTTTATTTGTCGATGCGTACGGCGACCACGTCGAAGCGCTCAACGCAGTGACGGGCGATTTGCTCTGGGAATATTCGCGGCAGCTTCCGAAGGATGCGCGGCTCGCGGTGAAGCGCGCCATCGCCCTCTTCGGCGATCGCCTTTTCGTCGGCACCTCCGACGATCACGTCGTCGCGCTCGACGTGAAATCCGGCGACGTGATTTGGGATTCGCCCGTCGCCGATTACACGAAGGGCTTTCAGCTCACCGGCGGCCCGCTCGTCGCGAAGGGCAAAGTGATGCAGGGCGTCGGCGGACAATCTCCCGGCGGCAATTTCATCGTCGCGCTCGATATGGATACCGGCGCTGAAGCCTGGCGCTTCCACACGCTCGCGCAGCAGGGCGAGCCCGGCGACAGTTGGAACGGCCTTCCCAACGACAAGCGCAACGGCGCGTCCGTCTGGACGCCCGGCAGCTACGATCCGCAGCTCGGCCTCGCGTATTTCGGCGTCGGCCAGACGTACGACACCGGACCCGTCCTGCATCGCGTCCCCGGCTTTTCGAATGACGGCCTCTTCACCGATTCCACGCTGGCCTTCGATCCGGATACCGGCAAGCTCGTCTGGTATTTCCAGCATGTTCACAATGACCAGTGGGATCTCGATTGGGCCTTCGAGCAGCAGCTGATCCATCTGCCCGTAAATGGCGCGGACGAAAAGCTCGTGGTCACTTCCGGCAAGATGGGAATTTACGAAGCGATGGATGCGGCCACCGGAAAATATATTTTCTCGCACGATCTCGGCATCCAGAATGTGATCGCGTCGATCGACCCGAAAACCGGCGAAAAAACGCTCGCGCCCAGCGCCATCATGGGCGACGACAAGCCGCACCTGATCTGCCCGCATCCCGGCGGCGGACGCAATTGGATTCCCACGTCCTACAATGCCGCCAGCAAAATCCTCTACATCCCGCTCAACGAATCCTGCATGGACCTGATCCCCGCGGGCCCCGGCCACCGCGGCAATCTCACGTCCGGCTACAACTGGTTCATCCGCCTGCGGCCCGATAGCGACGGAAACCTCGGCCGCGTCGAGGCGCTGAATCTCGAAACGAAAAAAGTGCTGTGGATGGATCGCCAGCGCGCCCCGCAGATGACGGGCGTGCTCGCCACCGCGGGCGGCGTCGTCTTCGCCGGCGCATTCGACCGCGTCCTCAAAGCCTACGATGCCGACACGGGCAAAGTCCTCTGGCAGATTCGCCTCAACGACGTGCCGGACTCCTGCCCGATCACCTATAGCGTCGATGGCAAGCAGTACATCGCAGTTGTGACCGGCGAGGGCGGCCCGATGACCGCAACGTACCCGGTCCTCGTCCCCGAAATCCAGAATCCGCCCGACCGCGAATCCACAGTCTGGGTTTTCGAGCTGCCGGACAAACCCTAAACCTAAAGCGAGAGGCCGCCCACCTGAAAGGTGGCCGCTACGAAGGCGGGTCCTCCGTAGTTTCCACGATTGACAGAATGGTCTGGAGAGGCGATACCGGACGCAGTGAGAGCGATTTGTTGCGGCTCGGGCGTTTCGCTTTATTTTCTAGCGCTAAGAGCAGCACCAATGGTGCTCTCGTCGGGCGGTTAAAACGCGGTTAAATGGCCGAAAAAGGCCGGATTTGGCAGGTTTTGGCACCATGTCCCATCGGGTGACGCAAAAAGAGAGGACGCAGCGGGCGTTTCGCGCCTATCTGGACCTAATCGACACGGCGGACTGGCTGAAGCGGGAGATGCGCGTGCCGCTTGAGTCCTTCGACATGACGATGCAGGACTTTCGGCTGCTGGAGATGCTCTATCGCGAGGGTGCGCTGACGATGCCCGATGTCGGTAGGCGGCTCGGACGGGTGCGGCAGGATGTCCGCGTGATCGTGGCGCGATTGCAGGAGCGCGGGTGGGTGGGCCGAATGATGGTGGCGCTGCCGCCGGTGGAATTCGAGCGGGCGCATGTGGCAAAGAGCGAGGCGGAGGGACGCGAGGGGCCTCGAGTGGGAGTTGTGGCGCTGACGAGGTCGGGGAAGAAGATGATCGGAAATGTCTTTCCGAGGCACACGAAGATGGTGAGGGCGCTGATGACCGTCCTCGATGCGCGAGAGCAGGAGTCGATCGGCAAAGTTTGCCGCAAGCTGCGCTCGCCAGAAGCCGTGTTCAAGTTTCTGCGGGAGATTCGAATGGTCGACGAAGACGAGCAAGCGGCAGAGGTGAGAGAGGAAGCAGCGGCCGAGTTGGAGCGACTGACGGCGCGGATGGGACTGAAGGGGCGACCCCGCCACGGCGGGCGCAAACACCGCGCGTTGCGAATTCGGCGTTGAGAGTCGAGAGGCCGGTGCGGGATGGGGCGGTTATGCGGCGGGGAGATGCGGTGAAGTTCTTGATGGAGATGAGGTTCGAGGAAGTGGAGGATTCAGAAGTCGCTGCGTCACGCTGCGGGGAGGAAACTCCGGAGGGCAATTCCGAACCGAGCTGCGCTGTTGACGGATTCTCTATCTAGGCGCAGAAGACCACACGGCGACGCAGGATGTGAGGTACGACCGAAATACCCCAATCTCCGCTAGGTGTGTTAAGTCAGGTGGCCTTTGGCAGAGTCGATAGGGCCGTACGTGATCTGACTCCGGGTTATCTCTGAATCTTAACTCCACGAAGCTCTAATTCACTGACTACATCAGAGCGTGCCGGTGTTCTTACGATGCCTAATTGCTTCAACTCGGGGAGATTCAACAGTGGCGAAATATCGACAACCGAAGTTCCCGTCAGGGATACCTCGTTCAGTGACCTCAGTTGACGGAGTGCCGAAATATCGCTAAGTGGGGAGTTGGTCACAGATAGCTCATTCAGCTTCCGGAGGGTCGCCGCAAAATTCAAATCGGTTATCTGAACGCCGAAGATTTTCAGTTTTTCCAGGTTGGTCAGTGCTCCAATAGCGGCCAAACCGCCCACAGACGAAAAGTAGTCAAAGCCGTTACCGTCGATCGACAAGCTCTTCAATTTCTCTAAGCGTTGCACTGGCGAAACATCGAAGGTTCGAGTACCAAAGAAATTGAGGTCAAGCGTTTCGAGTCCTGACAGCCCTGCTATTGGCGACAGGTCAACAGTCGTTTGTTGCGCGTATATCGAAAGGCTTTTCAAATTCTCCTCATGAACAAGCGTCACTAAGGCCGGTATCTCGGCTCCGGTCATCTGCAAACTTGTCAGTGTGTAAATACTCCCCAGCGGTGACAAATCCGAAACCGGAGCGCCGCCTAAATTGAGTGAAGATAAACGATGAAAATTGCGGAGGGGGGAAATGTCGCTCACCTGGGTTCCTCCGATGGATAAAATTGTGATTCCCGTTAAATTCTGAATCGGTGTTAGATCGCGTATGGCCGGCGAATCTAGGCCGAGCTCCGTTAGGTTGGTCAAATCTTTCAATGGGCTGAGATCCGAAATGTGCCCCGCCGTTTGGCCCATTACGAATACCTGTAGATTGCGGAGATATTTAATTTCTGAAAGGTCAGTAATTTCTGCTGCGTTCAGTTCAAGCCTGGTAAGATTCTTGGCGTTTCGGAGCTCGCCAACCCCGTCCAGACTTCGCGCGCCAACGATGTCGACGTTAAACGGTCTGTCCATAGCGCAAAAATACGGAGCCGACCGCCGCAGCGAGATATGCTTGTATATGTCGGAAAACTGTAGCCGATTCCCTTCGCCGGGTTGCACCTGCCACCCCAAGACGCTTAAGGCTCCGATCGCGGAATACGCGGCCGATGACTCGTTCGGCGACTGAAAAGGCTGACGTTTGCCTTGATCTTCGCTAGCCTCCAGAACAGACACCCTAAGCTTTATGCCTTCTGAATTTGTCTCAACAGTGAATCCTCTGGAAGTGAATTTCGATAACACTACTTTTTGGCCTTGAATATTTAAGGATTTCGGGAGGTCTACTTCGGAGAGTGCGATACCGGGCGGTTCGACAAAAATCCTCGTCGGATGAACACCGAGAGTAATTTCCTGAATGCCTCTGCCGGACGTCGTAAATGAGACCTGCGTGGAATTTCCTGACATCGGACCCGGAACGCGAAGAGCTTGGACAGAATTGGTTCCAATATGTTGCTCTGCGGGTTCATTTGCTGGTCTACTTCGGCCCAGGTACGTGCGAATTCCCGAAGCAACTAAGGCGAGCAGCCCACTCACCGCCAGCACTACGACTGCCGTCCAAACCAAGAAAGGAGACCGGTCCCGACGTTTACCACTTAGCCAGGAACCTCTAACGCAGTTCCTTCCGTCCCTTTTTGCCCTATATAGAGCCTTGTCCGCTTGTCTGAATAGGTCCGGCGCACTCTGCCCATCGTGTGGGGAGAGCGCGAGGCCAATACTTGCGGTGACTCTCAATGAGGGTACTTCGCTGATGACAATATTTCGAATCGCCAGCCTTATACGTTCCGCAAACGCTGCAAGGCTGTCTCTATCGAAACCTACCCGAATGGCCGCTAGTTCCTCTCCGCCATACCGATACGCCCAACCTCCGTTGCTCTTAGCCTCCATAGAGAGAACATGAGCCACCTCGCGAAGTACCTGATCGCCAACCAGATGACCGAATTTGTCGTTCACCCGCTTAAAACGGTCCAAATCGACTAAGGTCAAGCCCACCTCAGAGAGCGGGCGTCGCAGAGCATAGGCCAAGTCGAGATCAAAGCTCCTTCGATCAAGCAGGCCCGTAGGACCATCCTCCAATCGATTAGCCAATTGCCCGGTCCGTTCCGCTACCTCCTGAATCGTTGCTTCGACATCTTTAATCGCGTCTCTAATGTCCAGATCTTCGTTAATCTCAATCTCGTAGGTCAGGGAAACGTAATCACCGTCATCCTGAAAATCCACTTCCTTGGTATCTTCGCGCTCGCGAACCGCCGAGCGAAAAGCCTCAATGTAAGGCGTCAGCCCAATGTCGCCATCCCAATGTCGACGCCTTTCCATAACCTCCACAAAAACGTTCGTGCAGCCCTCGACAAAGGGGCTAATGGCCGTATCGTTTCGGATTTCAACTGTTCCGTTCGAGATGGATTCCACGGGCTTGATGATCAGGCCAGCGGGTATCTCCGATAGTCGGAAGCCGTGCAACAGTCTTTTAGGAATGTTCGCCTCGCCGGTCTCGGGTTCACAATCAAACTCCTGCCCCGCTAAACGAACGGCGACGATGCGATCGTCTGCTGTTATGAGTTCAAGAGGCATTGATATTTATATTCGGCTAAGTCTAACAC